>CAZVTW010000291.1:0-7457 GCA_964629805.1 uncultured Bacteroidales bacterium | reverse complement strand
AAACAGCTTTAATATTGTCCTCAACTGTCATTTTTCTGAAAACAGAAGATTCCTGTGCCAAATAGCCTATTCCCATTTGAGCTCTTTTGTACATTGGTAGTTTAGTCATTTCGGTCTCATCGAAATAGACTTTACCGGAATTCGGTTTTATGAGGCCTACGATCATGTAAAAAGAGGTTGTTTTGCCCGCGCCGTTCGGCCCCAAAAGACCAACAATTTCGCCACGCTCAACCTCCAGGGATACATTGTCTACTACGGTTCGCTTCCCATATTTTTTTACTATTTTAACTGTTCTCAGTTTCATGTAATCAATTTTTATTTATCGCCTGCAAAATTCTGCAAAACTAACGAGTTTTTTTAATTTCTGTTATATCTTTGATATTAAATTCTTAATTATCTGCTAAAAAACCCGGTGATTAGTCTTTATTCCTTCTTGCTGATTTGAAACAGGTTGTTTAAAACGGTATTTTTCTGGTTTTATTTGGATTTAAGAATATTTTTGTTACATACGAGTGATTATGAAAATAATTGATTTAACTCATAGAATAGTGTCCACAATGCCGGTATATCCCGGTACGATGTCTCCCGGCCTGAAATCCATATCAACAATAGAAAATGAAGGATTTAGGGAAACTCTGCTTTCTATGGTTACACACACAGGAACCCATATTGATTTACCATCTCATATTGTCAAAGGAGGTGGGTTTACAGATAGTTTCGATGTCAGACATTTTTATGGCCAGGCCATCGTTATTGATATTTCTCATTTTTCAGGGAAGACAGTACCCCTGACATATATCAAACAATTCGAAGCAGGAATTTTAAAATCAGAATTTGTCCTTTTCAATGCAAATTGGAGCCGGTTTTGGAACACGAATAAATATTTTGCGAGCTTTCCGGTTCTATCAGCTGAATCAGCAAGTTACCTGGCAGAATCAAAAATTTATGGTTTGGGAATTGATGCTATTTCTTTTGATCCGGTTAACTCTGAAGACTTACCGGTTCACAATATCCTGCTTGGCAGCGGAAAAGTTCTTGTTGAAAATTTAACAAATCTGGATTGTCTAAAAAATGATAGGTTTTATTTCTCATGTTTCCCTCTTAAAATAAAAGATGGAGATGGTTCCCCGGTGAGAGCCGTTGCCATTTATCATTAACCTGTATATTTTCTGAACTCAGTAAATTCGAAAGATAAAGGCGCAAGGCATCGTTTAACCCTGGAGTCCCGGCATACTTGCTGTCGGGATGAGGAGTTAAACGATGCCTTGTAACGCATAGATTTCGAAAATTACTGAGTTTAGATTTTCATTGAATACCTCAAAAATGAACATATTATATAAAAAAAAAGAGGATTCGAAATTCAGAATCCCCTTTTTTTGTATTTTGTTTACATGTAAGAGACATGTTCTAATAGAATTTTGATCGTTTATCTTCTACTTCTACTTTATCTTTTAAAGCATCGTAAACCTGGTAATTGGCCCTTGAGCGAACACTTCTTGCCAGATTTTTCCTGCTTGAGGAATAATCATCTGTTTCGGGAAGGTTCTTAACATTAAATGCAGAGACAATATAGACACCGGTTCGTCCTTCAATAGGTCTGGATATTTCGTTCTCGTCAAGGCTCAGTGCAGTACCTATAACTGCCGGTTCAAATCCAAGACCGGGTATTTGATAAGAACTGAATCGGATATTGCTGGCTTCTTTGACCTCCAAACCAAGATTTGCACTTATTGCTTCAATATTATTTGCACCTGTATATGCCTCTTCAAATTTTGATTTGATAAAACCGGCTTTCTTTTCTTTTGTTACTTCAACAGTAATCATGCTCCTGACTTGTTCAACCGGAGAATATTCTTCTTCACGAATGGCTGTCACCTTACCAACAACAAATTGATCACCCAGTTCGAAGACAGGATTATTTTGCTCATCGCGAATAATTTCATTTAGACCGGTTTTGTAAGCAGCGCGTATAAAAGGTCTGGGTTGTTCCAGGCCTGCAATATTTTTTTCAAGCGGGGCAATATTGTTTGCCAGTTTCTTAATGACACCTTCTTCTGATACACCCTGCTCAAATCTTGTTCCTGTATTATATTTTGCTGCAAAACGAGCTGCTTCTGAATACACATTATCTCTGGTTTCTTTACTTGGTTCAATTTTTCTGTTAAGTGTTGCATACTGAACCCTAAGGGTATCGGGAGCTTTGTCAAGTATTTCTACAAGATGAACTCCGAACTGTGATTCAACCACTTTTATATCTCCGACGGAACCAAAAAAACATGTATCATTGAATGCCCTGACCATTTGTCCCTGCTCAAACCAGCCCAGGTCACCACCTTTTTCTGCTGTCCCGTCATCTGAGTGTTCTTCGGCAAGTTCAGCAAAATCCGTGCCTTCTTCAATAAGCTGTTTCAGGCTGTCGATGGTATTTCTTGCTTTCCGATAAGCTTCTGCATTCTGTGATTGAGGTCTTTTCAGAATATGCCTGGCTTTGACTGAATCAGGCAGGTATTCGGTATCAAGTAATTTAACAAGTTTATAGGTCTCATCCTCGAGATAGGGTCCATACACCTCGCCAATTTCGGCATTAAAGAGGAAAACCGCAAGGTTCGTGGGAAGTTCGTTTTCTTTATAATATTTCCTGTCAAACGGATTTTCCGGATCATTGATTCGAAGAAATTGTTCGATGTTATCAGTTGATTCAAATTCCGGTTTTATTTCTTCTATCCATTCCTGCGCATATTGTTTATCATCCTGAGAAGGTTCCACTTTAAAAGCAACATATGCTAAATCTCTTGACTCTTCCTGTTTATACTCTTCTTTATGACTTTTATAGTAATCTTCTATATCAGAATCAGTTATCGAAACCGAGCTGTCAGGAATTGTTGTGTATTTTTCACCGATATATTTTATGTCAACCGATTTATTTTTAGACCAGTGGTCTGTTTTTGCTTCAAGTTTATTTACATACAGACCTTTTGAAACAAGATTCAGGTATTTTTGATACCTTCTTTTTGTGATTAGTTCGCTTTCAAGATACAGCCAAAAAGCTTTGTTGTTTGGATCAGACTCAAGATTTTTTAGGAACTGGATAACATAGGCACGGTTAAACTGCCCGGTTTCAGGATTTCTGAACATTTGCCTGATGGTTGGATCAACATTGGTACCCTGCACCATATCAAACAGTTCATCTGATGTAACTGTAATACCAAGTTCGTGGTATTCCTCACCCAAAACAGATTCCTGAACCATTTGTTCCCAGACCTGTTTTCTGATACTTTCGTAAGTATTTTCATCCAACTGTCCGCCAGTCCTCATTTTATAGATATTCGCCAGGTCCTCAACATTCTGTGAGTATTCCTGGAGAGATATACTTTCACCCCGTATGTTGGCAATTTCAAAGCGGGAGCCTGAAAACAGAGTTCCTCCTGACCGGAAAGCGTCGCCTAATATAAAGGCAAGTAATGCTACTCCAATTACAACTGCAAGTAGTGGTCCTTTTTTCCTAATGTTCTCTAGTGTAGCCATTTATACTCAATTTATATTACTTCTTATTTTTTTAACGCTGCGAAGATAATAATTTTTATATAATACAAGATAATGATATGGAAATTATAACTCATCTTATAAGATTTACACCTTTATAATGAGGGTTTAAATGTTTATTGTTTCTTCCATTTGAGGCTTATAAGCTCTATCCGGGTGGGAGATACATCCAGAATTTTTATTTCAAACGGATCAATAATGATTGTTTCATTCATTTTAGGGATGTTAGGATAATGGTGCAAAATAAAACCGGCAATGGTTTCATATTCATCAGATTCAGGAACACTGAGATCATATTTGTTATTCACATAATCAATTTCCAGTCTTCCGGAAAAAATGTATTCATTATCTGTGATCTGTTTATCAACAAGTTCAATATTATCATGCTCATCTTCAATTTCTCCAAAAATTTCCTCAACAATATCCTCGAGTGTAACAATACCGGCTGTTCCACCAAATTCATCAACCACCAAAGCAATACTTTTATGTTCGCGGGTGAGTAAACCAAGCAGTTTATTCGCTGGCATGGTTTCAGGCACAATGGGGAGTTTATAAAGTTTTTCCCTTATGGTTTGAGGTTTATTAAACATCTCTAATGAATGAACATAGCCAATGATATTGTCAATTGATTCCAGGTATATCAGAATTTTAGAAAAACCTGTTTCAATGAAAGCCTGTTTAAGCTCCTCAACAGATTTATTTACCTCAAGCGCTACAATTTCATTACGTGGCACTATGCATTCTTTCAGTTTGACACTGGAAAAATCCAGTGCATTTTGAAAAATCTTTATGTCATGTCCTATTTCCTCATCTTTTTTTTGGTCTTTTTGGCTCTCAGTCAGAAAATTATCGATGTCCACTTTCCCAAATACCGTATTGCGTCCTGATTTGGAGATATCAACCCTGAAGATTTTTCTTAACATTGTATTTGAAAGCCAGGTTGTGAAAACAGCCAGCGGGAAAAGAAGGCCATAAAAAAAAAGAACAGGCAGGGTGAATATCTTGAGAAGACTATTGGGATTGTTTCTGAAAATTGTTTTTGGCAGAAATTCGGCCGCAAACAGGATAACCAAGGTAGAGAGGATTGTCTGAATTATCAGGATCGATATATCTGAGGGAAAATGCCGGATAATGAATGGTTCAAGGAGAATGGCCATAAAAATACCATAGACAACTAATGCAATGTTATTGCCTACAAGCATAGTTGCTATATATTGTCCGGGATGTTTTGAGAAAAATGAGATGATACGGGAAGGAAATCTCCCCTGTTTTTTCTCTAATTCAATTCTTAATTTGTTAGAAGCAACAAAAGCTATCTCCATTCCGGAGAAAAAAGCCGAAAATAACAATGAAATAATAACGATGATTAAAACAGTCAACATATAAATAGACCTGTTTTATTTTTTTTATCAGCCAATACCTCCGGAATATTGAAAAAAATTATAAACCGGGTAAATATGTTAGAAATCTTTTTTATACCTATTCTTGATTAGATTGTTCCTTTAATTTTCTGATATATCTTCTTAGCAGATACATCAGTATTGAAACAATACTAATAATAAGCAAGGGATAACTTTGTGAAATACCTTGTTTAACAGTCATATAAATACCCAGAAATATAGCAACGAAAAAAAGAAGCAACCATAATAATTCAATTGC
This sequence comes from uncultured Bacteroidales bacterium, assembly GCA_964629805.1. GTDB lineage: Bacteria > Bacteroidota > Bacteroidia > Bacteroidales > CAZVTW01 > CAZVTW01. Next base: position 2,255 of record CAZVTW010000291.1, on the reverse strand, counting down.
TGAGTGTTTCATTTGTCCAATAAGTAAAGTTAGTAGTTAGTTTCACATAGTAATTGTACAACGTACAATACAAAAATATAAAAAACTAAATAAAAAACTCATTCATTGGATAAAAATTCGAACATCAATAATTTAATTCTCCACTAACATCTCTGAACTCATATTCAGTAAAAGTAAAATTAGATATAAAGCCGCCCGCTCCTTCCAGTTGATTCCCGTCGGGATAGATTATAGTAACAAGTTCTTCTGAGTAAATTTTTTCTTTTTCCATTTCAGCAAAGAGATGTTCAGTTTTAAGAATTTCACCATCTTCATTGATAAGCTCAACATTTCCCTTGTATTCCCAGATGTCTTCTTTTGATCTATAAATTGCGTAATCAGCTTTCAGACTTGATATTTTGTTATGTAACTCATCGAAAAAATTGACAGTTATTCCCTGAGTAAATTCTGTGTAAGGGTCTTTTCTTGATTTATAGTTTTCCAGCAAAGGTGATATTAACTTCATTTGAACAAAACCCGAGTCACTGTATGAAGCTTCAATATCATGAACTGTAATTTGTGGTAAACTGTCTTTTATGATTATTTCATCACTTTGCTTAACAGATTTCTCACATCCTGCAATAAAAAAGAGTAAACCTAAGGTGAATGAAAATATTATTTTCCGGGTATAAAATTTATGTTCGTTGCTAAAATATTCCATAGATAATTTGATTTGTCGAAAAATCAGAATCTGACTGTGGTTGTTTCATTTATCCAGCATCCAACAGTATATCTTTGATTTTCAGTTATGCCATAGAAAAAAGCTTTTTCTTTATTTGGATAGTATTGTTTATAGTCCGAAATGAGTTTATCTGCTTCCAGTGAAACATCCGGATCAACTTGTTTTGCTTTAATAAACATGTCAACAGCAAGCCAGAAAACAGCTTCCCCGTCAATATTTTGATCATTGGCACACATTTTACTACTGGTAGCATACATCTTACCGATTAAAATGTATGGCATGCCCCAACCCTCTTTAGATTTGGCTGCAAGAAGAGCTTCCTTCCTGGCCTCAGGGTATTGTTTTTTTACAAATAGAACATTAGCCAGTTGATAATGATAGTCTGATTTTATCAAAAGGTCCTCTTCAAGTTCAATCGCTTTTCTATAGTAAGATATTGCTTTATCAAGCTGCTCCTTTTTGACAAATAATTTAGCGAGTTTAAATGCAGCTTCAGCAGAAGGTTCTAATTCGTATAATTTTTCAGCAGATTTGGCATACAATTCTGTTTCTTGCTCGCATCCGGCATCCATCAGGAAGGATGTGATTTTTTTGAGTAATTCAACATCCTCTGGTGACTCGTTAAGTTTTGGACTGAAGGCGCTTGCGATAGCCTCGCAATTGGCTGCTCCGCTAACAGCAAATAGTTCTTCCACTCCATTAAGCGCTGTTTTTGCCCGAACCATATCTTTTTCGCTGTCTGCATTTTTCATTTTATATTCAAGGTGTGATGAAATCGTTTCGAAGTTTGAAATAACCTGGTCTTCATCTATTTTGCCGAGTTTATACATACCAACGGTAGCCTGCATGAAAGAGGCCAGTACTGCATCCTCTGATTTATTTTTCCGTATTTCGATAGATTTTTGAAGATAATCATATGATTTTTCTACATCCTGAAGTCTGAATTTCAGTAAATCAACACCTTTTCTGCCGAGAACAAATCCCTTTTGACCATAATATTCTATACGCTGGTCATATACATCCATGAGTTCATCAATGTATTTATCTTTGTTTTCCTCGTCCTCCTGAGCAAAATACTGAAGTATTTTAATGCCATGAATATAGAGGTTTTTTGTTGATGCAGGACATACTTCCAGCGCTTTTCGCCAGGGAGCCAGGGCTCCCTCAAAATTTCTTCCATTAAAACAATCTTCGTATAATGAAAGTTTACGCTTACAAAGTGTTGGATCCGCCCCATAGTCAGGACCTGATAATGCCTTTCCTGATGGGACTTTGTCATCATCATTATTTTCCTGTTCAATTTCATCCGGTTTTTTTCCAAAGAACACATCAAGAACATCTGATTCTCCTATGTCAACTTTTTTATCATCCTCAATGAGTGAGACTTTTAGGCACTTGGATTTTTTATGGACTTCAATTTCGTATTTTCCGTCAAAGCTGGTAAAATATTTGTCAGAAGACCTGTGCGCTGTGACAGTGGCACCCGGAGCTGGTTTGCCATCTTTATATATGGTCCCTTTTATTATTCTTTGGC
>CAZVTW010000290.1:0-7473 GCA_964629805.1 uncultured Bacteroidales bacterium | reverse complement strand
TAATTAGAGAATTAGCAACTGTACTGTCCCTGGTATATTTTGTTTGGATTTTGTAGCCTAATAAAATCAGACTGTTTAAAAAGATAGTATGATTGTCGATTTTGTTTTAGAGAAGTGAAATAATAATATAAACCCATAATTTCTTAAACAATGAAAAAGCTTATACTTGAAATAGATAATGCTGTTTACCATAAAATAACAGCTTTTTTGGAACTTATTCCGGGAAGCAAACTCAGGAGGATAGAAACGTATGAAGATACTAATACCGGATTCCGGGGGAATACCAAACTTTTAGATTATCTTGAAGATAATGAAGCTGACCGACCGGAATCAGTTCCTTCCAAAAGGGAGAATTACCAGTGGGATTCACAGGATACCATTGACCTGGGATTAGAATAAAGGAAATCAACATGGCAAAGAAAAAATTGCTCTGATAGTGCTTCTTTCTATAAGAGAGGCAACAATGTTTATGATATTTAAAATGTTCTTATTCCACCCTTATTGGGAAAAATTATCACATTAATTGTGTAATTAATCAACAAGATTGTTCGGATTAATAATTGCTGTTATTATAAAAATATAACATTCAGTGATTTATGTTGTCGTTTGCAGGAGTACACCCTAATGGTAAAATTTTTGAAAAACATATTGAAGCAGGAATAAATATTGTCAATTTATCCTAACCCTGGCCTCGATATCATATTTATCGAGTATCAGAATTATAAAAACTCAACAGTTAATATAATAAACTCTGAAGGGCAATTAATTAAAAGTTTTGCCCCGAATGGTCCGAAAATGAAACTCAATACCCGGAATCTCGCCCGCGGTTTATATTTTATCAGAATCATAAATAATAAAAACTATGTCTCTGAAAAATTCATAAAAAGGTAATTTTCAGGAGGAGACGGGTTTACAACTTGTCTCCTTATAAATTTTAAAATAATCTCACTATGAAATACACATACCAATTGAGCAATCTTGATAATTCAAAAGTATCAGAAGTTGGAGGAAAGAATGCTTCATTAGGAGAAATGTTTGTAAAGTTAAAATCCAGGGGTATACTTATTCCTGACGGTTTTGCAACAACCGCCTCAGCATACCGGAAATTTATTGAAGATAATGATGTAAAATCAGATATTACAAACTTGTTGGCTGATTTGGATGTTACAAACCAGGAAATGCTGTCTGGTGCAGGTGAAAAATGCAGAAACATCATTATGAAATGTGAAATTCCGGGGGAAATAGAAGAGGATATCATAACGTCTTATTCCAGGCTGAAAGAAAGGGAAGAAGCTGTTTCAAGCGTGGCTGTCAGGAGCAGCGCCACAGCTGAAGACCTTCCGCATGCAAGTTTTGCCGGTCAGCATGAATCCTACATGAATATAAAAACTGAAGAGCAACTTCTTGATGCCTGGAAAAAATGTGTGGCCTCACTTTTCACTGACAGAGCTATTAAATACAGGGTAGAAAACGGTTTTGACCATATGAAAGTAGCTTTATCTGTTGGTGTACAAAAGATGGTGCGATCAGATAAAGCATCTGCAGGTGTGGCCTTTACCCTGGATCCGGACAGCGGATTCAGAAATGTGATCCTTATTAACGGCTCTTGGGGATTAGGTGAAAATGTTGTTCAGGGAACAGTGCGGAATGATGAATTTTATTTATTTAAAAAAAGCCTGGAAGAAGAAAAAAAAGCCATCCTCGCAAAGAATAGAGGTTCAAAACGTAAGATGATGGTGTATGCTGATAATGAAAAAGATAATGAAACAATTAAAAACATTGACACACCAAACGAAAAGCAAAATCAACTTGTCCTTACTGATGATGAACTGACCAAATTAGGCAAGTGGTGCCTTGACATTGAAAAACATTATGACAAACCAATGGATATAGAATGGGCCAAGGATGGTGATTCAGGTGAATTATACATAGTCCAGGCCCGCCCCGAGACAGTACATTCTTCAAAAGGGAAGAAAACGAAACTGACGAAATATAATATTCAGACAGATGAAGAGGAACCAATCTTATCAGGTATAGGAATTGGTGATAAAATTGCATCGGGGAAAGCAAAAATCCTCGATTCACCTGAAGAAGCAGATAAAATTGAAGAAGGTGATGTATTGGTCACTGAGATTACCAATCCTGATTGGGACCCGGTGATGAAAAAAGCATCTGCCATCATCACTAACAGTGGTGGCAGAACAAGCCATGCAGCCATTGTGGCACGCGAACTCGGAGCTGTGGCTGTTGTTGGAACTGCCAATGCTACAAAAACAATTGATGATGGTCAGGAGATCACTGTTTCCAGTGCTCATGGCAATGAAGGAATGATCTATAAAGGCAAACTTGATTGGCAAGAAGAACAAATAGACCTGGAAAAAACAGGTAATCCGGATACGGAAGTCATGATGATTCTGGCTAACCCCGGAACAGCATATAACAATGCCATGTTTCCTGTTGACGGGGTAGGGCTCATGCGCCTGGAATTTGTCATTAATGGTGCTATTAAAATTCACCCGATGGCGCTTGTGAAGTTTGATGAACTGGAGGACCAGGACGCAAAAAAGCAAATTGAAAAATTGACAAAAGGATATGCTGATATAAAAACATATTTTACGGAAAAACTCTCAATGGCAGTGGGAACAATTGCTGCGGCATTCTATCCCCGCGATGTCATCGTCAGGATGAGTGATTTTAAAACAAATGAATATGCAGATCTCATTGGTGGGCACAATTTTGAGCCGGAAGAGGATAATCCGATGGTTGGTTTCAGGGGAGCATCAAGATATTATCACGAAAAGTATAAGGAAGGTTTTGCACTGGAATGTGAAGCAATGAGAATAGTCAGGGATGATATGGGACTGGACAATGTGAAATTAATGATTCCTTTTTGCCGGACAGTGGAAGAAGGTAAAAAGGTACAGCATGAGATGGCTAAGAACGGTCTGGAACGCGGAAAGAACGGACTGGAGATATATGTCATGACCGAAATACCAAGCAATGTTGTTCAGGCTGAAAAATTTGCATCTATTTTTGATGGTTTTTCAATAGGTTCAAATGATCTGACTCAACTTGTCCTCGGTATAGACCGAGATTCTGAGATAGTGAATGAATTGTTCAATGAGAAAAATCCGGCAGTTAAAAACATGATAGCCAGTGCCATTAAATCTGCAAGGAGTAGTAACAAAAAGATAGGCCTTTGCGGACAGGCTCCCAGTGATTTTCCGGAATTTGCCCAATTCCTGGTTGAAAATAAAATCGGCAGTATTTCTTTTAATCCTGATGCTGTAGCAAAAGGGATAGAAAACATTGTTAAAGCTGAAAAAAAAATATAACATAATGATTATAATTGTTTTTGGCCTGCCGGGAACAGGAAAAACCTATTTTTCTGAATACCTGGCAAATGAAATTGACGCAGTACATCTGAATACTGATAAGGTGCGTCATGCCTTAAACAAACAGGAACAATATGATAAAAAAACGAAACAACTGGTCTATGACAGACTAAAAAACGAAATGGTTGCTAATATAAAAAAAGGTTTTAATGTTATTGTTGACGGCACTTTTCACAAAAAAGCAAAAAGAAGACAGTTTATAGAAAAATCATTGAACCTGGACCAAAAATTGTATTTCATTCAAATAAAAACTACTGATGCCATTGCAAAAAAAAGATTACAGAAAAGGCGTGATTTTAGTGAAGCCGATTTTAAAGTGTATCAACAAATAAAATATGAATTTGAACCATTCAATGCCGCGCATCTTGAACTATGGTCAGATGACGGCAATATTAAAAACATGATAGAACGGGCAAAAGTTTATATTTATGGATAAAAAACAAGTACATGCATTGATTGATAAGTGCGGATTACCGGATACATGTGATCATGTGGATTTAAAAGAAACACATATTTCCTGGGTTATCCTTACAGATAATTATGCTTTTAAAATAAAGCGTCCGGTTAAATTTTCTTTTCTTGACTTTTCTACCCCGGAGAAACGTAAATTTTTTTGCAAACAGGAATTGCAGCTCAATAAACGTCTGGCACCTGATATGTATATTTCCGTGATTCCTGTACTTGAAGATATGATGGACGGCGAAGACAGCATAGGCAATATCATGGATTATGCGGTGAAAATGAAAAGAATGGATAATGACAAAGAAATGAATGTCATGCTTGAACAAGACAAAGTACAGGATTCTGACATTGATAAAATTGCAAAAAAAATTGCAGGTTTTCACAAGTCAACAAATGTCATTAAAAATGCTTTTGATACCACAGGATTCCAGAATAACTTTGCACAAATTCTTGAAGATATTGACTTTGTCAGGGAAAATATCGGGCAGGAATGGGCAAAAAAAATCGAACAGTGTGTCCAAAAATCAAACATTTTTCTCAACTCCAATCAGCAGCGAAGTTTTATGAATGATAGGATAACCCTGGGATTAAGAAAAGACTGTCATGGTGACCTGAGTTCACACAACATTTTTCTCTATGAAGATCCCGTAATTTTCGATTGTATTGAGTTTAACAAGGTATTTAGGTTTATCGATGTGTTGAATGAAATCGCTTTTCTGGGTGTAGACCTTGATTTTTATGGTAAACAGGCTCTAAGCAACCGTTTATACACAACCTATCTTGAAGAGATGGAACTGGATGAAGAACCCAAATCCAATGCCTTATACCACTATTACAAGGGCTACAGGGCAAGTGTCAGGGCCAAAGTAACAATACTGCACGAAAAGAACAGTAAAACCGGACGAAATGACAATAATTCTATTGAGGACATTAAAAAATATATTAACTTAATGGCTTCTTACTTTAATGAAATACATATTCATTAAAAAAAATTAATGATACATGGCTAAAATAAGCGCTGGCATATTGGCATACCGTAAAAAAGAACAACCGTTTGAGGTTTTTCTCGTTCACCCCGGTGGACCCTTCTGGGCTGATAAAGACATGCATGCCTGGTCTGTGCCAAAAGGAGAGGCAGAACCTCATGAAAACCTGCTTTCTGCGGCTAAAAGAGAGTTCAAAGAAGAAACTGGCTTTGACATTTCAGGAAACTTTACTGCACTGGAACCTGTCAACCAATCCAGAGGTAAAGTCGTTTATGCCTTTGTGGTAAAAACCGATTTTGACGTTAAAAATGTTACCAGTAATCAAATAGAGATAGAATGGCCACCAAAATCCGACAAAAAAATCCTTATACCTGAGGTTGACCGCGGTGAATGGTTTTCCTTAGAAAGGGCTAAGGACAAAATTCTGAAAGGACAGATACCTTTGTTAGAACAATTAGAGGGTATGATAGATTAACGCCTTGATTTTAAAGAAAATATTATTTCACGGAATGGACTCATTTATAATAAAGAAAAGTTGTACAAAAGACCAAAATTATTACAGAAAAAACGTTCCCCTCACATTTATATACAATAATATAAAGTTTATATATTTGATAAAAAACTCTGGTATTCAACTTATGAATAATTTACCGGGAGTTTTTTAAGTTTAAAACATTGAATAATGATGACAGAGCTTCAACAAATATTAGAAAGTTCGAAACTTACGGCTGAGAAAATAGAAGCAAATCTATTGCACCCCGTTTTGAATACCACTGATTACAACCCAAGAGATTTTTTCGATGAAATAACAGACATCACAGATAATTATTTCAATCACAAAAGCGAAATAAGAATGCTCGGCCTTGCGGGTTTACGTGGCGTTGGAAAAACTACACTGCTTTGGCAGGCAGCAGATTATATATATAAAAATTATACTAAAAATATTTATTTTTTCCATCTGGGACGATTAAAAAAATTCGACATCGGTGTTCATGAAATTCAGGAAGGTATAGAGAAATATTTCGCTGATGGCAAACTTTGGACGTATAAAGAAAAAATTGTACTGTTATTCGATGAAATTCATGAAGACCACAATTGGGCAAATGATTTAAAGATTTTTTATGATCTGTTACGTCCTATGTTTGTGATAGCAACCGGCAGTTCTGCTTTGTTGTTACAGTCAACGGCAGATTTGGTTTCACGCATGCTTATTCAGCATGTTTATCCACTCTCTTTCACAGAATATATAGCTCTTACACACTCTCATACAAAAAAAATCCGGGAAATAGCCTATCATCTGCAAAAAGTTATCGTACAATCAGAAAATGAAGAAACTGTATTGCAGGAATTTCACTCTGTACAGCCTAATTTAGATATGTATTTATCAAAAATTGATGATGTTGAAAAAAGAATTTATGATTACATTGTATATCACAATATTACCCGGTTTTGTCTGGAACAAAATAAAGAACGGGTCGATGCTTTAATAGCTGATTTAATCCGACAGGTCATTTATGAAGACATCCCAAAGGTTTCAAAAAACATTACAAACCATCAACACTCAGAAAAAATTTTATCCAGAATTGCGGCATCAGATGAAATAAATATTCAATTACTTAGTCAAAGTTTAGGTATATCAATGGAACAAATAAATGAAAATCTGGATATTCTTGAAAAAGCTGAATTTTTAAATATGTTATTTCCTTATGCAGGTGTTAATGGAAAAATAAGTAAAATGAAAAAATACTTTTTCATGTCGCCCTCAGTCAGAAAAACAATTTTATTACCACTTTTGAACGCAGAGAAAGATATTTATGCAAAGATGATGGAAGATACTGTTGTTTTGTATTTGAAACGAATATTCAGAGACAGAAATATTATCTCATTTTCCTCAGTCAAAAAACAAAAAAATCCTGATTTGATCATTGAAACACTTCCAAATCCAATGATTATTGAAATTGGAACAGGCAAACAATCAACCAAACAAATATCGAATAGTAAGGTGAAATATAAGTATGGTATCATGATTAATTTAAAAGCAGAAAAAATTGTAGCTATTGAAAACTCAAAAACCATCATTCTGCCTTTGAAGTATTTTTTATTACTCTAATGGAATTACCCGGTAGATTGTCAATTTTGGGAGAGTTGCATTGAAGGAAAATCTATTTGTCCGGGAGATGAAAGTTTATCTGCAGATTAACTCTTCTGACAAAAACATTATGACATTACAAACTTTCAGGAATATGCTGATATAGAATAAATTCATCAGTTCAGGAATTGAAACAAAATAACCTTCTAATTCAATTCTAACGAGTTTAATTTGCGTTAAACCTTAGAACTTTGTATAGTTGACATTTTATGCTTATATTTGATTACACAAAAAATGATAATCAATATTACATTATTAATCCCCAAAAAAGCATTCATGATGATTTCAAGGAATTTTATTTACATCCAGGCAGTGATTACAGTCATTTTTTTTATTGGATGCAGCGAAGAAGATGCTGACAACCCTGCTCCGGACTTTTCAGTCAACTGGCAAAATAGTGTTTTACTCAGTACCGAAAACCACGAAGCAGCCATTACAACACAAATAAATGACTGTATCAGCATATCAGGAAACTACGTGC
>CAZVTW010000289.1:0-7480 GCA_964629805.1 uncultured Bacteroidales bacterium | reverse complement strand
CCCTAAAAAGGGTTACCGGTGTGTCTGTTCAGGACGGAAAATATGTTTATGTAAGGGGACTTAGCGACAGGTACATGACCATAACCGTCAATGGTGCTATTATTCCCGGTTTGGATCCAAATTTCAACACGGTGCAAATGGACTTATTCCCAAGTAACGTGATTGAAAATATGACGGTATCAAAATCTTATACACCGGATAAACCCAGTTTTACTGCCGGTTTGGTAGATATTAAGACTAAAGATTTTCCCACCAAATTAACCGTACAGGCATCTGCTGCTGCAGGATTTAACACCCAGGCACACTTCAATGACAATTACCTCACTTACGAACATGGCGATTTAGACTGGCTTGGATTTGATGATGGAACACGAACCATCCCGGATCCATTGGTTGGAGTTGAACTATATGAACCATCCCAGGTTATATCAGAACCACAAAAAAGCTTTGAGCAATCAAAGCAATTTAACCCGATTCTTGGAGCTGAAACAGGAACAGCTCCGGTTAATCAAAGTTACTCTCTTTCTTTTGGTAACCAGTATGACATTTTTAAAAAGCAGGCACTGGGATTTATAGCTGGTCTTTCTTACAGAAATAAATATTCTTTTTTTGAAAACGGAAGAAGGGATGAATACGAAGCACAAAACGAAACGCTTGCGCAGTCAACAGAAATATTATCAGAAAGCAATGGAAGCAACGATGTAATATGGAGCGCACTATTAGGTATAAGTTTAAAAGTTGACAATAATAACCGCATAAGGCTAACACACCTCAGAAACCAGAACGGCATGCGTACCGCACGATATATGTCTGGTGCAACATATACTTCAGATAGTTACGATTTAACACGAACCAATCTGGAATATCTCGAACGATCATTGTCGGCGAATCAAATTGGTGGTAAACATGTAATTTCAGGATTAAATAATTTAACCATTGACTGGATGAGTTCGTATACCCATTCCATTCAAAATGAACCCGATATACGGTTTTTTATAAATGAAATCATCACTTTAGGCACTGGCCAGGAGCAGGATACCCTGTATGAAGTCCGTTCTAATCGCAAACCGGAACGTCGCTACCGTGAAATGTGGGAAGACAACTGGCATTCGAAAATTGATTTTACAGCCCCCATTAATGTTGGTGATGAACAGCTTAAACTTAAATTCGGAATTTCCTATCTGGATAAGTTCAGAAATTCGGATGAAGACAGGTACACCATAGAAATAATTGGTGCAACACCAACGGATGCTTTTCGGGAATCAGGCGAACCTCAAGATTATGTGATTGATCCCAACCTCTTCGGTTATGAAGGCCAGTTAAGGGGAAGTTATTATGCCAATGACCGCTTCACTAACCAGGTGTATAGCTTCCAGGGAAATGATGCTATACCTGCAGGCTATTTAATGGCAGATTTCTCGATATTCGGTAAATTGCGGGTAGTAGGTGGAGCACGTTATGAAGGGACTGATATGGAAATACACAATAAGATTGATACCGCTGAATTTAATCGTGCATCTCATTTAAATAAATTTAGAACCAGCCGGACCGATACATTATTTCAAAATATTCTTCCTGCGTTAAACCTTACCTACCAATTCAACGATATGATGAATCTCCGAGTTGGATATAGCAGAAGTATCCAGCGACCGAATTTCAGGGAACGTGCACCATTCCAATACTATGAGTACAGTCTTAATGCTACCATATTAGGTAATCCGGATTTGGGAATTGGTTTAACTGATAATTATGATATCCGCTGGGAATACTATTTTAATCCCGGTGAGTTAATATCTGTAAGTGGATTTTATAAAACATTGTACTCACCTCTGGAGAGGTATAAACTTTCCTCAACTAACAACTTGATTTCGTATCGAAACGGTAACGATGCATTTGTATACGGAGCGGAAATTGAATTTCGTAAAAATCTTGGCTTCATGGGGTTAAATGATTTTCAAATTGGATTTAATGCATCTTATATTTATAGCGAAACAGATGTGGACAGCACACGGCTTGAGTTAGCCAGAAATGTTGTAAAAGATTTTCCTGCAATACGGCCGATGTTTGGCCAGGCTCCATATATTGTAAATGCATTTGTAAATTACAATAACGAAGAATTAGGGCTATCATCAAATATTGGTTTTAATGTAGAAGGCTCAAAAATTGTTTTGGTAAACCGGTATCAAACTCCTGATGTATACGAAAGACCTTATCCATCTTTAAATTTTAACATCAGCAAAACAATAACACCTGAATTTACATTGAAATTATCAGCCGAAAATCTTATTAATCCTACATTTGAACAAAGTTTTATCCTTGATGGCGAACCTTATTATTTTCGAAGATTTAACAGGGGCAGAAACTTCTCGTTATCCTTAAGCTATAATTTTAGCAAGTAATTTTGTCTATAAAAAATACATCATTTTCATTTATTCAAAACATCTAATTTAAAAAATTAAAAGGCCGCCAAAATAAAGGCGGCCTCTTGCTGAAATCTGTATTCCCCAAAGTATCATGATTATTGGTTCATGATCATCTTTTTGCTATCAATAAACTTACCATCAACGAATAATGAATAAATATAAATACCTTTATCAAGGGTACCTGCAGGAATTTCATAGCTTCCTAATCCTGTTCCTTCCAAATTATATTCCAATACTTTAGACCCATTTTCGTTGTATACAATTAGTTTTGAATATATATATATTTCCGGCAGAACGTAAGATATGGTAGTTGTTCCTGAGAATGGATTTGGATTATTTTGAAGCAATGATGCAGTTGATTCTTCATTTTGAGAATACTCAGCAACGTCATTAGAAGTCACCTTACCAGATTTTAAGGTTTCAGAATTGTTTATAATATTTTTTAAATTCTCGATTTCCTTAAACTGACTTTCAATAAGCGATTGTTGTTCCTGTATGGCCTTAATTAGCACAGGTATTAAATCTTCATAGCAAATACCCATTGGAGCATCAAGGACTTCACTTTTTACAAAGTTTCCGTTTTCATCCATTTTCATTTCCTCACTCGGTTCGTAAACTACATTTGGTACAACATCCATAACTTCCTGAGCGATCAGACCAACTTTTTCTTTTTTACCATATTCTTCATTTTTCCATTTATATGTTACAGGATTTAAAGCCAATATTTTTGCTAATCCTTTGTCCAAATTTTTTATATCTTTCTTTTCGTTTAAGTCTGAAGTTTGTATTGTACCATTTGTTGCATACACTGTATTCCACCGAAAACTTGAAGAACCTAAGTTTCTATTGCCATCAGTGACAGGCCTTAAAGTCGAGTTTATACCTGTTTCAAAACCTCCTAAATCTTCTAAATATTCAACAGAACCATAGGTAAATCGACCATTAATAGAAATGTCTCCATCATCTTCAACAGTCAGTCTTGAATTAAAATTATTGCTACCATCCAAATTTCCGATGATGAAGTTACCCCTTCCAGGAGATATTCCATTTCCTGAATTCCAAGCAACCAAAGCATCTTTTATACCACCTGAACTGCGCTCTTTCAACAACAAGTTTATATTGTATATCCCCCATTGATGCTTCATTCCATAAAAATCATCCAATCCAGATATATTTGGGTTGCCACCAATGGCAGTCCATATATCTGATGAACCAGTTTGGCCAAATGTACCGCTTTCTAATTGACCAATATTACCTTCATCAACTTGAAACAATAAACCAGATGAAACCGTTGATGTACTTCCGATTTTAAAAGCCCCTTCCTTAGTATAAAAAAACTTTCTTGAAGTGGATACTCCAGAACTGGAAGAAGAACCATATTTAATTGCCAATGCACTTCCAAATCTTTCAATATCCCAAGCTCGATATAAATTTTCATCATTATCAAAATCATTAAGTCTAATTACTGCATCGGAAGATTCTTCGGATCGAATTTCAAATGTTTTTGATGATGAACTACCTAATTCCCCCAATAGAATGTTTTCACGGTTTGTTGGATACAAAGTTGTTCCATTGTCTGTCCATTGACCTTTAACCGAATAATTGATTAATGCTAATAATAGCCATAGAAATATAGATTTTGTTTTCATTTTTAAAAAATTAAATTAATATTAAAAATATAATTACCATGAGTAATAACTCATTATAAAAATACTATGGCCACAGTTTTTATGATGTGCAAAATAATTACAGATGGTATTTACATAACGAAGTAATGTTAAATTTAAATTATAAAGAACACTTAAACCCCAATACAAATCAAGCCCGTTTTAGATCATTAATATATTTTAATATCATTAATACTTAACTACATACAAGTATTAATCCTTGATTAAGCATTTTTAGGAGAGAATAATAATTAAATATGAAATGTTAATTTTATTTTGATTCTATATTAATTTAATGTTTATGTGTAAACAATAATTTTAACAAATCATAATACACACTTAATCTCATTTACTCATTAAAAGGCTTATTTTGCCACTGTTTAAATATGTTTAATCAAAATTTAATAAAAATGAGTAAAAAGATTACAACTTTCATTTTAAGTTTTTTATGCCTTGTAGGTGTAGCAACGGTCGACGGGCAGACTACCGTTTCGGGTAATATTACGGGTAACGTTACCTGGACGAAGACCAACACTTACACATTGGATGGCTTTGTATTTGTTGAAGATGGTGCATCCATTACCATCGAAGCAGGTACGGTAATTAAAGCAGAAACTGGCTCAGGTGAAAATGCCACTGCTTTAATCATTAAGCGTGGTGGTAAAATAATTGCCAATGGTACCGAAGATGAGCCAATTATTTTTACATCAGTGAATGACGATGACCTTACCCTGTCATCAGATTTCAAAGGGTTATGGGGTGGCTTGATTATTTTAGGTAATGGCCCGCACAACAATCCGGATAACAATAATAATATTGAGGGTGTTCCAGAAACTGAAAATGCTTTTTATGGAGGTAATGATCCTGATGATAATTCAGGTGTTTTAAAATTTGTTTCCATCCGTCATGGAGGTTCTGAACTCGGTCCCGATGAAGAAATTAACGGACTTACTTTAGGTGCCGTAGGTGCCGGAACAGAAATTCATCATGTTGAAGTGATGGGTAACGATGATGACGGTATTGAATGGTTTGGTGGAAATGTTGATGCAAAATACCTGGTTGTATCGGATGTTGCCGATGATTCTTATGACATTGACGAAGGTTTTACCGGCAAGGGCCAGTTCTGGTTTACAAAACAATCAGGTGATGGTACTGGTGATAATCTTGGTGAACATGATGGTGGTCCTTCCAACAATCTTTGGGGAACTCCATTTACAACTCCTGTAATTTCAAATGCCACATATGTTGGTGGTGGTGACGGCCCGGGCGATCGTTTACTAACATTACGTCAATTTTTTGGTGGTAAGTATTATAACTCAATTTTTGCCGAACAGGATAAAGGTATCCGGGTAGAGTATGTTCCAGAGTTTGACGATGAAGGCGAATTGGGTGGAGCTTTTACTCAATGGAATGCATGGGGCAACCTGAAAATCGAAAACAACATTTTCCAGAACGTAGCAGATAGTGCTACATTCGAAAGCATTATATCTGTTTATTCCCCGGAAGATGATGTTACAGAAGAACCTATTTATGAGGTACCTCAGGATTCCATTGATGCTTTTGTTGAATATATTGAACAAAACAACACCATAGCCAATGCTGGTGTTAGTGATGCAGCTCCGGTGCCCACCGAAGATGTTAGTGGTGCTGCTTTTGGTTCACTTGACAGTTGGTTTACAAGAGTTACCTTCCGTGGAGCTTTCAATCCTGATGTTACAGGACACTGGGCAGGTGGCTGGACTTACACTTTCAGCTCCGATGATTACAACGATGATATCGGACAAGTTGAATCAGGAACAACTATCATTATCTCCGATGATATTTCAGGTGATTCTACCTGGACGAGCAATAACACGTATGTTCTTGACGGATTTATTTTTGTTAAAGACGGTGCATCACTCACCATAGAGGCAGGAACAGTTGTAAAAGCTTTCACTGGTTCAGGTGAAAATGCCACTGCTTTAATCATTAAGCGTGGTGGTAAAATATTTGCCAATGGTACCAAAGATGAGCCAATTATTTTTACATCAGTGAATGACGATGACCTTACCCTGTCATCAGATTTCAAAGGGTTATGGGGTGGCTTGATTATTTTAGGTAATGGCCCGCACAACAATCCGGATAACAATAATAATATTGAGGGTGTTCCAGAAACTGAAAATGCTTTTTATGGAGGTAATGATCCTGATGATAATTCAGGTGTTTTAAAATTTGTTTCCATCCGTCATGGAGGTTCTGAACTTGGTCCCAATGAAGAAATTAACGGACTTACTTTAGGTGCCATAGGTGCCGGCACAGAAATTCATCATGTTGAAGTTTTCGCAAATGACGACGACGGTGTTGAATGGTTTGGTGGAAATGTAAATACCAAGTACATGGTTGTTACCGATGTTTCTGACGATTCTTATGACATTGACGAAGGATTCAGCGGATATGGACAATTCTGGTTCACAAAACAATCCGGAGATGGTACTGGTGATAATTTAGGTGAACATGATGGTGGTCCTTCCAACAACCGTTGGGGTAAACCATTTACTACTCCTGTTGTATCAAATGCTACCTACGTAGGTGGTGGAGCCAGTGCTGGCGACCGTTCACTAACCTTACGCGAATTCTTTGGCGGTAGCTATTACAACTCCGTTTTTGCTAACCAGGCAAAAGGAATCAGGGTTGAATATGTTCCCGAATTTGATGAAGGAGAATTAGGTGGAGCATTTACACAATGGAATGCCTGGGATAACATGCACATTGAAAATAACATCTTCCAAAACGTAGCAGACGGAACATTTGGTGGTATCATTTCAGTTTATTCTCCGGAAGATGACAATGACCAGCCAATATATGATGTACCGCAGGATTCCATTGATGCATTTGTTGCATACATGGAATCAATGAACACGGTTGCTGATGTTGGTGTTACTGCATCTGCTCCAATCCCAACGGGAGATGTTAGCGGTGCAATGTTCAGTTCACTTCCCGAATGGTTTGACTCAACAAATTACAAAGGCGCCTTTAACCCCATGATTAGCGGTCACTGGGCAGGCGGATGGACAAAAACATTTGCTGGTGATACATACAACGATGAGGTGTTGACAGGAATATTTGACACTCCTTACTCGGTAATTACAGCAAATATTTACCCGAACCCTGTTGTAATATCTGCACGTGTATCATTTGAAAATCCAAACAACGAAGCATTTACATTCAATGTTTATGGTATGGACGGTCGATTGGTAAGAAGAATTGAAAATATCAGGAATAACAGCTTTGATTTCACAAAGGATAACCTTAATACAGGTATTTATATCTATGAATTGCGAAGTGCAACTTCTGTTAGTACAGGAAAAGTATTGGTGAAATAACCATTCCATCCAATAAATTACTTAAAAG
>CAZVTW010000288.1:0-7485 GCA_964629805.1 uncultured Bacteroidales bacterium | reverse complement strand
CAAACATATACTTATACGAAACCGCCATCAAGTTAATGAATATTCACTTGATGGCTTGGTTGAGTTAATGCCGACCGACTATCAATCATAATAAATGAACAAAGTGAAATTTATTAAGCTCATTGATAGCGGATCGGTATTATCAACATTTAAATAGCAATTTATGTGTCATTTATTTTTATGAGTCCACTCCTAACCCGGACAAGCCGGAATAGATTAACCTTTTTGGGTTTGAGCGCTAAACCTGCCGGCGTGCTTGCACCCGGCAGCGTTGTAAATAATATTTTCTGCCAAAAAATACAAGAAAATAGGAATTAAGCGCCTAAAAGCTTCTTAGTTGCCAAATTCTATGTTGCAACCTTTTTCCGGAGTGGTTCACAGAAAAAATAAAAACTACAGATACCATCTTAATCCATCCCTAATTGCTTCTTAATCCACTGATATTTGTAAACGTGATATTCAGGAGGAATTGAATGACCGGCAAAAGGATACACAATATATTCCTTTGGAACCGAAAGTTGATTATAGGCTGCAAAATTGATGTGTGGCGGACAGACATTATCTTCAAGCCCGACACCCATCAAAACAGGTGCTTCTACCCAGGAAGCCAGTTTTTTTATGTCTATGTAGCTGAGTGTGTGATAAATGTCTTCCCAGGACATGTCCGGATGTTCTTTTTCGTATTGTGTGAATTCATTTGCCGGCCATGTCGCTATCCGGAAATAATCCTTAAAATCGGAAAGAAAAGGAACATGGGGCACGCAAAGATTTATTCGTCTATTATCGAGGGCAGCTGTGGCAAAACTGAGTGCACCACCCTGACTGCCGCCTTCAACCACAACCCGGGAAGTATCAATCTCAGGCCGGGAATACAGGAAATCAACAGCCCTGAGACAATCCATATAAGCGCCCCGGTAAATATATTTTTCGCTGTCGTGTAAATTATGAACCAAATAGCCTGGGAAACCGGGATTAATGCTGTCCCTGCTGTTACCATGCCCCCTGATGTTTAAAGCAAAAACAACCATGTCATTTCCCTGATATGCCCGGTCAGGTTTCATGTAACTGCTGTACCCCTGTACATGCAAAATTGCAGGATATTTCCCTTTCTTTACCGGTTTGATATACCATCCCCTGATAAGGACATCATTCAATGAACGCATTTCAACCAGGAAGACATCTTTCTCCGGGGTTGACATACTATCCTGTTTAATAAGATTATAATGGGGATCAACAAGTGATAATTCTTGTCTGGCTTTATCCCAGTAAGACTGGAAATCATCAGGTCGGTCAGTTGGAGATACAATCTTTTCCGGGTCTACACCAAAATTAAAATGTTCAGTTTTATGAGTTATCTCGCTTTCAAAGTAAAGCTCAACAGAATAAAACCCGGGAGCCATTTGCATAAGCTCAAAAGAAGTGATGCCAACCATATGCTCTGAAAGGGTGAATTTCCTGGTTCGGGTGGTTATTTCTGTGCCAAAATCTGAGAATATTTCCATGTATAATTTCCCTGAAATTTCTTCTGTTGAATGGTTATGAAGTTTGATTGGCAGGGAGATTTCGGGCTGGTCGATAAAAATATGGTCTGCCTGTTTTATGTCAGGTTCAATAGACAACATTTCACCAACACCTTTTATACTCAGGGAAATATTATCACCATAAATGCCGCCGTTCCCTCGTTCATCATATATGCGCACAGCAATACAATTTTTTTCATCCCAGCGTATTTCATCAAGTGGTACTTCATAACCTCTATCCATATCATAAGCCACCTGATAATTCGGAGGGAGATCACCTGTTTTTCCCAATAGTTTGCCGTTGAAATACGTGTAGTCAGCATCGTCTATGCGAGCCAGATTCAGTATAAACCCGTTATTCTTTTTGGCAGTTTGCCTGAGTTTGGAAGGAATTACAAGGGTTTGCCTGTACCATGCGAATCCATCGTAGTTTTCAAATCCCTGTTTTTCCCAGACGGTTCCGCCTTTTATTTCTTTCCAGGCAGTATCAATGTGATTTATATCAGCCCAGGTTGTATCATCGCCTGTTTTGAATTTCCAGACCGGCTTTAACAGATTCTGGGCATTGATTGATAAGCCAAATATCATCAGAATTAAACAGGATAAAATTTTCATTTTTTTTAATTTATTTTTCAACAGGAAGCAAATGTATTTAATTTTCTTTATTTTACACAAGATATTTTCTTTTGAATAGTTGTAAAATTAGCTTCTTCTATATTTTTAAACCGAACATTTTTTTACGCTTTTCCGTATATTAAACTTTGTCTGAAAAATAGTTAAATAATTACGAAAAAGAATTTGCCATGAAACAAACTTTATTATTTTTTTTATTATCAGTCTTATGCATGTCCTGTGATAATACCGATCAATATCCTTTACCAGTTAATCCTGAAGCCACTCCGGAGGCGAAGAAACTTCTCAGATTTATTCACTCAATAAAGGGGGAGTATCTCCTCACAGGTCAGCATAATTATCTCAGCAGGGATTCATATACTGAAAAAGCCAAAGAAATCACAGGTAAATATCCTGTTGTCTGGGGATGTGACTTTCGTTATCAGAGGAAAAATAAACCGGAATGGAACAATAAAGAAAGAAAAGATGTCGTAGAGGAAGCAATAAAACACTACAAAAGAGGACATATCATCACATTAATGTGGCATTGTTGCTACCCGGAAGTCTGGCAGGGTTGCAGCCACAAAGATATTTGGACCTGGCAAAAACGTCTCACCAAATCTGACTGGGAGAACCTTACGACTGAAGGAACAGAATTGAATGAAAAATGGAAAAAGCAGGTCGATCAAATCGCTGATTTACTCAAAATACTCCGCGACGAAAACATACCGGTTTTATGGCGACCGTACCATGAAATGAACGGCATCTGGTTTTGGTGGTGTAACCGCAGGGGTGAAGATGGTTTTGCTAAACTCTGGAAAATGATGTACGACCGGTTCACGAACCATCATAAGCTCAATAATCTGATTTGGGTATGGAACCCCAATGCACCAAGGGATAAAGAAAATGATGAAGCCTATGCATACGATATGTACTTTCCCGGCCTGGATTATGTTGATATTCTCGCAGCGGATGTTTATCATAACGATTATAAACAGAGCCATCATGATGATTTGCTCAAACTGGCCGGTAATAAACCAATAGCAATGGGTGAAATTGGTCAGCATCCTGAGATAAAAAAGATACACGAACAACCACAATGGACCTGGTTTATGACCTGGGCTAATTTTCTTATTAAAAAGAATGATCCGGATTCAGTGAAAGCGCTTTACAATGACCCCCGGGTCTTAACCCTGGATGAGGTGAACCGTGATGAAAAAGGAAACTATTCTATTGTCCAGGAATAATGTCTGGTTACATATACCTTTTTGGCTCAATCCTTTGGGAGTTTAATCCTACCGGGGGATTGAATGATTTGTGAATTGTCAACTGATGACCGACAATAATCCTGTACCTTTTAAATTTTCACTATTCTAATCATTATTAGTATCCTTTATTTCATTATCCGCTTTTTCTTCATATTCCAGTTCAAGTTCATTTTGAATCATAAATTCGGTTGGTTTGTTCATAAAAAACAATACAAGAACGATAGCAACGACTATCAAACTTTGATAATTTGAGTATAAAAGAAAGACTACCAGGCTGAACATGGTAATTGATTCGAAAAGCATGAGCTTTATGAGAAATGATTCCCTGTACCTCATGAGTTTTTCTTCTAAGTTTTTCAGAAGTAAAATGCTTTTGAGTTTTTTTGTATGTAAATAATATCCCAAGGGAATATTGATTAATGTCATTATATAAAGAGCTGTTGTCACAATATTTTCAACATCGCCACTATCAGGAGCCAGTTTACCCTGCTTTTTCGAATAAATATATGCAAATATTGCGAAAATGAATTGCCCTGCGAGTAAAACATAAAAGAGCATTTGCAAACTCTTTGCTATTTTTTTTATTGTAAACTCATTATTCTCCATATGATGATATTATTTTGTGGCGAATACATCAATTCGCTGAAATCTTTCAAGATATCTGTTATCAGATTGTTTGCTGAGTTTTTTTATGCCGTATATGACATCTGAACGGAATTCATTTTTTATTTTCTTATCCCGAAGATGTTGCATAAAAGGAACAATACCAGGCTGATCAATCCAGGCAACAAGTCTTTCTAAGTCTTCAAAGTATTTATCATATGGCCACCCGGAGATTTGAACATTTTTAAAATCAGACTGTTGAATTTTTAGTGCATATTCATCCTTCTCAGGCATATACCACGGCCATTCAAAATCTTCAAAATCGCTCCTGAATTTTTCATGACTAATTAACTCCCTCAGAACTGAAATAAGATATTCACAGTTTCCATCGCCTGCAAAGTTCACCCTGAAAAAACCACCCTTTTTAAGGGATCTGTAACAATTTCTGATAAGTTTATCATGATTTTTTACCCAGTGCAAAGTTGCATTAGACACAATAATATCAAATTCGTCAATGAAATCAATGTCATCAATATCTAACAATTTAAATTCGCAATTTTGTGTTTCTAAAATTTGTGCCTCTTTGATCATTCCTTCAGAAGCATCAATTCCCAGTACACTCCCCTGTGGAACAAATTCTGCAAATTCAATCGTCATGGTTCCGTCTCCGCATCCCAGATCAAGAATTTTTTCGTTACCCCTTATTGTTTGACCGTCAAATAACTTTCTACCCCATACCTTTTGCAGCGATGAGGCTTTCCTGTATTTTTTACCATCAAATTCCCAGGCTTTTTTTTGCATGTGTATTTTATAATCCTTGTTTATTGCAAAAATTGTAACTCTTTGTCAAAACAAAAGTATACAATTTATTACTACTGTCCGAGGAAATAATGGTAATAATATCAGGAAAACTGATATATACATTTTTAAAAAATGGACACAAATGACCGGAGTCTGCGCCGAAAGAGCTAGCAGGAATATTTCCTGATTTTTACCACTCCAATACCTCGCATTTATAGAATATCCTCCTGGAAAGTCAAAAATTTCACTAAAAAAGGAGCATAAAAATCATTCAGTTTGACACAAAAATCGTTACCTTTTTTCCATAATTTTAAAATTAATATTTTTTATAGTTGCAGTTAATCCTTTGTTTTCAGAGCAGAAATCACCTGTGGATATAATAAGGATATAAACAATATGGTGGAAATATAGATGTTGTAGCACATTGACACAGCGCCAATTGACAACTTGATAGAAGTAAAATATCCCAAATTGGGAAATATGGGTTGATTTTTGTATTTTTGCAATATGAGAATTATTGCTTTTAGGACTATAAAAGAGTTTTTCGAGAAACCAGAATACTCAGATTCTGAGGTTTCATTGAGAGCTTGGTATCACGATGCCAGAACAGCTGATTGGAGAAATTCTAATGAACTAAAAAGTCAATACAAGAATGCAAGTATTGTCGGAGAAGGACGAGTAGTTTTCAATATTAAAGGCAATGATTACAGATTAGGAGTTGCAATTGATTATGAATTCCAGGTGATTTTCATAAGATTTATTGGGACAAATAAACAATATGATAAAATTGATGCAAAAACGATTTGATTATGGAAATAAGACCAATTAAAACAGAACAAGATTACGATTCTGCAATAAGCAGGATTGAAGAATTGTGGGGAGCAAAAAAAGATACCCCAGATGGTGACGAACTTGATGTATTGGTGACCTTAGTTGAGTCATACGAAATGAAACATTATCCTATTGCTCCCCCTGACCCAATTGAGGCGATAAAATTTCGGATGGAACAGATGGGTATGACAAATTCGGATATGGTAAAATATTTGGGGAGCCAAAGTAGAGTAAGTGAGATTCTTAATAAAAAAAGAAAGTTGACATTAGGAATGATAAAATCACTTTATAAAGGTTTAAAAATACCAGCGGAGATTTTATTAGCCTGATTGACTTAAAAATCAACGTGCTACAACACACAACATAAAACAGTTGGGACTCAGTTGTTTGCAAGCGTTCGGTTCTCGCATCGGCATTTTCCAACGGTGGATAGGAACGCAGCCCGAAAACCCAACCGTTTCATATTGCCTACCGTTTTTGCGCACCATCAACATTATTATTTCCTTGGTGATTATGGTGGTTGCTTAAAACTTAAAACAAAAGACCTGACCGACTATGATTTAGGAAATCTATTGCGTTGGGCTGTGATGACGAAAACGCCAAACTACATAAAATCAATTTTTGACCTCAAATGCTTCAAAAAGCCTATGACTTCAAATTCATACGCGATAATAGGGACAGTAACACAATCGCTTGTATAACTGGCGGAATTGCTTCGGCTTATTACAGACAAATTCCAACAGAAATAATGGTCTTTGTAGTTATTACCTTCGTGGCGGGCCGGCTTTTACGCTTCCCTCAGCCTGGTATTATTTTGTTGATGTTGAAACTGATGAACGGAAAAAGTTGCAACTGGAATTTGAGTTTTTTTATAATACCTTTGATGAACATGCATCCTACCAGCGTCAATACGAGGTTGATATCAGATACAGACCTGTTAATGCATTACAGATTAGGTTCAATCCTGAGTATTCCTTTGAACAAAACAGACTACAGTATATTGATACCCATGAAGGGAATGGTACCAATCGCTACATATTTGGCAGTATAACCCGAAAAACACTTGCACTGACCATCAGGATGGATTTAAATATTACACCTGAATTGACGGTTCAATATTATGGTCAACCATTTATTGGCTCAGGGAACTATAGTTCTTATAAATACATCACCAACCCCACGGCAGATGCATTTTCTGACAGATATCAGATCATCGAAAGTGAAAACATAACCTATGATTCAAATGGCGAAAACTATACCGTCAATGAAGACAATATGTCATATTCCTTTGACGATCCTGATTTCAATTTTAAAGAATTCAGGTCAAATTTTGTCGCCAGATGGGAGTACAGACCCGGATCAATAATTTATGCTGTATGGACACAGGCGCGGTCAGACAGAACAACTATTGGCAGTTTCAGGCTAAAAACAGATTTCAATGACCTATATTCAATCTTTCCTCATAATATTTTTCTGATCAAACTCACCCACAGGTTTGCTATATAAGAAATCTGAAATTCTAAAATGCCGAAGTAAATCCCAGAGAAACCCTGCTGACAGGATTGTCCGTATCAGTAAAAACCCCGGTATATTCCAGCCCGAACCTGATATTCCGCCTGAACAGATAACCAAAATGAAGGGTAGCTGATTGGTAATCGGCAGGATTATAATCAGAAGCTACATAATTGTATAACCCTACAATATACCAGTCGCTTTTGTCCCCTTTCGGACTGTAGATGATTTCTCCCAGCGCCCCTTCCGTATTAATGTCCCTGAGTGTGTTATCGCTGTGTGAATAGGGAAACACCTCATCGTCATTTCTCAGTAAATACTGTAAATTACACTCAAAT
>CAZVTW010000287.1:0-7509 GCA_964629805.1 uncultured Bacteroidales bacterium | reverse complement strand
TCAGATGTTGTAGCACGAATTCAGGCATTGGGAATCCGCACTTCTGTTTTTATCGAAACAGATATTGATCTCATCAGTTATGCTGCTGAAACAAAAACAAACAGAATTGAATTATATACGGAGCCATATGCGAGATTATTTCACCAAGATAAAAGGAAGGCTGTGGAGCCTTATGTTTATTGTGCCAAACATGCGCACAGCGTCGGTCTTGAGATAAATGCCGGTCATGATCTTAATCTGGATAATCTGAAGTATTTTAAAGAGAAGGTGCCTTTTCTTGACGAAGTATCTATTGGACATGCACTTGTTTGTGATGCACTTTATTTAGGTCTGGAGAACACAATAAAACTATATCTTAAAGCCTTACAGGATTAGTTAAGTTTGCCCCAGTCATTATGATAATCCTTTATTAACTTAATCTTAATAATAGTTGAAAAAATGCGATTACATTATAAACACTACGGCGAAGGTCATCCTTTCATTATTGCACATGGATTATATGGTTCCTCAGACAATTGGGTCTCTGTGGCAAAAAACCTGATGCCATACTTTAAAGTCTGGCTGTTAGATTTACGGAATCACGGCGAATCGCCTCATTCACCGGATATGTCTTATGGAGCTATGGCTGGTGATATTTTCGACTTTTTCAGGGAAAATATCCGGGGGAAAGCGACTATACTGGGTCACTCGATGGGAGGGAAGGTGATGCTTCGCTTTGCTGTGGATCATCCTGAAATGGTTTCGAACCTCATTATAGCTGATATTGCACCAAAATCATATAATGATTCGAAATTCAGAAGGCAAATGTCTGTTAATCATGAAGAAATTATCAGCACCATGAAAGAAATCCCTCTTGAAACGCTAAACTCAAGGCATGAAATTGAAAATGAACTGTCAAATTATATTAAGAACAACCAACTGCGTAAATTTTTATTGAAAAATATTTCAAAGTCTGGTGATAAATATTTGTGGAAAATAAATCTTGATGCACTCCTGAATAACCTGGATTTGATTTTTGACACCGGGATCTCAGTAGATTCTTACAAAAATAAACCTATTGCTCATTTTCCTGTTTTATTTATTAAAGGTGAAAACTCTCAATACATTAGCGAAGATGATTCAGGTACAATACACAGAATCTTCTCATATGCCAAAATTGTAAATATCCCTGAAGCCGGACACTGGTTGCATGCAGAACAACCTGAGCTATTTATAGAAGCGATACTTGATTTTGTTTTTTGATTCATATCAGATTTTCTTATCTTTAAATATGACTGATGATAACAAAATTCATTATCTTTCGTAAAAAAACAATAATTTAACAATAATTTAACATTAAAAGCATGAGAGTAGCAAGAGTATTATTTTTAATTCCAATATATTTATTTTCCTGTTTAACTGTTTTTAGCCAGGTAGAAGAACCTGATACAAAAAATCTCAAATCAATATTCCGCGATGCAGAAGATTATTTTACGCAGGGAGATTATGATAAAGCTTACGATCATTACCTGCAGCTATTAGAATCAAAGCCAGATAATGCCTTATGGAATTACAAAGCCGGTTTTTGTGCACTTAATACATATGACCACTACCAGGAATCAATAAATCTTCTCAAAGAGGCTACCAAAAACACGTCTGAAAAATATGATTTTTTTTCATTCAGGTAGAAGAGCGCTCCGCCAGATGCCTATTTTTATCTTGGTCAAGCTTATCATATAAACTACAAATTTGATGAAGCCATCACTGCATATAATGAGATGATGGCTTTGGTTGATCAGGAAGATGAAGAAATGATCAAAAAAATTGAAAAAGGTCTTGAAATATGTGAAAATGGCATTGAGCTTATGAAAAATCCTGTTGAAATTATTGAAACTAAACTCAGTAAAGGAATAAACAGTGAATATATAGAACACAGCCCGGTATTGTCGGCAGATGAATCGGTTATTATATTCACATCAAAGAGAAAGGGTACTGGAGATAAAATATCAGGAGATGGTACTTATTTTGAAGATATATACATTTCGAAAAACAAAGATGGTATCTGGACAGAACCTCATGGTATAGGCCCAAACATCAACACTGAATGGAATGAAGCGACAATAGGTCTTTCAGTTGATGGTCAACAATTATTTATTTACAAAGATGATCAGTTTGGGAGTATATATACTTCCAGACTTGAAGGAGAAACCTGGACAGTACCCAGGAAGCTGGGGTCAGAGATAAATACAAGAGCCCGTGAAACGCATGCATCTCTCTCTGCAAACGGGAAAATCCTTTACTTCACAAGCGACAGGAAAGGAGGATATGGCGGTATGGATATCTATCGCAGCATTCTTCAGGACAATGGTGAGTGGGGAGCCGCAGAGAATCTCGGACCTACTGTTAACACACCTGAAGACGAAGCTACACCATTTATCCATGCTGATGAAACGACCCTGTATTTCAGTTCAAAGGGCCAAAAAACAATGGGTGGATTTGATATTTTTTCTGTAAAACTTCAGTCTGACGGTTCCTGGTCTGTTCCTGAAAATATTGGTTATCCTGTTAATACGACAGGTGATGATTTGGCTTTTGTTGTCACTCCGGATTTTAAACGGGCCTATTATTCCAGTTATAAAGGAGGTAGTACGAACTCAGACATTTATATGATCACTTTCATAAAAGCTGTTGAAAATCCGATAGCTGTCGTTACGGGGACTGTGAAGTCCATGGAAAACCGGCCACCAAAGGATGTTGAAATCACAGTCATTGATACAAAAACAAAAGATGTTGTTACTGTCACCAAAGCCAATTCAGCTACAGGAAATTATTTGTTTATTCTGTCGGCCGGAAAAGATTATCTCATCTTTTTTGAAGCAGACGATCACCTTTTTTATTCGGAACGTATCGTTTTGTCTCACAGGTCAAAATTCCAGAGTCTGCAAAAACCTGTAGTCCTCAATCCAATCACTATCGGAGAAACCTTCCAGCAGTACCAGCTTGAATTTCAGGAAGGAGATACAGGCATTACGAATGCGATGGATTTGGAATTATCTGAATTATCTGAGTATTTAAGTAAAAATGAAGAGCTGGTTGTAGAAATTCCCATTCAACCAGATGATGAGATATCCAAACTCAGAAGTGAAGCAATTAAAAAGTATCTGAAAGAAAAACATATTTCTAATGAGAGCATAGTTGAAGTGATAGACAGCGCCGGGATGTTAAGCAGTGAAGTGCTTATGGTTCTTAATGTTCTTGACAGACAATATATGTCTCTTAAAGAGAAAAAATATAAAATTAGATTTGATAAAGAAGACCTTTCTCTGGATGAATCTTCCGAAAGAAACCTTGAAAATTTATCCGGTGTAATTACAACTTCTAAGTACCTGCAAATTAATGTCTCTGTCATCGAAGGAGATAAAGTTTCAAAGATCTATTCAAATACAATTATTGACAAGCTTGAGCAACTTGGTGTCCCCCGTGAAAAAATCATTATAAACACCCTGCCAAGAGAATCAGGATTTAATAACATTGTCATGGTGAATGTCATTCGTGAAGTTGACGAGGAAAAAGTCAAGCAATTTATGCTGGCATTTGAAGATAATGAATACTCAGTGAATGACATGCTGGAAGATGATTTGAATGACATTTCTAATGCTTTAACCAATAATCCTGATTTGATAGTGGAGATTGGAGAAGACCCCATGAATGATATTTCAAAAGACAGAACGAAAGCGATTATACAATCGTTGAAAGAAAAAAATATTCCAACAGACAGAATAAAAGTAAAAACGATATCTCCGGAAGATATAGAAGAAGTGGGCGGGCAAACGCAATTAACCCTCAGAGATAAACAGGGAGCTGCAATTGATCAACAAACAGAAGAATATGCACAGGAACAAGCCGGAACAGCAAAAACTTCTGAAGATGTTGGTTATCTGGAACTTGAAGTTGAAAGAGCGGATAAATCAAATCTTACCGGAAAGATACAGGATGAACTTTCAATTTCGAGTATATTTTTCGATTTCAACAAGGCTTCTACAAATCAATACAATGATGTTCTGAAAGATATTGCTGATTACCTTAACAATTATAAAAATTATGAAGTTGTTATTGAAGCGTATGCCGATGCCTACGGGGCATCTGATTACAATGAA
This sequence comes from uncultured Bacteroidales bacterium, assembly GCA_964629805.1. Taxonomy (GTDB): domain Bacteria; phylum Bacteroidota; class Bacteroidia; order Bacteroidales; family CAZVTW01; genus CAZVTW01. The sequence continues at coordinate 3,373 of CAZVTW010000287.1, read as the reverse complement.
GAATTATCCCGCAGAAGGGGAGACTTTGTCAGAAATTTCTTAACACAGGAGGGTATCGATTATAGTAAAATAAGCATCAAACCTCATGGTGAAAATTTCCCCATAGCGAATAACCAATACAATGAAGGAAGACGATATAACAGGCGTGTGGATATTAAAATCATGAGCCCGAAAGGAAACATTTATTCTTCTGACAACATCGATATTCCTTCTTATCTCGATATGAGATATACGATTGTTGTTAAAGAATCGGATGTTAAGCTGCCATCAGACTATTTTTATGATTACCAGGATTTATCCGCTGTTAAAGTCGAATTTTTTGATAATAAATATATATATAAAATCGGTAGTTTTAAATACAGGGAAGATGCAGAAAAATTTCTTTCTGAGAATATTCGGCAGCATTTTTCAAATGCCTATATCGTAAGAAATTACGAAATATCAAGAAAAAAAATCACAGGAAAATCACTGAGAATACCGGGTTCTGGTGAATATGCCGTACAGATTCTGGCGCTGAGCAGAAAAATCAGTTTAGATTATTTTCAGAACGTAAATAACATCAAAGTTTATTTTGATCGTAATGATGATTTGTATAAATATGTAGTCGGAAATTTTTCGGATACTTCAGGTGCGAAAGCTGAACTCAGCCGGTTAATTTCTCTTGGATATCCTGATGCTTTCATTACCAGGATGTCAAAATACGACAACAGCGAGTTAGTAGAATAATCATAGAATGATCAAGATGACAGAAACTCTGTATCCAATTAAATTTAAACCTCAATTTAAAGATAAAATCTGGGGTGGCAAAAAAATTAAAAGTGTATTGGGAAAAGATTTTAGCCCTTTACTGAATTGTGGGGAGAGTTGGGAGATTTCATCTGTTGAGGATAATCTCTCCGTTGTAGAAAACGGCTTTCTTCAGGATAATAACATCCAGGAAATCATTGAAGTTTATATGGGTGATCTTGTTGGAGACAAAGTATATGAAAAATACGGTGTGGAGTTTCCCCTGCTCATTAAATTCATTGATGCCAATGCAGATTTGTCAATCCAGGTGCACCCTGATGATGAGTTATCAAAGAAAAGACATAATGCTTATGGTAAAACAGAGATGTGGTATGTGATTGATGCAGGGGAAAATGCTCAACTTATTTCAGGATTCAAAAAGGAAATTTCACGCAAGGAATACCTCTCCCATATAGAAAACAACACATTGTTGAATATTCTAAATTCCGAGCCAGTTAGTCCCGGCGATGTTTTTTTTATCCCTGCAGGCAGGGTACATGCCATTGGCGCAGGCATATTGCTTGCCGAAATCCAGCAAACATCGGATGTCACTTACAGAATATTTGACTATCACAGAAAAGACCAACATGGGAACTTACGCGAATTACATAACGACCTTGCCATTGATGCCATAGATTTCAATATTTATCCTCACTACAAAACGGATTATCAAAAATCAAAAAATGAGCCTGTTAGCATAGCAGATTGTCAATATTTTAAGACAAATCACCTTGAATTTGATAAAGAAATACGAAGAGATTACTTTCTTATTGATAGTTTTATTGTGTATATTTGTCTAAACGGAAATTTCAAAATCATATTCAACGAAAATAGCAATATTGATGTAAAAATAGGCGAAACAATTCTCATTCCGGCATCATTAAAGAGTATCAGACTTGAACCGGACCCGAGAGCCAAAATTCTTGAGGTTTATATACCATGAATATCCGGGTACTGATTGAGTTTGTTTTTAATATTATTCAGAATGAACAAAAATGAAAGAACTCATATACAACCATAAAGAATGGATTCAATTAACATCTCCGGAGTTATTATTTAAAACACTCAGTGAATTTCTTACAAAAAGTGGGTATACAGTTATCAGCAGTGTTGATTACAATTTCTCCCCGGAGGGGTATACCTGCTTGTGGTTATTAGCCGAAAGTCATCTTGCTATTCATACCTTCCCTGAACGTGGAATTACATACCTGGAATTAAGTGGTTGTAACAATGTGATGAATGAAAAGTTTATCCGGTATCTGAATATCTGGAAAAGTCAAGTAGCTGATAATATTGATGATAATAATATAGAAAACAAATAATAATTCAGTTTTGTTAAAAGATACTAAAAAATGACAAGGATTTAACATCCAAATATTTTAAAATACTCATTTTTTTATTATATTTCAATACTGTTTTTGACAGAATTGTTAAGCACGTAAAACTCTGTAAAACAATAATATTGAAAAATATATTTTTTATAATTGCACAAAATATTAACATTCTTTTTTTTGTTTAACTAAAAAAATTAACCCATGGAGAGTAATTTTAACACTGTAAAAAATTACCTGCTTGAGCTGGAATATACAATCGTTAGTGAAAGTGAAGAAGATGAAGTATTCGTTATCGAAAACCAGGAAGCAGGCATTTACAACATGGTCCTTGCATGTGCAGACCCAATTTTGATCATGGAGCAATACCTTTTTGACATCAAAAAAGATAATATTGATGTTTTTAAAAGTCTGTTGCAAAAAAACAGGGATATTATTCACGGCGCTTTTGCAATAGATGACGGAGGAACAAAAGTTATTTTCAGAGATACTTTACAACTTGAGAATTTGGACCTGAATGAATTAGAAGGCTCCTTAAATTCACTGACGCTTCTTTTTTCAGAATATTCGGAAGAAATTATCAGGTTTTCATTAGGATAAAGACTTAATACGCACAATACCCGGGTATTGGCCCGGATAAAATAAATAACAATCAGTATAATTTAAAATTCAATTACTATGAGTTTTTTTGGAAGAGTATTTAAGATGGGGCAGGCAGAGGCCCATTCATTAGTTGATAAGCTTGAGAACCCTATTAAAATGACAGAACAGGGCATACGGGATATTAAAGAAGACTTAGATAAAAGCCTGAAAGCTTTTGCAGAAGTTAAAGCATTAGCCATCAGAGCAAAAAGGGAACATGCTGAAGCTAAGAGCAAAGCAGCAAATTATGAAAATAAAGCTATGGCTCTTTTGCAAAAAGCAGAAAACGGGCAACTTGATCCGGCAGAGGCCGATCGCCTGGCAAGTGAAGCGCTTGCAAGAAAAGAAGAGGCAGAAGGACAAGCGCAGGTTGCCAAAAAGAACATGGAGAATTTTGAAACACAAATTTCTAAACTTGATGCCAATATTAAAAAACTCCGTTCTAATATCAGTCATTATGAAAATGAGCTCAAGACCTTAAAAGCCAGATCGAAAGTTGCTTCCGCAACTAAATCTGTTAACAAACAGATGGCAAAAATTGACAGCGGAGGAACTGTATCTATGCTTGAACGGATGAAAGAGAAAGTTGAAAAAGATGAAGCTATGGCAGAAGC
>CAZVTW010000286.1:0-7512 GCA_964629805.1 uncultured Bacteroidales bacterium | reverse complement strand
CTTAGAGACACTACTTATCCGTACAATAATATTCATTCATAAAAGTATCTAAAAAAAAATAAAATGAACAGAACTGTTTTTACATTTTTACTGGCACTTTTCACAGTTACAGCGCATTCTCAGTCAAAGGATTCATTGATAATCAACAAGATATTTGGAAATGCGTTATCAAGTCATGAATCCTTTAACAATCTACGTTACCTGTGCAAACACATGCCTGGTCGATTGGCAGGAACCCCCCAGGCTGCAGCAGCCGTTGAATTTACAAGACAAATATGTATCCGGATGGACCTTGATTCTGTTTTTCTTCAGCAGGTTGAAGTCCCCTGCTGGAAACCCGGTAAGACTGTTGCCTGGTATACTTCGCAGTATTCCGGTAAGCGTGATGTTCATATCTGTCCGCTGGGAAATTCTGTCGGTACGGGAGAAAACGGATTGTTTGCTCCTGTCATTGAGATTGGTTCCTGGAAAGAATTGGAAGAGGCAGGCAGAAAAAAAATAAAGGGAAAAATTGTTTTTTTTAATGTAAAAATGGACAATGCTTTGTTTTATACGATGTCAGCCTATGGTCAAACTGCCCGGTACAGGGTTTACGGCGCTCCTGAAGCGGCAAAATACGGCGCTGTGGCTGTTATTGTCCGCTCACTAACCACTTCGCTGGATACATTTCCGCATACAGGGGTCATGAGGTACAACGACAGCATTCCGAAAATTCCTGCCATGGCCCTTTCAACCCGCGATGCAGAAGACCTCTCCCGCGAGCTTGCCTTACACAAAGATGTGGATTTTTATCTTAAATCAACCTGCTATCGCCTTCCGCCGGCAGTTTCTTATAATGTTGCCGGAGAAATCAGGGGGCAAAAGTACCCCGATGAAATAATCGTTGTGGGCGGACACCTGGATGCCTGGTTCAACACCCAGGGAGCACATGATGACGGGGTGGGATGTATGCATGCCCTTGATGTACTAAGGATATTCAAAGAACTTGATATCAAACCGCAGCGAACAATCAGGGCGGTCATGTTTATGGATGAGGAGGTGAACCAGTCAGGCGGCAGGGTTTATGCTGAACTGGCTGCTAAAAATAACGAAAAGCATATTGCAGCCATCGAATCGGATGCAGGCGGGCATGTTCCCCTCGGGTTTTCTTTTGATGCTGATAATAAAATTATTGAAAAGATACAAAGCTATAAAGTCCTTTTTGAACCGTATAATATCTATTATTTTAAAAAAGGATATGGTGGTGTTGATATCAGACCTTTAAGAGAGCAGGGTGTGCCATGTATCGGTTTTAAACCAGATGTGCAAAAGTATTTTGAATATCATCATTCCGGCAATGATACTTTTGAAAAAGTGAACCGGCGCGAAATGCAGGCAGGCAGCGCAGCAATTGCTTCTTTGGTCTATCTGATTGATAAATACGGATTATAACCTCAAAAGACAGGTTTATTTGGAATAAAAAAAACAAATAACAATGAAATTTACAAACAAAACTGTACTGGTCACAGGCGCTTCCCGTGGTATTGGTCGCGCTATTGCAGGCGCCTTTGCTAAAGAAGGCGCGCGGGTAGCTGTGCATTATTCAAAAAGCCACGATGCTGCAAAAGAAGTGATTGAAAAATTAACCGGGAGCGGCCATATACTTGTCAGGGCTGATGTGACCATACCCGGGCAGGTGGAAAAACTGGTACATGATGTGGTTGAACAATTTGGTAAAATGGATATTCTTGTCAATAATGCGGGAATTTATGAAGAACACCCGGTTGACGAAATCACTTACGAGGATTGGCAGCAAAGCTGGGATAATACATTAAAAACCAACCTTATATCAGTGTCAAATCTTTGTTACTGTGCTGTTCAGTTCATGAAGGAAAAGAAATACGGAAAAATTATCAATATCTCTTCGCGTGGCGCTTTCCGCGGTGAACCCCGGCACACTGCCTACGGGGCAGCAAAAGCCGGACTGAACTCACTCAGCCAGTCTCTTGCTGTTGCCCTGGCTGCTTATAACATTTTTGTTGGTGTGGTTGCTCCTGGCTTTGTCTTAACAGATATGACCAAAGACATTCTCAAGGGAAAGAAGGGTAAGCAAATAATCAGGCAAAGTCCGTTGAACAGGGTTGCCACAGCGGAAGAAATTGCCGGCGGGGTTCTTTATCTGGCTTCTGACCAGGCTATGTATGCAACAGGAGCAATTCTGGATATGAATGGCGCTTCCTACCTTAGATCCTAAAAATTCCATCTTTGAACCTTTAATAATTCGTGATAATTTTACATTTTTGCCTTAAGGTTTGATACGAAATAAACTCTGAACTCAGTAAATTCGAAAGATAAAGGCGCAAAGCATCGTTTAATACCGGAGTCCCGACATACTTGATGTCGGGATGAGGAATTAAACGATGCCTTGCAACGCATAGATTTCGAAAATTACTGAGTTCAGAAACTCTTCAGGTTATTCCTTTTCAAACCATTAATTTTTAAATATTTTTGCCATATGAAACCCGAAGAATTAAAAAACTATAAGCGAATTGCATTCATTTTTTCTTTTGTTTTTGGTCCGGTTGGCATATTTTGTATTGCCATAAGTTTTTATATCTACCATGATGTATTTGATTATGCATCATATACTGAAACAGCAAGAGGAGAAGTTATTGAGATGAAATATGGTGAAGCAAAAGACCCTCATACCAAACATTACAACTATTCGTATACACCCAAAGTGCAATTTGTGACTCACGAGGAAGACACAGTTATCTTTTATTCCAAAGCAAGCACCAGGTATCCAAATGCATATGATATTGGAGAACGTGTTGATGTTTCCTATAATCCTGATAATCCCCGGCAACAGGCAGAGATTGATGAATTTGTCACAAAATGGGGTATATTTCTTGTCCTTGACGGACTGGGTCTCCTGGCCTTGCTTGCAGCAGCCCTTATCCTGTATTCGTATTATGCTGCAAAACGCCGTTCAACCTGAAATGTATCTGTAGGGTTTTATTCCCATATTCTCTTCGAATTCTTTTCTTCCTTATTCCTGAAAGCTTTTTCAAGGTCTACATCGAAATAATTGGCCAGATCAAGAAAATAGTTAAAAACATCAGCAAATTCATCTTCAAGGTTCTCTCTTACATTATCATAGTCCCTGCCTCTTTCTTTATATAAACCATGATAATTTCGCAATGCATGGGCCAGTTCGCCCACCTCTTCGGTAAATAGCAGGAATATTTCCAGATAATTATTTTTATCCCATCCCCGTTCAGCGCATAATTGTTTGAGGTATAACTGGATGTCTTTTAATTGTGGCTTGTTTTTAAGTTCTGCCATTGTTTTTCTGTTTTATTGCCGCAATATTAAAAATATATTTTCAGAAGTTTGCGTTTTAATGTTTTTTATTAAATGATTTCTTCAAAACTCATAAAACCCATGAAATCATTCCTGCTCCTGCCATTATTTCTTATCTGTTTCTCTGTTTATGCACAGAGAAATGCAGTGAAATTGTATCTGAAGATAAAAAAAGAAGACGGAACTCCTGCTCAATATGAAGAAGTTATTTTAAGGGGAGCTGGAAACAACACATTCAAAAAAGCATTTACTGATACACGCGGAAACGTCTCATTTTCAGTCAAAAAAGAAAACACTTATGTATTGGGATTTCAGGGGATGCCGGACTGTGAGCGTATTGATATTCCAAAGAAATCCCCAAAAATCATGTCAGCAACAATTATTAAAAAACAAAAGAATAAACCGGTCAGCTCAGCGGATTCACTTGTAGAAATCACACTTTCAGATTCTGTTTCATTGGCTGAGTACGAAAATGCCGTCCGTTTACATCTGAAGGTGACATATGAAAACAGACAACCGGCAGATGATATCACCATAACAGTCAGTCAGGAAAAGACAGGGCAAACATATACCGGAAAAACTGATGATAACGGTCTTTCAGTGTTCAATCTGCCGGGTGGTTACAGGTATGAGGTTCAGCCTGAAGGAGAAGACGGAGCACGGGCTGTTGATTTAACACATATGCGGGCCGGAAAGTATGGCCTCAGGATATTGTACCATCCGCTTAAAATCCGGGAAAGGATGAGAAATGATACTGTCTTCCAGGTTGTGCCTGAAAATCATGGCGGAACTGTTGCAAGGGTATTCATGAAATTTTTTCTTACTGACTTATATGATCAACCGCTAAAAGATGAGAACATCTACATCACCGGCAAACAATCGAAACTCACATATTCAGCCAAAACCAATTCAAACGGAAGAACATATCTGCTTGTACACAAAGGAGACTGTTACTATTATAGTTTCGAATATGATAAAAATATAGACAGCGCTTGTTATGAAAAGAATGACAGGGAAAAACTTGTTGATGTTCGTTTTAAGTATCTCGGATCAAAAGCGCTGGAAAAAAGAAAGGCAGAACGTGCCCGCCTGCATGCTATCCGCGATTCGTTGTATAAAGTTTACCTTGCCAGGAAAGATTCGTTGATGAAACTCAAAGCCTACAGGGATTCTCTTGAGAAGAAAAGAATGGAAAAGACAGATTTTATGAATCAACTACAACATGACACTGATAAAGAAATCGTTAAGGACAGGATTAGAAAACGTGCGCTAGCTGAAGCGAAAGCGCTTGAAAAAGACCCTGATTTTTTTGTTAAAGCGGGGTATGAAATACAATCCGTGCTTTACAGGATGAGGAGTAAATGGACTAAGACAGTTGTCGTGACTGACCTCACAGGCAGTATGTATCCTTACATGGACCAGTTACTTGTTTGGCATGCACTGAAAATAGCCGGTGATACGAAAAACGTGCAGATATTTTTTAATGACGGTGACGATAAAAAAGAATCAGATAAAGCCATCGGTCAAACAGGAGGAATATACGGAACAAACTCTATACTGCTCGATTCCCTGCTTGAAGTCATGTATAAAACAATCTCGGGTGGATATGGCGGCGAGGCCCCGGAAAATGACCTGGAGGCGCTGCTTGAAGGAGCACAATATAAAGACAACTTCACCGAACTAATCCTTATTGCTGATAATTACAGCGATGTGAGAGATTTGGAATTACTCACCCGGCTGAATGTCCCGGTCAGGGTTATTTTGTACGGGGTCAGCACATGGATCAATGAGCAGTATCTCGAAATTGCCTGTAAAACAAAAGGCTCTGTCCATACCATTGAAAAGGATATAACAGAGCTTTATAAAATGGCTGACGGAGAGGAGATAACCATTGGCCCTTCAAGGTATGTGGTTCAGGGTGGTAAATTTTTGTTGGTTGAGAGTCTGTAATAACCTGTCTTTTCAATTAGGATTAGACCTCAGGTTTGGGTATGGGTATGCTTTTGATTTGAGATAGACAATTCACATGATTAATACACCGGTGACACCCATTTCTCCGGCGGGGCATATTTACCGGCGCTGCTCCACCTGATGCCTCTTTTTAGTATTTCAAGAGCCTCAGGAACATCAAAATCTGCGGCCACGTGACCAAGAGAAGTATAAAAAACCCTGCCTTTTCCATACATTTTTTTCCAGACTACCGGCATTGTGCTCCCTCCTATCCACGATGCATGTTCATCCGAAAAAGTGGTAGTAGCCAATACCCTGACATTAGGATCAACATGCATATAATACTGTTCGCTGTGCATGTCAAAATCTGATAAACCCCTGGTTACCAGGTCTTGTGTGTCTGTGATATTAACGGTGTAATCAATAATTCCGCCGGGATGAGCTACCCACTGGCCACCAACCATAAACTGGTAGGCAACATTATTCCTGAAAGCATCAGCCAGCCCGCCGTGCCAGCCTGCAAGACCGACGCCGTTTTTTACTGCCCTCAACAATCCCTTTTCCTGTTCTTTTGATATTTCTGACATGGTGTATACCTGGATAATCAAATCAATACTGTCCATATAAGATTGCCTGGTGTAGACATCAAGTGTACTAAAGGTATCAACTTTAGCGCCTTCTGATTCCATCCAGGGAACGAGCAGGTTAAGGCATTTCAGGGGTTCATGGCCTTTCCATCCTCCATAAACAAACAGGACTTTTTTGTTTTCCAGGGATGGCAAATCCTGTGCACACACATGCGAGGCAACAATGGATGAAATGGTCAGGATGAGAATGGCATAGATTTGTTTTATTTGCATGATATATATAAACTATTAACATCAAAAACCCAAACATCTGTAAAAAAATATGAATGTGCAAATATTACAGGGGGAAATTACAATTTTTTCATCATTTTTTTGCCGGAAATCTTTCCTGTCACTGTGGTTTAGGTAGAGATATTCAGAAATTCATACCAAATCTCACATCAAAAATATGAGCTACATGACGGTGAGCTTTTAATGTCATACCAGCAAACAGATGATCCGTATATTGATACCGAAGCCGATAGCGTTGATATATCGGATCATCATTCCCTATGTAAGGCTTGTACAGATAAATACCAAGCATTTGGGCAAATATAATTTTACCGATAATTAATTCATGTCCAAGGAGAATAGCGCCATTGTGATGGTCTGTGGATTTACCTTTTCTACGCATTAATTCTTTGACATTTCCGTCAGATGTAAATTCAGTTCCTGTCCTGCTTTTTTCTCAATCTCCTTTCTCCAAATACACATTCCTGAATTCAATTGGCGCTCCTTCTGACTGCAGGCATATATGACCTGAAGTCAGGTTAGCGCCTGTTGCGGAATTCTGGAGTACGTCATTAACAAGCACGGTGATGGCATCTCCCTGGCATGTTATTTCATAGGTATTCCACTCTCCCAAAGGTTTTTCGGTAGATTCTTCATACTTGTTTTTTACAATGCTGGTCGTATCTGTATGTTCTTTGACCATAGCACCTTTAAAAACGACTAAATCACCGGCACGTCCGCTCCATAACTGACATTCGAAACAGACAGGCCAGATTTTATCCTCAGGTTGTTTATGGATAAAAACACCACTGTTTCCTTTTCCTGCAGGCCACCGCCATTCAACATGGAGCTTATAGTCAGAATATTGATTTTTTGTTTGAAGATATCCGTTTACTTTTCCTGTACAATGTAATACACCATCTGAAAGCGTCCAGATTGAGTCAAACGGAACTGTGTCACTTGCAAGATAATGGGTCCAGTTATCAAGCTTATCAACAGACAGGAGCATAATCTTTTCCTTCTCCTGTCCGGTTTCTTTTTTTTGTTCCTTCTTTTGGGTTTGATTACAGGAGAAAACTAAAACGGTTAAACAAACAGCTAAGACAATTGATATTTTCATGGCATAAAATTTTAAGGTTCAAGGATTAATGTATATGATGACATAGATTTTATTTTTTCTTCGGAAAAATAATCCGTATGATATTCCTTGTTGATGTACATGTCCGTTTGATTGCAGTAAAATTTGCTTGCCGGAATGCCTGAATTCCCGGTGGGAATCACTGTAAAAGAACTATCCCAGTTTCCGGCGGAATATACATGCCTGTGGGAGGCTCCGTGATCAGCGTGAAATGCTTTTGGCAGC
>CAZVTW010000285.1:0-7557 GCA_964629805.1 uncultured Bacteroidales bacterium | reverse complement strand
TTTGCAGAGAGCATTCTCAATAGCAATGTGCAGTTCAGTGTTGCAGTAGATTTTCATTTTAGAATTTTAGGTAATATATAAAATCAATACTGTCCGGTTAATATTGGACACTATTATTATAAAATACTCAGTAATATGCAACAAGGATACATATTGTTATTGAGAAATACAAATATATTAATTATAAAATCCAAGTACCACACTGAAAAATATTATCATGTCCAGTCTATTGTTCAAATGATGTTTTTGAGTTTATGAATAGCATAAAGAGGTATATTTGTTAGCCAGTCATCTGTTTTAAAATCGGACATAGAGGTTCTTATGGCTTTTCCAGGCGAATATTTCTGAGTGCAAACTTCGAGACTTTTAGCATTATAATACATAAATTCGATGGACATTTGACATTTTGATAAAGTAGAATTTATGAGTCCAATCCGAGAAGGATGATTTTTGTCAAAATCGAGCCTGCCCTCGTAAATAAAATGTCGGGGGCATTTTAAATTTTTGAACCGGAGTTAACTATCTGTTAATGAGGATTCAAAAATCTAAAAAAACGAAGAGTTTGGCAATAAAGGGACTTCTCGGAGTTGAATCATTTATTCCGACGATATTTTCTATCATTATGCTTGAAAAATCAAATAAGCATGTAGTCGTTTTGTCAGTAACTGCGACTTGTATCATTGGTTTTCTCTGAGCAAGATTATGTTTGACCTTACAAATACTCCTCCCTGACAGGAGAAAATACCTCAAGAACTTCAACATCTTCATGAACGGTTACTTCATGTTCAGTGTTGGAAGGAACACACCATGAATCTCCAGGGGAGACTTCAAATTGTTCTTTTTCTATTCGAAAAGTCATTTTGCCTGTCAGCAGATATCCTGTTTGTTCATGCGGGTGACTGTGAGGCGGAAGTTTTGTACCTGCTTCAATTCTGAACAGGACCATGGATGTGCTGTCCCCTTTGGCAATGGTTTGCAATTCAATTCCTTCTGCAAACTGCCTGAATTTTTTCTTGTTGAATTTGTTAAACATATTATTTTTTTAAAAATATTTGATTTGTTATTGAATTCCGGTCTTTTATCCTCAGTAAATAAATCCCCTGATTGAGACTTTCCGTTGATAAACGAACTTTTTTATTATAAAATGTTCCTGAGTAAATCAAATTCCCTTCTATTGAACGGATTTCAATTCTTCTTTCTGTAAAATCATCGAATTGAATCTGAAGGTAGTTATCAGCCGGATTTGGGTATAATTTAAGAGCATTCCCTAATTCATTATTCATACCTGTATTACAATCTTCACCCTGGTTTGATATATCAATGACTATTTCATCGTAAATTGTTGAATCATCGACAGCATAAGCTCTTACAACCACCTGACCGTTTCCCTCGCATTCACCTGAGCCCCTGATTCTCAAATAGCTAAAGATTTCTTCAACTTCCGCATTAACATCATTTTCAACAACGTCCCACCAGCCTGATTCAGCAAGTGCATCCTCAGGACCTGTTTTAAATTTAAGGTCAACCTTTCCTTTATTGCTGTTAATAACAGCATCTTCCGGCTCTATTGTGACACTTTCCTGCTTTTTATAACCATAATAAGCCAGTGGTAAAGCGTCAAACTGTTGATTGTTTCCTGTGTAACTGATCAGTACCATGCTATATTTAGGCACTTTGATAATCATATTATCACTCAAATTTATTGTTGCTGAGTCAAGTGTTTCGTCCACAGTGCTGTAATCCTGGCCGGTAATGGTGTATTGAGTAGCGTTTGAGTCAAAACTCAAATCATCAGGCAGATTGAGCTGAACATAGTGATCATTTTCGAAATCCCTGCTTATCAATACAATACTGTGTTGGTCATCTTTTGAATAAGCATAGGCGCCAACTGGTTTATACTCCAAAATTCTACCTTTTGAATTTGAGATTGTATACTGTGTCTCATATTCTGTCTTTAAAGCCAGTCCTTTGCAGTAAATATTTACAAATTTTGCAGTTTGGAAAAGAGGTAATCTCTCGTAATCCTGTGTAGGTTCAGTAATTCTCCATTGTCCGCCGGTTAAGTGAAAAATTGTCGGGACTGCGCTGCCGTGTTCAATAACATTGAGGAAATAATCCGTGCATACCAATGCCTGGCCAAGTCTTCGATTAAAAGTAGGGGTGGTCATATTTGATTCATAAAAATATGACTTTTTTATTTTCCCTGTCATATCAAGGTACGTTTTCAGGTAATAGTTCAGACCGGTAATATTTTTTTGGCAAGCTTCAAAGCCGTTTTTAAAATAGTCAAGTTCTGATTTACCGGGGTCAATGGCCGGATCATAATTTAAATTTCCACCAAGATATCCTGAAAAAGCAACCCATTCAACCTCGCCTCTGTCATTTTCCATAACATCATGGTTTATTCCATAACTTGGATCAGGATATCTGCCGCTATAGACCAAAAATATTCTATCAGGATCATAGTATTCGGATGATTTCATTAAACTGGCCATTTCGCGGCACCACTCGCCATACTCAGTGTAGTCTTTACCTATTTCAGCATAATGAGATTCACCTCCCCACACTTCATTCCCAAATTCAAAAATCAGTCCGGGGGAATTCTGTAGTAAAGGTTCTGAAAAACCTTCTTCTGCTCGTTTTTTACCATAGGTTGAAGATTGTGGGCCATTTAAATATTCAATGAAATTTTTAAATGTTTGCTTGTTTGTACGCCAGTCTGTGGAATTTTTCACTCCGCAGCATATCACTGTGTAAGCATTGTGTTCGTTACAAAGATTCATAAATTTTGCGAATGTCACATCTTTTCCCCCACCAATAAAATCACTAAAGTTTAAGGGATTAGCAGTTAAGGCTCCCCACCTGATGGCACCGGGCTGAAAATCTTTCAATAATTCATCATGAGTATTGTTAAAAACTTTTCCGTTTTTGTAGTCCGCATTAATTCCAATCCCGTGACTATAGGTAACTGCTTCAGAATGAATATTAAATCTTCCCGTTTTAACACCCAGGTCCTCATCATCCGGACTGAATGCAGTTGTTTTGACAGAAAATGTTTGACTTTTTTCAGAGATATTATTCCCGGCATCAATGGCTTTTAACTGTATGGTATATTCGGTCTCCGGCGCTAAGACTTTTATGATAGCTTCTTGCTCGAAAATAATTTGTTCAGTATTGTATAATTCATCATTCAGATATAAATTATAACCCGTTACAGATGTTTCGTTGTCAACAGCGCCGCTCCAGGTCACTTTTAATGCTATTCCTGTTTGAGTCATTACTTCCAGGTTGTCAGGAGGTGACGGTGGCGTATTGTCAATTTGAAAGGTGTTGATAGTCAATATATCAGAAGGGGTTGACTCATTTCCCATTTCATCAACAGCTGAAACTGCTATTGAATAAGTAGTTTCAGATGATAATCCTTTAATATTAAATATTTCTTCCTGAACCGGAGCATCGTTCTGAATATAACCATCAAGATACACATTGTAGCCAACCAGGTTTTCATTATCTGATGCTTCATCCCATGATACTCTTAAAAAATCAACTCCCTGTTGTAAAAGTTGCACATTTTTGGGTCTTGAGGGAGGTTCGGGATCATAAATGTACATCAGATGTTGACCATCAATATAATCTTTTTCAATTCCGGGACCTTCCCATAGTATTCCACCGTATGTATCATGAACGACCCACTGAGTGGCATATATGGCATAAATCTGATTTGCTGTAAGTTGTACAGGGGCCGAAGTCCATTCATTGTTGCCAATATCAGATCCAACCTGCTCTTTTTTGTCGCTTTTCATAATAATAACTTCTGCATCAATGAAGTCACTGTTTTGGCTTAACCAGACACCACCATCATTTCCCTGTTTGAAGTAAAAAGTATATTCTCCTGTTGCCGGGGGTACAAGATACCCTTTAAAAAAGCCGGTAAAAAAATCATGTCCTGTGCAGGGAGGAGAATTTTCGCACTGCAAATTAACAGTTATCGGGATATTATCCCATGTAAGTTCATCATAAGGTGCTTCTGAGGTACCAATAATGGTATCAAACGCCGGATCGCTTTTGAGAGGAATAACCTCCTGCCAGAAGATTGCATCATGTATTTCAAACTTAAGCCCCTCCTTATCATAGTTTTGAACGGTTACCGGGAACGATTTATTAACATTTGTATTTCCGTCATCAGCTTCAATTGTTATGGTGGCTGTTCCGGTGTTTCCCTGCTCCTCAGTGTGCAATAGGGCGAGATTGTCTCCGGTTGTAAACGCAATTTCGTTGGTCTTAACAATTGATTCATCTGACGAGGATACGGTAAATGTTATATCAGAATTAGTATCAAGCCCCCAGGTATTAATTCCCGGGATGATCAAAACATTTTCACCCGAGTTGACAATTATTGTATCTCCAGGCAATTCACTTCCAATTGATAGTTTGGAGCCCGGTTTTAAAAAACATATAAAAAAAACAAATAAAACTGGTATTAAACGGTTCATAATGATTAGTTTTAGTTAGTAAAAAATATTTATAGCACTCGTACCAGGTCAAATATAAAATAAAATATTATTACATCATTCATTTTTTTATGGCTTGTATTTAAAAAAATGAAATGGCAACGGTATAATTATAAGGACTTATAAGTTAAGAATTTTTTTATATTATTTATTTATGAGTCTACTCCGAAAAGTAAGATTTTTGTCAAAATCGAGCCTGCCCTCGTAAATAAAATGTCGGGGGCATTTGAAATTTTTGAACCGGAGTTAACTGTCTGTTAATGAGGACTCGAAAATTTCAAATAACGAAGAGTTTGGCAACAAATGGACTTTTCAGAGTAGACTCATTTATGAAATGCTCCTTATTTAAACGAATAGTTATTCATAGTTATTTGGAAGAATAAAAAAGGAGGGATTAAGCCCTCCTTAAAAAAAATATTGTTTCCATTAAATTATTTAATAATAATTTTTTTCAAAATTGATTCTTTATTAAGATTTTTCGCCTGAATGATATAAATACCATTATTTAGGTTTTCAATATTTAAAGTGAAGCTATCCGAATAAGGATTCTGTATAGTTTTCACTTCCTGTCCCAGTAAATTGGAAATCCGAATCGTTGTTATATCAGCAGCGTTTCTAAAAGATATAAAATCCCGTGCCGGGTTCGGATATAAATAGAATTCTTTTTGATTGTCAGGAATTCCTGTTGTTTCCACATTCAGAGAGTAATCATTTACAGTACCGTCTTCAGCAGTAACAGCAATGACAAAGGATTCTTCAACCGTTGTATTATCCTGATTAGCAACAGGGTCCCCGTCACTACCGGTCAGGACATCTGCTGTTGCCAAATCTGAAATTGTCAAACCATCAAGAAGTGAAGTTACAGAAGTTTCTGCCGGGATATTGATAATTGACATGCCGTCAAGTTCTCCGATTGATGTTGAAAGTATTTCTGCTTCACTAGATAATTGCTCCTCAATTTGGAGGCTATACTCATTCACAGTACCATCCTCAGCGGTGACAGCAGCAACATAAGATGCATCTACGATAGTATTATCCTGGTCAGCAACAGAATCCCCTCCACTTTCGATAAGCATATCGACGGTGGCTTTTTCAGAAATAGACAGACCTTCAAGAAGTGCAGTTACAGATGTCTCTGCCGGGATATTAATAATTGACATATCATTGAGTTCTCCAACTGAGGTTGATAAAATCTCAGCATCACTACTAAGTTCTTGTTTTTCAACCTTATCACCAAGTTTAAAGTCATCAATCCAAAAAGTAGCCTCATATGTATCCGGCCATGTTACAGTTTCTAAAAGAATTAATGAAATATCAGTATAAATATTGGGATAATCTTCATCGCCTCCTTCATCAGGTGTTGACCAGTCAAACTCGTAATAATGCCATTCTCCATCCGCAGGAACCAAATAACTAACAGCAGAATGTTGCCTGACATTTTCATCTGCTTCATTCACACTAAATGGAGAGAGTGCTACCTGTAGTTCATCAACCTCTTCTCCTGCATATAATACCCCGGGTTCAACTTTTATTTTTAAACTTGCTATGGGATTTTCCGATAAGTCAAAGTCAGCATTAAAACCATACATTTGACCATCAAAGAAATTAACCTGTTTCATATCAATTTTTAGCGCACCTTCTTCCTGTGTAACATCAAAAACAGGGGTTCCGTCGTCATGAGTTGCTCCGGAGGGGGCCCAAATATCCATATCAACTTCAGATTCAAAATCTTCACTAAAGCCGGTCATTTTTTCCTCTTCCTGTTTTTCTCCTGTTAATTCAAAATCATCAAGGTAAAAAGTTCTTTCTGCATCATTTTCTGGATCAATCATTATAAGAAACCGGTCATAGTATCCCGATTCAAGGTCCGATACATCCCAACTTATAATTTCCCATTCGTTCGATTTAGTAGATTCGCCCCACATTTCAGTTTTGGAAGCGTCTCCTTCTGCTTCATTAAACAACTGGAATAAAATACGTACCGGCTCGGGAGAGTATAATTTAAAGCGGAAAGTGTTTGTCTGGGTAAAATCCATTTTATAAGATAAATTGATTCCCAAACCTTTCCAGGTTCCGGCAGCTTTCACCCACTCACCAATGCTGTCACTCGTGTTAACACCCTCTTTGTAAATGTTTTCAATAGTTGTAGGAGAATTATCCCAGCCGAATATATTTTCATCATTAACATCGTCAAAATTGAAAATTGTTTTTGTCATTTGATCTCCATCAACAGGATCGTCATCTCCGTTTCCTGGTTCCGAATCGCTTTTTGCAGCTTCTCCAATTTTGTAATCATCCAGGTATAATGTACCTTCTATTGCAGGTTGTCCATCTGGTACATATCCAACATCAAATTGTACTTCCTGGAGATTGGTTGTAAAAACATCAGCCTCGGAAGTTAAATCCCAATCGATTTCAGTCCAGTCAGCGCCAGCAGATAAAGATATTGTTTTAGCAATCTTATTATCATCAATATCTTTGATAGTAACTTTGAGATTCATATCCTGCTCTGCTTTGACTTTAAATTGCAAATAAGGATTACTCTTGAAATCGAAAGGTTTGACCCAGTTTTTAAAAAAGTGCCACGATACTTTATTGTAATACACTTTCAAAGCCCCTTCTTCAAGGGTGAATTCAAAGGTGCTTTGTGTATCATCTCCTGTCATGCTGAATAAGCCAACTTCTGATGAAAAATCATTTTCATAACTTGTGGAAACATCTTGTGCATGAGCTAAAATGCCGGTTAAAAAGAAAACCAATAATAATGAAGGTTTGAATAATTGTTTCATGATAATTTGTTGTTTAGTTAGTAAATAAATAGTTGTTTTAATTAGTAATAATCATCTAAATATAATGAAAAATATGATACGGATTATAATATGATAATATGTTTTATGCCAATCTTATTCAAGATTTACCATTAATAAAATATTTTTTTTGAAAAAAATTATCAGAAACACACCTATAAATCCTCTTTAGTAAAATAAAATACTACTTTTGTGTTTGCATATATAAAATTATTATTACCTAAATTTCTAAAATGAAA
>CAZVTW010000284.1:0-7565 GCA_964629805.1 uncultured Bacteroidales bacterium | reverse complement strand
TTTGTTATTAAAATAAACAAGGCTTCTCAGAATCACATATCGAAAATTTACATTATTCATTCTGATTGAGCTTCCGTGTTTTCTTTTAACTCAATACAAAAGTAGATTATTTTTTATACAATGTATAATTCACAGATTAATATTTCAGATGAGATGATGCGATTCAGGCTTTACCCTTATTTAGAATGACTTATATAAATACCTGGTTAAAATACTGTTTTCCTGAATTTTACCTGAGAAGGTTAATTTTAAATTACGATTTCTTTAATTTATGACATGTCACTGATTTAACCACAACTTTATTTAACATATGTTTAAAATACAGATACGCTGCCTTAACATTATCGAATTAGTTTTGCGCTGACAATTTATTCATCTAATCAAAAAATTATTTATTATGAAAAGTTATTTACAAACAAAAAAAGCATTAAAACTTTTTGCACTTTTTTTTGTTGGTGCATTGTTAACAATGGTCGTCGTAACATCATGTTCAGAAGATGACGATGATGATGATGACGACAGCTCAGATGTAGTAAAAAATTCAACTACAGAGTACAGCACACCTAAGTACATTTTCTACTTTATAGGTGATGGTGTAGGAAGCCCTCAAATCAATGTGACTGAAGCTGCTTTGAACAGCCCTGATTTTAGATTGAAATCTGCAGCAAAATCTGGCAACGTTGGAATCGGTGAACTAAATATGCGCAAATTTCCTGTTACCGGTATGCAGACAACCCATGCTGAAGACAGGTATATTACAGGCTCTGCTGCTTCAGCTACTGCCCTTGCAACAGGTTACAAAACAACCATCAATACCGTTGGTATGGATGGTAACCACTCACAGGATTTAAAAACCATGGCAGAAATGGCCAGGGATAAAGGAATGAAAGTAGGCATTATTTCAAGTGTCAGTATTGACCATGCAACGCCTGCTTGTTTTTATGCCCATACTCCACACAGGAATAACTATTATACAATTGGTCAGCATTTAACCCAGAGTAACTTTGATTATTTTGCGGGTGGTGGTGTAAGATGGAACAAATATGATAGTGATGGGGAAACTTCAGGACTGGCTGAAGATATTAATCTATTTTTAGATGCTGCTGAGTCAAACGGATATACATATGTGAACACAAGGTCTGCCTTTGATGCATTAACTTCTGGTTCAGGAAAAGTCATTGCTACGCTTGAGAAATTCTATTCAAGCGTTAGCGCTACAAGCGCCGCTCTTCCTTATACAATTGACCTGGATGAACAGGCATCTGAAAATGACAAAATCACCTTATCTGAATTCACTGCTAAAGGTATTGAAATTCTTGACAATGATAATGGATTTTTCATGATGGTAGAAGGTGGTAAAATCGACTGGGCCTGCCATGCCAATGACGTTGTTTCTGCCGCACATAATACTGTTGAATTTGATAAAGCCATTGGTCTTGCAGTTGATTTTTACGAACAACATCCTGACGAAACCTTGATTGTCATTACAGGAGACCATGAATGTGGCGGACTGACACTGGGTTTTGCAACTACAGCTTATGAAACTGCTTTTGATTTGCTCAATCATCAGAGTGTATCTTACGAATCTTATACTGCTAAGGTTCAGGGTTGGGCTGCTGAAGGGTCTATGTCTTTTGAAGAAGCGCTGAATGATGTAAAATCCACATTTGGACTCGGTGATGAATCAAAAGGTCTTGGTTTGACTGACTATGAAAGAGGTCTTCTTGAAGATGCTTTCAACAGGAGTATGACCGGTGAATCTCTTCACACCGATCAGGAAGTAAGTGTGCTTTACGGCTATTATGATCCCTTCACTGTTACAATTACACATATCCTGGACAATAAAGCAGGTATTGACTGGACTTCATATTCTCACACAGGTGTACCTGTTCCGGTTTTGGCTATGGGACAAGGACAATATGAATTCAGCGGATATTATGACAATACCGATGTTGCCAAAAAAATTATTGATATTGCTGATTTAAATGAATAAGCATTGAATTTTTAATAATTCTTCATTAAAACCTGCGCGATCCATAATCTTCGCGCAGGTTTTTTTTTAAAACAATAAAACATGTTGCCAAAGACCAGGAAAAAAATTAATATTTCGTTTGTCGTTTTTATAAGTATAATCTGTATCATACTTATTTATCTGCCAACAGGTTTTGAAAACCCGGAATTAACTAATTCGACTCAGAGAGAAAAAGCCAAAGTTATATCTGTCAATAATGACGACCTGGAAACCTATGGGGTTGTGACGGTTGGAACTCAGGTTATGAAAATTGAAATATTATCGGGCGATTATAAGGGAGATACCTTACAGGCTCATAATGTGTTAATGGGACAAATGAAAATAGACAAAATATTTAAAGAAGGAGATAATGTACTGGCAGTTTTGAAGATGGACAGAAATAATAATTCTGTCGTGACAGTGCGGGCAGATGACATCTACAGACTTAACATAGAACTCATTCTTTTCGGACTTTTTGCTTTGTTTCTTATCTCTTTTGCCGGCTGGACGGGTTTCAAAGCCCTGCTATCATTTGTTTTTACAGCCCTGGCGCTTTGGAAAATCCTTATCCCTTCTTTCTTAAAAGGATATCACCCTGTTCCTGTGGCTTTGTTTATTGTCTGTCTGACAACTTCTGTCATCATCCTGTTGATCAGTGGCTTTTCAAGAAAAGGACTGGTTGCCCTGTCAGGATCAATCGTTGGAGTGCTCATCACCTCACTGTTAGCTCAACTTTTCGGTCATTTTTTCAGGATACCGGGCACTGTCCAGGAATTTTCCGAAGCCTTGATTTATGCAGGCTTTACACATTTGAAATTTTCGGATATCTTCTTATCAGCCATTTTTATATCAGCAGCAGGCGCTGTTATGGATGTGGCTATGGACATTGCAGCCTCTCAAAATGAGTTGATCATAAAAAAACCCGGCATGAAATCCAAAGAACTCATCCTTTCAGGTTTTAATATTGCTTATCCGGTTATCGGGACAATGACAACCACCTTGCTCTTCGCATATTCGGGCAGCTTCATCTTTGTGTTTATGCTGTTCATGGCCAAAGGTACACCAATGGTCAGTATTGTGAATGTAAATTATATTGCCGCGGAAATACTTCATACCCTTGTCGGCAGCTTTGGCCTTGTGTTGGTAGCGCCTGCTACTGCTATCATTGGGGGATTTTTCTATACAAGAAGTTGATCATTCCTGAATTTGATGCAATAATTCCTGAATCGCCGGCAGATGAACAGAATCCTGTTTTTTTAGTTCGTTTAATATACTTATTGCAGAGTCAGTCCTGCCTCGTTCTGTCAATACCTGCGCCAGTAAATAATAGATGTTTGCATCAACAGTTTCAGGTTCATTTTTTAAATATCTTGTGATAATTTTTTGAGAAATAACAGGCATTCCGGATCGAAAAAGTGCATCAGCGTAATAATATGTAAGAGAATCATTAACAGGTATGTTCAGATATAATTCACCAAAAAACTCTGCTGCGTTCTTATAATTTTTTTTCTGATAATGACTCATTGCTTTGTCATAAGTGCCGGAGATATCAAATTCGGTATCAGGACGGTGATATTCCGGCTGCTGAAGCTGCTTATCTGTGGCGTGTTCCGGAACCTTATTCACCTTACCGAAGAGATCGGTAGAGATTTTTGATTTCTTTTGTCTGTCAGGGAAGCCCATTAATTCATCACCTGATACTGTCGAAACAGCGCCTGTCTTATCATCCTGCCTTCCAGCCTGGTCTTCAACTACCACAACTTCATCCATGGCAAGTTTTTCAGGCTCGAGACGTACAATAATGTTTTTTTCGCCATCCAGGCTGATTGATTTAGACGTATATCCAACAGATAAAAAATCAAGCCCGATTTTATTTTCCGGGGCTTTTATCACAAATGTACCATCAGGATCAGTCACAGTTCCCTCTGCAGTACCCCGGATAATAATATTGGTGCCGGGTACCGGCTCCCCGGTTTCCATGTCAACCACCTTCCCTTTTATTGTATGTGAAGACACATTTTCACTGCGTCTCATATCATCTGCAATCAGTGTAATCCTGTCCGGGGCCTTTGCAGAAGCTCTTCCTGACCCTGTAAATGATTCTTCTGTCTCATCATTTGGTTTGATATCAATATCTTCTTCAGCAATTGCAATTGCCGGCTTTTCCTCAGGTTCCGCGGGAGCAGCAGAAATGTCATCCTGTTTTTCCACTTTAATTGTAACTTCCTTTTCTGATTTTGACGCTGATTTTCCATTCAGTGTCATATCATCAGAAACCGGTTGTTTTGAACTCTCTTTTGAAATAATCTGTTTTTCTGGCGCTTTCGCTGTCTCCTGATCATGTTTTGTCGCTTTTTCAGCATTATCAGTTCCGGCCTGCTGCTCAACTTTTTCACTGGCTTGACTCATGTTTTCTGAGATTTGACTGCCTTTTTCCGAATAATGGCGAATAAAGAATGACACACCAATGACAATCAAAACAGAAGCGGCAACAGAATAATAATATGGCCGTAGTCTGAACGTCCCGGTTTTTCTTTTTATCAACTCATTATCAATGCGTGCATGTATTTTTTTTTCAATATTATCTGCCTGGTCTAAGCCTGACATATTGGACATACCATCAAGGATATCGCTGCACATATCGCAATCTGCCAGGTGCGACTCAACATCATGCATTTCCTGTTGGGACAGATTGTCGCTCATATAATTCTCCAAAACACTAACCGAAGGGCATTTTGTCGGAATGAATATGTCTTTATAGTTATCCTTCATGTTATTCTGTTTGCTACTCAATAATAAAATGTATACATAAAAGCAAAATAATGACCCTGTCCTCTGTTAAAAGTTTTTTCAGGTTGCGTTTACCATTTTGTATATAACTTTTTACCTCTTTCATACTAAAACCGGTTAACCCCACAACCTCTTTGTATGAACGTTCTTTCAAATAAAACAATTCAACACATATCTTTTGTGCTTCATTCAGTTTATTAATGGCATTTTCAAGCTGTTGCAGTTTCAATTCATTATTGTTCGTTTGATCAGGATGCAAAAGAGCATCAGTTTTCATAAGCTGTTCAGGATGTTTTAAAACTGTTTCTTCAAAATCTTCTGTTTTTCGCTGTGATCTGAGAATCATCAAACAATGATTTTTTGTGACAGTGTACAACCAGGGCCTGAAATTTTTAATCTCAACGTGCTTCAGTTCAGACAAGAGCTTCTCAAAGACTTCCATAGAAGCATCCTCACTCTGCTGCTCAGATTGCAGGTATTTCATGCAGATGAAAAAAACGAATTTCGTGTATCTTTTGAATAGTTCACCAGGATAGATTTTTTCACCGGTTTTACGATAACCTGTGAGGAGTTCCTGTTCATTAAGCCTTTGTATGTCAATTTCAAAATGCATTTGTAAACAATGTGTAAGAATGTCAAATGTACGAAAAAAGTAAGATAAAGGAAAACATGCATAATGCTTACATTATGAGGCATAATAACCATCAATTTTTTTTAACTTTTTTTATGGAAAAAAGCTTATCTGTGCATCCTATACACAACAAACAGTTTTGAGCTCAAACGAATAATTCAGTTTTTAACTTTTTAAATCTTACAATTATGAAATCAATTGGTATAATTCTTATGTGTATGCTTTTTGCAGGACTTTGTTTTGGTCAAAGCATTAAAATAACCGGCGACGTTGTTGATGAAACCAACAATATTTTACCAGGTGTAAATATCTACGTTAAAGGAACAAAACATGGTACGATAACTGATCTTAACGGCAGGTTCACTATTACTGTTAAAGATACAATAAATACAGTGTTGGTCGTGAGTTTCATTGGATACGAAAAGCAGGAAATTCCTTTAAAATCAGCAAAGCATTTGAACATCAGTTTAAAACCATCGGGTCAGAAGCTTGAGGAAGTTGTTGTTGTGGGGTATAGTTCGGTAAAAAAATCTGATCTTACAGGTTCAGTTTCAATTGTTAAAAGTGAAAGAATAGGAGCTCCAATGGGTGTGAAAATCAGGGGAAAAGTATCAGGTGTTTCAGGCAAAAAGAGACGAATCTGTGGTGTTTTGAGCAGCCCGGCTGAAAACACCCCTGTTTATATGAACCCAAGTATTGAAGAGTATGCGAAAATTCATGAAAATGGATTCAAACTGGTCAGAAACAATCCATTATCAACTTTTTCAGCTGATGTTGACAATGCATCTTACAGTAATATCAGGCGTTTTATCAACTACGGACAAAAACCACCAGCTGATGCCGTGAGGATTGAAGAGATGATCAATTATTTTGACTATGAATACCCACAGCCTGAAAACGGCCGTCCAATTACAATTTACACGGAAAAATCACAATGTCCCTGGGAAAAGAAACATCAGCTCCTGCATATAGGCATACAGGGAAAGGACATAGATAAGGAAAACTTACCAAACAGTAATCTTGTTTTCCTGATAGATGTGTCAGGGTCTATGAGTTCCGCAAATAAACTTCCGTTGTTAAAATCCGCATACCGGCTCCTGGTAAACAATCTCAGAAAAGAAGACAGAGTAGCTATTGTTGTGTATGCAGGAGCAGCAGGGACGGCGCTGAAATCAACGCCAGGCAACAAAAGACGGGACATACTTTCAGCAATAAACAATCTCAGCGCCGGTGGTTCAACAGCCGGAGGTGAAGGCATAAAACTGGCATACAAAATTGCAAAAGAAAACTATATACCAGGGGGAAACAACAGGATTATCCTCGCCACAGACGGTGATTTTAATGTTGGTGTTTCCAATAATAATGAGCTTGAGGATTTAATCACAGCAAAACGGGAATCAGGTATTTTTTTGACCTGCCTGGGATTTGGCATGGGAAATTACAAGGATTCAAAGCTTGAAACACTTGCCAATAAAGGAAATGGTAATTATGCCTATATTGACAACATCCATGAAGCCAATAAGTTTCTGGTAAAAGAATTTGGTGGTTCACTGTTTACAATAGCAAAGGACGTCAAGCTCCAGATAGAGTTTAATCCGGCTTTTGTTCAGGCTTACAGGCTTGTTGGTTATGAGAACAGATTGCTCAATGATGAGGATTTTAAGGATGATACCAAAGATGCCGGGGAAATGGGCGCCGGACATACGGTAACCGTGCTGTATGAAATAATTCCTAAAGGCGTGGAAAGCCAGTTCATTAAAGAAATTGACGATTTGAAGTATCAGACCATCCGGACAAATCCTAAAGAAACAGGGCAGGAAGTAGCTACGGTTAAATGCCGGTACAAAGAACCGGAAGGCAAAAAAAGCCGGCAAATAGTGCACACAATATTGGAAACAGACCTTTCTCCGGAAGAAACCACTGATAAATACTGTTTCTCGGCTTCGGTGGCGATGTTTGGCATGTTGTTACGCGATTCGGAGTATAAAGGAAACAGCAGTTACCAGAAAGTTATTTCTTTGGCCAGTTCAGGAAAAGGGAAGGACGAAAATGGCTACAGGAGCGAATTTATCAGGCTGGTGAAGAGTATGGAATCGTTTGCCGGACTCTGAATTAATGTCAATCACCGCTTCG
>CAZVTW010000283.1:0-7584 GCA_964629805.1 uncultured Bacteroidales bacterium | reverse complement strand
TTTTTACCTTTTAAGTTTTCAAGATACTGAAAATAAAGAATATTGTCAAGAGTCCTGTGCAATCGTGTGCCGGCAGTATTAATTTCTTTGATTATCCGTTTGATGTCGGTGTGATTAAACTCTTCAAAATTTATTAGTAACAACTCAGATAAGCCAAGTATGCCATTCAGTGGTGTGTTGAATTCATGTTGAGAGGTATCATTAATTTGTTTTATATATTGGCTGACCTTTTCATTCATTTCATCTTTCATTTTCCCTGCTCGTTGGAACCTGGCTTCAATTGCTTCTGCAATTTCTTCAGAGGAAAATGGTTTTGTGAGGTAGTCGTCAGCGCCCAAAGCCATTCCTTTTCGGGTATCTTTCTTTTCAGTTTTAGCGGTTAAAAAGATGAATGGGATATTCGTAAGTTGCTTGTTTTCCCTGACATACTCAACTACCTCATAACCGTCCATCTCAGGCATCATAATATCGCACAATATCAAATCAGGCTTTTCTTTGTTGGCTTTTATCACTCCCTCTTTGCCATTGACAGCAGTTACAATATCATACCCTCTGAACGAAAGAATTTCAGTCAGATTTTCACGTAAATTATCCTCGTCTTCAATGATAAGTATTTTTTTCGCCATATATCTAATAATTTTATTGATATTATGTGAACTATTTATTGGCGCTATTTTGCAGTATTGTTTGAGATTCCTCCCTGCGGTCGGAATGACAGGCTGAATTGTTTTTGGATGATGGTGGGGGAAATGCGGCTTTGCCGCATTTCCCCCACCATCATCAACAATTATTGACTAGTGTCATTCCGACCGAAGGGAGGAATCTTTTCGTCAAATTGAGTTCCTACGCAGTTTATAAAAAAAAATAAATATAATCATTTGAATTCATTATTCCTATCATTTGAAGGAAAAAATTACAGATTCAGACGCTCACTCATCCGCCTCTTTTCGGCTTTTATACTGACTGATTATTTTCATGAGTCTTTTTTCATCTAATGGCTTTGACAGGAAATCATCGCAACCGGCATCATCGATTTTCTCGCCGTCTTCCTTCATTGCATATGCAGTGTAGGCAATTACCGGCATTTCAGGCAATGTTCGTTTTATCTCTTTTGTTGCTTCCAGGCCGTTCATCACCGGCATTTTGATATCCATCAGAATCAAATCAATGGTTTTGTTTGCCAGGGTCTGGTTGACGGCCTCTTTTCCGTCTTTGGCATGAAGCAGAAGAATGTCCTCGTCTGACAATAATTCAGTTAGATACAGAAAATTGACTTCTTCGTCATCTGCCACCAGGACTGTGAATACCGAACTACTCCTCTTACTATTGATTGTAGGTACTTCATCAGCAATTTTGTAAACCGGCTTATAAGGAAGGTTAAAATAGAATGTAGCGCCTTTCCCCTTCTCTGAATGGACATAGATATCGCCGCCCATGAGTTGAACGAGTTTTTTTGAAATAGCCAGCCCAAGACCAGTACCGCCGTATTGTCTGGTTATTTCAGTCTCCTCCTGGCTAAATCGCTCAAATATCTTTCCCTGGTATTCTTTGGAAATGCCAATGCCTGTATCTTCCACAAAAAATTGTAATTGTCCGCTATTTTGTTTATAACCGAATTTTATGGCTCCTTTATGGGTAAATTTCAATGCATTGTTCAATAAATTAACTAAAACCTGGCGTAAGCGTAATTTATCGGCAAAAATGGTACTTTCCCGGTCATTTAACTGTTTATAAGGCATAACTGTCAGTAGCTTATTGTTTGCCTGCGGTCTGTAAAAAGCAAAAAGTTCGTTTATCAAATCATTAATAACAACTTCGCTATTAGATATTTCTAAAGCATTGGATTCTAGTTTTGAAATATCAAGAATGTCATTGACAATTGTTAATAGTTGTTTACCGCTGTTGATGATGATATTCGCAAAATATGTTCTTTTTTCTTCGGTCAGATTTGGCTTTAAAAACATTTCCGAAAAGCCAATGATACCGTTCATCGGTGTCCTGATTTCGTGGCTCATGTTAGCCAGAAATGCGGATTTCAGCCTGTCGCTTTCTTCTGCTTTGTTTTTCGCAATTTCAAGTTCTTTTGTCCTCTCTTTTACCTGTTCTTCTAAACCTGCCTGCTGGCATATCAGCTCTTCTTTTTGTTGTTCGAGCAACATTTTCTGATTGTTAATTTTTTCACGACTACCCAGTATTTCACTGTTTTTTTCTTCCAGAGTTGTGTTAAGTCTTTTTATTTTTCTGAGATAGCGGATAATAATCAATATAATACCAAAAGATAATAACAGCAACGAACCGGACAGAATAATCATCAGGTTTTGTCTGGCCATTTTCAGGTCAAGAATCGATCGCTCCTTTTTTAAAAGTTCGATTTCTGCCTGTTGTTTCTCTGTTTGGTATTTTGTCCTGATTTCAGAAATTTTTCTGTTTATCTCCACACTATTTAAACTGTCATGCAGATCATGGCGCTTTTTCAATCCGGCATAAGCACCTGCAAAATCACCACGGGCAGAATCCAGCTTTGAATTCATCAGCCAGGCATCCTGCAATATTTTATAATATTTATGCGTTGCTGCATATTCAATTGATTTTTTGAGATGCTCATCTGCCAGGGAAAAATGTTTATTGTTGTAGAATAATTTTCCAAGCTCCAGGTACACCAGTGACATACCTTCGACATCGCGGAGTTTTTCTTTTAAAACCAAAGCTTTTTGAAGATGTGTAAGGGCTTTTTCATCCCTGTTAAGATAATTATATGTTTTTCCAAGTGAATAATGAGTGTGTGATATACCGTAATCATGTTCCTGTTGCTGAAATAACACAAGTGATTGTTGAAAAAGACTCAGGGCTTTGGTATATTGTTTCTTTTTGAGCAAAATTAATCCTTTATTCCCCAGAATATGGGCACGATCCGGAGTTTCTATATCAAGGCTGTCGATGAGTGTCAGAGCTTTGTCTGTATATTCCACCGCTACATCAAGGTTTCCTTTGTCTTTGTAAATCCCGATGATGTTGTTATACGAATTGATAATCCCTTTTTGATTTTTTAGACTGTCGCGAATTGCAAGGGCTTTGAAGTGATGGTCTATGGCGCTGTCCATAAAGCCGGTTTTTTGATAGAGAATTCCGAGGTTATTATGAAGGCTCGCAACAGATTTATAATCATGAATTTTTTGAAACCAGTTGAGTGATGTAAGAAAAAATCTTTTGGCGCTATCCAACTGCCCCTCTGTGGCCCGTGATATCGCCATGTAATTATAGGCATGGGCAATGCCTTTGTGATAGTCTATTCTGACAGAGGAATCCAGGGTTACAACAGCCATCTCATAAGCCAGTTGCGGATTGGAATGGCAGGTTTTAAAGGCCAGTTTCTGAGTTTTTTGTACCCAGGAAGTGTCAGCAAGGTCAGGGAAGAGGGTGTCGGGGTTAAATGATTGCGATTTCAATGTTCCTGATGAAGAAAAACAGAGTAAATAAAAAAATAAATATATGGTTCGTTTGTGTAAATATATCATTGTCTGAAAAATTTTTTCACTACTATCATTACATTGTTAAATTCGTCCATTTCATTGGAATTCTCAACTCCGAAGGAATTGAATGATTGTCAGTCGGCGTTTTTTTTATACTTCTCGATTAATTCCCTGAGTCTATCAATATCCAGGGGTTTTGTTAAATAATCATCACAGCCTGCTTCCATTGCTTTGGCTTTGTCATTGTCAAAAACATAGGCCGTGTAAGCGATGATTGGCAAACCGGGCCTGAACTCTTTTATCATCTTTGTCGCTTTCAGTCCGTCCAGCGCCGGCATCTTAATATCCATCAATATCAAATCTATTCCGGGATTATCCCTGGTCATATCAACAGCCTCTTTTCCGTTTTTCGCTAAAATGAGCTGTATGCCTTCTCCTGTTAACTCTTCCTCAACATAGAGATAATTGATTTCTTCATCCTCTGCAACAAGTATCGTAAATCTTTCTACGTTTTTGTCCTGTTTTTTGTTACCTGACATTTCTTCTAACTGATTGACAGGCTTGTATGGAATAGTGAAGTAAAAAGATGATCCTTTGCCTTTTACAGATTCTACCCGGATATCTCCTCCAAGAAGATTCACAAGTTTTTTACAAATAGCCAGACCAAGTCCTGTTCCTCCGTACTGCCTTGTGATGCCCATTTCTTCCTGTCTAAACTGTTCAAAAATTTTATCCTGTTGCTCTCTGGCGATTCCAATACCGGTATCTGTCACGTAAAATCCTATATTTTCGTCCTGGAGCTCATAACCAAATTGTATTTCTCCCTCATGAGTAAACTTAAAAGCATTGTTCAACAGATTGTCAAGAGCCTGTTTTAAACGCGTCTTATCTGAAATAATGACGGATTCATTGTCTGTCAGGGACTTAAACGGGATAAAGTTGAGCAGTTTATCGCCCGATTTGGGCTTGTACATGGCATATAAGGAATTGATAAGATCATTGACATTCACTTCTTCCTGCTTAATTTCAACCGAACCAGCCTCTATTCTGGAAATATCCAGGATATCATTGACAATGGTAAGTAATTGTTTACTGTTATCAATCACTATTTTGGCATAATAATTCCGTTTATCATCAGTTAGCCCTTTTTTTGTGAACATACCTGCAAACCCGATGATTCCGTTCATCGGAGTACGAATTTCATGGCTCATGTTAGCCAGGAATGAAGATTTAAGGCGGTCGCTTTCTTCCGCCTTTTTTCGTGCTATGTCCAGTTCCTGGTTCATTTTTTTTATACGCTCCATGTGTTCTTCCAGCTCCTCATTCAACGCCAGATACTCCTCATTCTGTGTTTTAAGCTCATTTTCGGCAATTTTTCGGTCAGTAATATCCTGTAAAGTCCCCCTTAATCCTGTAATTTCATTGTTTTTTCCAAAGACGGCCTCTCCTCTTGCAACAACATATTTCTTGTTTTCCTCCGGCTCTAAAATTTCAAGTTCAATTTCATATGATTCACCAGTCTGACTGGTTTTTTTAACAGTTTCCCGGAATAGCGCCCAACTTTTTGGGGTATAATGTTTTTCATGTGTAGCAACATTAAGCGCCCTTTCATTTCTTTCAAGTCCGATGATATTGTACATTTCATCAGATAAGTATAATCTATCTGTATGGAAGTCCCATGACCAGTTGCCAATATTAGCCAGTCGCTGCGCTTCTTTTAATCCACGCTCACTTTCAAGTAGTGTATCATTCGCCAGCTTTTTCTCTGTTATGTCGGTAAAATTCAGCACAAATCCCTGTACAGCTTCATCATCCAGCAAATTGGAGAATGTTGTTTCAACCCATCTGTACTCACCATTTTTTTTCCTGAAGCGATACCTGATTGTCGGTCGTAAATCCGGATTTTCAACAATCCTGTTAAAGACTTCACGGACAATCGGAATATCATCAGGATGCGTAAACTCGCCTCCTGAATGTCCCATCATTTCTTCTGCTTTATAGCCGAATTGCTTGAGCGCATTGGGACTGGCATATACCAGCCGGGTTTCATCATCGTTAATGGCAACAGCATCAGGTGCGTTTTCTATCAGGGCTTTAAAACGTTTTTCGGCCTTTATCAGCTGCTTTTCGGCCTCTTTCCTTGTAGTAATATCAACGACATTTCCTATAAAAAAAAGCGGATTACCGTTTGTATCTACTACGCTGGTTGCATTTAAGATGCCGTAAACAGTATGTCCGTCTTTGTGAATAAATTTCTTTTCTATCTGAAAATATGGAATTAAACCCTTACGTAACTGATTCTGCAGTTCCATATTCTTTTCTATGGTTTCAGGATGCGTAATCTTTTTTAGGGTTTTACCCTGCAATTCATCTTCAGAATAGCCCAGCATAGTGCAATAAGCATTATTGGCATTCAAAATTTTATATTCGAGAGATACAATAGCAATACCAGAGGCTGAATGTTCATACATATTACGGAATTTCTCTTCGCTTTCCCTTATTTTTATTTCTGCCTGCCTGCGTTCAGTAATGTCCTGGATAATGCCGAATATCATTTCTGCTTCCCCATTTTTATCCCGTTGTACTTCAACGTTCTGATAGAGATACCGCACAGATTGATCAGGCCGGATGATTCTGAATTCTATATTACCAATATCAACAGAATGCAATAATCTATTAACAAAGCCATCATTTTTCTTTTTATCCTCAGGATATATCATTGAACGGATGCCTTCAAATGTTAAACTAAATTCTTTGCTTATACCAAATATCCTGTATAATTCTTCAGACCATATCAGGCTTTCTTTTTTAATATCCCATTCCCAGTTTCCGAGGTGGGCTATTTGTTGTGCTCTTGCCAGTCTCTCCCTGTTTTTACGTATGGTACGTTCCAGTTTTTTTCTTTCCGTGATGTCATTCCCCGAACTCAATGTTCCGATGATGTTTCCTTCATTATCCCGGAGGAGAGCATTATGCCAGGCTATCAGCCTTTTTTCGTGTTGTTTGGTTAGAACCGGATTTTCATAATAGTCATCAGCCTCTTTTTCTCCAGAAATTAACTTTTTAAATTCTTTTTTTAAATCCTCTCTTATATTTCCGGGAACAAAAGAATTGAACCAATTTTTACCAATTAATTCAGGATGTTCATAACCAAGTATCTCACAACCTTTTTTATTAATTAAGGTAATGCCGGCATTTCTGTCAATTGCGACAATAATAACTCCGGCAATTTCAAGGTATTTTTGAGCAGTTTCTTTTTCATGGTGAAGTGCAATTTCTGCGAGTTTCTGCCTCGTAATATCCTGAAATGTGCCAAAAAGTTTGACTGTTTTTCCGTCAACAACGACAGGCCTGCACATCATCCTGGTCCAAAGATGCTTCCCTTTTGCTGTAATGAACCGTAGTTCCATATCATATGGTTCGCCATATTGTAATGATCGTTGAATTGCATCAGACAGTTTTTCACGATCTTCGGGATGGAAAAAATGAATAGCCTCTTCCAATGGCGGTTTATGATCAAAGGAGACTTCATGGATTCGATAGGTTTCCGTTGTCCAGGCTATCTCTAAAGTCTTAGCATCCAGCTCCCAGCCACCCACCCGGGCCATTCGCCCGGTTGCTTCAAGGAGGTCTTTACTTTTTTGCAGAGCAATGTCGGTAGCTTTCTTTTCTGTTATATCTACTGCTATTGAACGGCTTTCAATTATTTTCCCGGCGCTATCTCTAACAGCATTAACAGTCAGACTTATCCAAATCAATGTACCTTCAGCTCTTTGCATCTGTAGTTCCTCTTTTTGTATCGCCCCACCTGAATTAAATTTTTGTAAAATTTCTTTTGCTTTCTTCTTTCCAAACGGGGTATCAGCATAAAAATCCAAAATTTGCCTGCCTGTTATATCATCAACCTGATAACCAAGCATCTTACCTGCCTGCTTATTGCACATGTGAACAATTCCGTCAACACCTATCGAAAAATAAGCGTTTGGTGCGTTTTCATATAAATCGCGGAATTGCTTTTCGCTGGCATCAACCTGCTGCCTGAGCTTATACTCTTCACTCACATCACGAAATACGAGTACTACACCAATGATGTTGCCATCATCATCACGAATAG
>CAZVTW010000282.1:0-7588 GCA_964629805.1 uncultured Bacteroidales bacterium | reverse complement strand
TAGAAGAGGGGTATGCCAGGGAAGACAACCAGGACTCCAATCCTGACGAATCTGCCAATGAAGAACGAAACGGCGCAGAACAGGATGAATTTTCCCTGGACGATTATATTGATGATGAAGAAATGCCAAGTTATAAACTCAGTACAAATAACTATTCGAAAGACGATAAGAAACCTGATATCCCATTTTCTGCCGGATCATCTTTCCACGAGCACCTTAACAGGCAACTGGGTCTTCAGATAATGACGGAAGAACAAAAAGTTCTGGCTGAGTATATTATCGGTAATATAGATGGTGACGGTTATCTCAGGCGAGACCTGGAGGCCATTGTTGATGATATTGCTTTTTCTCAAAACATTTCCACTTCAGAATCGGAACTCAAAAATGTACTGAATATCATACAGGATTTTGATCCACCCGGTGTAGGAGCACGTGATCTTCAGGAATGTTTGTTGCTCCAGATTGATAAAAAAATCTATTTCAATAATAACCTATCCGGTCTAAATCTTGCAAAAATCATCATCAAAGACTATTTTAATGAGTTCACCAAAAAACATTACGATAAGATTCAGAACCGCCTGGGTATTGATTCGGAAGAACTCAAGCTGGCTATGAATGAAATCCTCAAGTTAAATCCGAAACCCGGAAGTTCATTCAGTGATGAATCTGAGAAATCGCTTGAACAAATCATCCCTGATTTTATGCTTGAGGTGAACAATGGTCAGATACAGGTCAATCTGAATGCCAAGAATTCTCCTGAACTCCGTATCAGTAAGGACTATTCCAACATGATAGAGGCGTATTCCAACACCAGGAAAAACCATAAAAGCGCAAAGGAAAAAGAAGCCATCATGTTTGTCAAGCAAAAACTGGATTCTGCTAAATGGTTCATTGATGCCATCAAACAGCGACAACATACCCTGATGATGACAATGAATGCCATTGTTGAATATCAGCATGATTATTTTTTCGACGGAGATGAAAAAAAACTCAAACCCATGATTCTGAAAGACATAGCAGAAAAAACCCATCTTGACATTTCGACAATATCACGTGTTGCAAACAGCAAATTTGTTCAGACTCATTTTGGCATATTTCCCTTGAAATATTTTTTCTCAGAAGGCATGCAAACTGAAAACGGAGAGGAAGTTTCAACAAGAGAAATCAAGAAAATCCTGAAAGAGTGTATTGAAGGTGAAAGCAAGAAAAAACCCCTGACAGATGAAAAGCTCGCTCAAATACTCCAGGAAAAAGGCTACAGAATTGCCAGGCGTACTGTGGCTAAATACAGGGAACAAATGAATATCCCGGTAGCGCGCTTAAGAAAAGAGTTGTAACAATAATAATAACCTTATTATTCAACTATATAGGTATACCCTACTCCTTTTATCGTTTTTATGTTCCCTTCGCCGACTTTTTCCCTTAATTTTCTGATGTGAACATCAATTGTCCTGTCGCCCACAACAATGTCATCACCCCATACTTTATGATAAATCTCATCCCTTGTGAATACTTTCTCCGGTTTTGAAACGAGAAGTACCAACAATTCAAATTCTTTACGAGGGAGGTTGAGTTTAATACCATCATTGTATACAACATACTTTTCACGGTCGATTTTTAATTTGCCAACCTTTAAAACATTCTTTTCTACTTCATTTTCCTTAGCTGATGATCCCTGGTACCTTTTTAACAAAGCCTTAACACGACTAATCAGAACTTTGGGCTTAATCGGTTTGGTTAGATAGTCATCTGCCCCGGCTTCAAAACCGGCAATCTGTGAATAATCCTCGCCTCGCGCTGTCAAAAAAGCAATGATTGTATCATTCAGTTTTTCAATCTTACGGAGTTCCTCACATGTTTCAATGCCATCAATTTCGGGCATCATAACATCTAACAAAATGAGATGAGGTACAATTTTTTTCCCTATTTTAATGGCATTTCTGCCGTTTTCGGCTGTATACACATCAAAACCCTCTTTTCGAAGATTATAGCCCAAAAATTCAATGATATCAGGTTCATCATCAACAAGTAAAATTTTGAAATCACTGTTTTTCATAAAAATCCCAATTTAACTATGTAATATTTTATTGAATAATAGTCCTCATGATTTTTGGTATCAAACACCGATACAGATAACAAATTGATTTTATGACTAATACAAATTTGTTATATAGTAGTATTCAAATGTAATCAAACCTTCCGGTAACAGCCAACAAAAATCACACATTCACCACTCACCACACACCACTCTCCACTCACCATTCACCACTCACCACTCACCACTCACCACTCACCATTCACCATTCACCATTCACTACTTCACCACTTCCTCTTTTCACCGGCCAAATATATATCAATTCATCTTAATTTTTATTTAAATAATCTTTAACAATAACCTTTTCATTATGTTAAGCACATAATAATTTAACTTTAAATTAACACTACAAAAAAAACACTAACTCAATATGAATATTATAATTTAGATAATTATAGATGAAATGCAGGTCTTTATCATTCCAAATTTCTAATGCCAATTCGAAATATTTTCTTAACATTTCCTTAATCATTTGTTTAGCTATCTATTCATACTTATCAGTTAATATTGCACTCGCAATTTGAAAAAACAATCAAACATGCAAATTTCGAAAAACAAAAGGGTTAATAATAAGAAGAAGAACATTTCAGATTTAAAAGCTTGTCAGTTAATTCACTTCGGCCCGGAATCTTTGGGTCTTTTATACAAAGGTATTCATTATTTAACAGCAACAGATAATAATTAAAAACAATATTTAAGATTGTAGAAAGTATGAAAAAAAATGTTTTATTGGGTATATTATTTTTATTGTTGACCACAACGGTGTTTTCACAGGGAAGCATTAGCGGCGTCATCAATGATGCTCAGACAGGAGAAGAAATCATCGGCGCTAATGTCATTATCCTTGATTCTGACCCAATGATCGGCACCATTACCGATTTCAGCGGCAACTTCTTTCTTGACAATGTACCGGCAGATACTCACACCATCCAGGTATCCTTTATATCATATGATTCAAAAAGAGTTGAAAGTGTGACTATCAATGATGGTGAAACAAAAAAACTGACTATCAAATTAGAAAAAGCTTCTGTTGATATTAACGAAGTCAAGGTAAAAGCAAAATCAAGCAGGGAATCAGAGAAATACCAGTTAATGGAACAAAAAAAATCTACTGTTATCAAAGAGAGTATTGGTGTTAAAGAGCTCTCCAAAATGGGTGTTTCTGATGCAGAATCTGCTACAACAAAAATTTCCGGCGTGTCAAAAACAGAAGGGAAAGGCGATATATATATTCGTGGATTGGGCGACCGTTATCTGACCACCACCATGAATGGCTTACCAATTCCCTCAGACGATGTATCAAAAAAGAATATAGACCTAAAGTTATTTTCAACAGATATCATTAGTAATGTTGGAATCAGCAAAACATATTCTGTTGAACGATACGCAGACCAGGCATCCGGTAATGTTGATATATCATCAAAAACCATTGGATATGGTATAACTGTTGATGTATCAACTGGTATTAATTCAAATATCCTTTCATTTGATAAATTTAGTGAGTTTAAGGCTAGTCGAAATTTTGAGGATTTGACTCTGGGCTATTACAATAAACCTTATGATACGAAAGAAGCAGTTAAACAACAAAGTTGGAATACTGTAGAGAAAAATTTACCATTAAATTATGGTTTTTCTGTTTTAGGAGGAAAAGAATTTGAACTAAGTAACGGAAATAAGTTATCCTTTTTTGGTACACTTTCTCATTCCGGGGAATCAGAGTACAGAAAAGGCGTATACAGAAGATATGAATCAAATTACCACGACAGGGAATTTACTGATGCTGTAGAACACATAACGAATATTGAAACTTCAGGCTTATTAAATCTTTCATACAACTTTTCAGCTAACAGCAGTATAAGTTATAATGCACTCTATATTAACAAGACCGAGGACGAATTGTATGAAGCAGGAAGAAACGGATCAGGCTACTATTTTGAAGTTACAGGAGGCAATATCCAGGTAGAAGGAGGAGATTCAAGTATTTACATTAAAGATCAAAATATTATTACGACACAGGTTCTCATTAATCAATTGCAGGGTTCACACGAAATAGGGGATAAAAATAAATTAAACTGGGCGGTCACCTATAACCTTGTAAATGCTGATGAACCAAATCGTATACGTAATATAGTAAGTATGCTTGATAAATCTGTTTATTATGTCCGGCAGGGAGGATTCGACCAAAAAAAATCATCGCAATCAATACAAGATAATGATATTACAGGATATGTGAGAGATGAATTTAGCTTCATTGATGAAGACAATAAGAAGATTAAAATTAATCTTGGTGCTAATTTTCGTAACAAGAAACGCGATTTTGAAAATAAATTTATTGGACTGGAAGTACATAATGAAGTAAGAGGTAGTTCCATTGATAATATGGATGAGGTTCTACTCGATCAAAATCTGTACAATACATATTATGGCAGAGATAATGACGAACCAGGTTTAAAATTAAATGAACAACCGCCAGATGTTTATAATGCAGAACTTCTTGTTTTTGGCGGATATGCAGATATTGTGTGGGGTATATCAAACTTTTCCGGTAATTTCGGCCTTCGTTATGAGTACGATTATTTGTTTATTGAATGGGATGTATCAAATAATATGCCGGGTGAAAAAGAATCTACATATGATAACATATTACCTGCATTAAACCTGAAATATCAACTTACCGATAAAAGTTCTCTGCGTTTTGCTGCAAGTAAAACAATTACTTTACCTGAATTTAAAGAAATAGCACCTTTTGAATACGTCTCACCTGAAGGTGATGTTACTAAAGGGAATCAATTACTTAAAAGGTCTCAGGTATACAATGTTGATTTAAAATGGGAGCTATTCCCAGGCATGGGAGAGTTAATTTCAGCGGCTGCATTTTACAAAATGATTAATGACCCGATTAACCTGACTATTAAAAAAGGTTCTTCCCAAATTTTTTATTATGAAAATACAGGAGAACAAGCACAAGTATATGGTATTGAACTGGAAGGTAAAGTCAATGTGTTAAAATCCGTATCAAGAGCCCATAAATTAAATCTTTCAATGAATGCTACTAAAATGTGGTTTAACCAGGATATAATTAAGGATTTTCAATACAATAACAAAACAGAGATTGGTTTGCAAGGTGCAGCTGGTTTTATTTCAAATGCTTCATTATCATACAGGCATATATCAGAAAAGCCATTTACTGCAACGCTGACCGGTAATTATTCTTCTGATAAAATTTTCGCTCTGGGAGCTTCTGAGGATGTTTTTCAAAGTGACGTACTTTTCAACAATGAAATTATTGAAAAAGGATTTGTAACTCTTGACTTTGTATTAAGCAAGCAAATATCAGACAGAATAACTGTTAAATTTTCTGCAAAACATTTAGCAAATCCTTCTATTGAAAGAATTCAGGAAATAGAATTACCAGGCGAGGAAGCCTTTGATGCAGTGGTTCGTTCATATAAAAAAGGAAGAAGTTTTTCTTTAGGGATAAGTATTGACATAAATAATTAGTATACACTTAATTAAACTAATTTTATTAATTAAATTTAAATTAACATTGAAATGAAAAAGTTAACAATTAAAATTTTAGGAATTGCTCTTTTTGCAGTTCTAACAATGCCTTTCTTCACATCTTGTGATGATGATGATGATGATCCGAAACCAGATGTTATTGTAAACCTTGAAAAAGGTACCATGAGTGGTACTCTTGAAGAAGATTATACTTTAGATGCATCTGTTGCGTACAACCTTACAGGTTCCTTTATTGTAGATAATGGCGCTACCCTGACTATTCCGGCCGGAACTCAAATTTTGGCTGATGCTGGCGGTACTAATGTTTACCTTGCTGTTATGACAGGCGCAAAGATTATGATTAATGGTACTGCTTCCAGTCCTGTTGTCATGACATCTGCCGATGCTAAACCAGGTGACTGGGGCGGTTTAACTATTTGTGGTCTGGCTACAACAACTGCCGGTGAAAATGCTGAAGCTGAAGTTGGTGGTTTCATCTATGGTGGTACTAACGATGCTGATAACTCAGGTTCAATTAATTACCTGGTAATTAAAGGAACCGGAGCACAAATTAATCCCGAATCTCAATACAATGGTGTATCATTCTACGCTGTTGGTTCTGGTACTTCTGTTAGCCATGTTGCTGTAATCAACGGCTCTGATGACGGTGTTGAGTTCTTTGGTGGAACTGTTTCTGTGGAAAACCTTTTCCTGCAAAATAATGAAGACGATGCTATCGACTGGACTGAAGGTTGGAACGGTACTGTTAAAAACGCCTATGTTGAGCACACGATTGCCGGTTTCTCAACTGTCGTTGAAGCCGATAAAGTAAACAATAATCCTAAGATAGAAAACTTAACTGCTGTTTCAACTGTTGGTGGTACTGCGTTGCAATTTAAAAAAAAGTCTGGCGCTACAATCACCGGATTATCTTTAACAGGATATTCTACTACTGTGGACATGAAAGATGATGGTCCACTTGCAAATGTAATCATTGATGGCGAAACTGCTGATCCTTCAAAAAGTTATGCTGCTCCTGCTACTGTTGATGTAAGTGGTTGGACATGGGCAGAAGCTACTGTTATTGAAATTGTTGAACTCAAAGGAGAAGTAACTTCAGATATTACTCTTGATGCTTCTAAAGCCTATCGTTTAAGTAGCTCTTATATTGTTCAGGATGGTGCTTCTTTAACCATTCCTGCCGGTACAAAAATTATTGCTGATGCTGCCGGAACAGATGTTTATATCGCTGTTTTAATGGGTGGTCAGATTTTCATCAATGGTACTGCTGATAACCCTGTGGTTATTGCTTCTGACCTTGGAAAACCAGGTGACTGGGGTGGCTTAACTATTTGTGGTAAAGCGACTACTACTGCCGGTGAAAATGCTGAAGCTGAAGTTGGTGGCTTCATTTATGGTGGTACAACTGATGATGATAATTCCGGTTCTGTCGAATACCTGGTAATCAAAGGTACAGGCGCTCAGATTAACCCTGAATCTCAATATAATGGTATTTCTCTTTACGCTGTTGGTTCTGCTACTAAAATTGAAAATGTTGCCGTTATTGATGGCGCTGATGATGGCGTTGAATACTTTGGTGGTACTGTTACTTCTAAAAACGTATATGTTGAAAACTGTGAAGATGATGCTATCGACTGGACTGAAGGTTGGAGCGGTGGAATTGAGAATACTTATATTTCTCACACAATTGAAGGATTCTCTACTGCTTTCGAAGCTGATAAAGTAAACAACAACCCAACTTTCACAAATGTTACTGCTATTTCTGAAACTGGTGGTACTGCTTTACAATTCAAAAAAGAATCTGGCGCTACTATCACAAACCTCTATTTAGAAGGTTATGATAAAAACATCGACATGAAAGATGGCGGCCCGCTTGAAAATGTTGTTATTGATGGCGCTACC
This sequence comes from uncultured Bacteroidales bacterium, assembly GCA_964629805.1. Taxonomy (GTDB): domain Bacteria; phylum Bacteroidota; class Bacteroidia; order Bacteroidales; family CAZVTW01; genus CAZVTW01. Next base: position 69 of record CAZVTW010000282.1, on the reverse strand, counting down.
GCTGATCCGGCTGCCGATTATTCTTCCGGAACACAAGTTGATGTTTCTGGCTGGACATGGAAAGATGCT
>CAZVTW010000281.1:4696-7594 GCA_964629805.1 uncultured Bacteroidales bacterium | reverse complement strand
GAAAAACAGGGCTCGACTGGGAATTCACCTGGAAATTTCCCAGGAATGTGGAGTTCTCGAATGATCCCTTACGGTCATTGAACTGGAGCAGCTCAGGGGGGTCTATCACAAGTACACACAATCCTCACATTCATCCGATGGGCAATCTCATTGCTGCTGAAATGTATTATCTCTGGCAACAAACAAAAGATGAATACATTTATAATCGCCTCAAAGATACCTGCATATGGGGATTAGGCTGCTTTAACCGGTTCGACAATGAATTCGGTTTTGGTAAAACAGGGTATTCCACCGAGCAGTTTTTTTATACGGATGCACTTGTATGTCCCTGGTGGCGGCCATGGGACGGCGGCGTATGGGAAGCCAACCTGTCCTGGGCGTCTGCCTGCTATATCCTGAGCGCTGCAGATGATATACCAGATGAATTCTTTCGCACTACAAATGCCATTCAACAATAGCGCCTGCATAAGTCAATCCGCCACCAAAACCGATAATCAGGAGTTTGTCGCCTTTTTTGATTTTTCCTTCATCCATTGCTATTTGTATGGCAAGCGGGATACTGGCAGATGAAGTATTGCCATAATATTTTAAACTTATAAGTGTTTTTTCAAGCGGAAAATCAATGTTCTGGCAAATAGCTTCAATAATACGCTGGTTCGCGCTGTGTGGGACAAACCAGTCAATATCTTCTTTTTTCAAACCTGCTTTTTCAATGAGCAGTAGTGATTCCCTTGATACAGTTTCAATAGCCCACTTAAAAACCCTTCGCCCTTCCTGGAATATTTTGTTATTGTTATTTATTTCAGCCCCATTTGCATATTTACAATTTGTTGATAAATACACGTATTTTCCGCTGTCTCCGTTTGAACCTGAAATGGTGGAAAGGACATGCTGGTTATCTGATGCTTCGATTATTGCAGCACCGGCACCGTCAGCAAACAGAATACAGGTTGTCCGGTCGGTATAATCAACAAACCTGGTAAGTGTCTCTGCTCCAATAACAAGGATTTTTTTATAGGAACCAGCCTGAATGAGCCCGTTCGCAAGCTGTACACCATAGACAAATCCGGCACATGCCGCTGTAATATCAATAGCACCAGCTTTCCGGATTTTAAACCTGTCTTGTATCTGTGTTGCCACACTTGGGAATACATGGTCTTCTGAGACTGTTGCCACAATAATAAAATCAACATCCTCTATTGATGGCTGATACTTATCCACAAGCGCTTTAACAGCTTTTTCAGCCATATCAATGGTATACTCATTTTCCGCCCTGAATCGCCTTTCGTGTATGCCAGTTCTTTGTATTATCCATTCATTGTTCGTATCAACCATTTTTTCAATGTCCTGGTTTGTGACAACCTTGTCAGGAACATATGTCCCAAATGCTGTAATTTCTGCTTTCATCTAATTTTTATTTTTAATATTATTATGTGTATTAATGAGTTCAATTGCTTTATCATGTGCACGTAATAAATAGGATTTATCTTCATATAACTGCATCATCATGATGCTTCCCTGGATGATAATTGTGAGTTCTTTAGCGAGTTTTTCCGATTCAACAGGTCCGCGCGAATAGAGAAACAAATGCCCCAGTGCTTCAAACCATTCATCAAAATATGCTTTTAGTACCGGTATAAATTCCCTTTCAGACCTGATAGTCTCAAGTACAGTGTTTCCAAACAGACAACCAAGGATTTTGTTAGTATACAACTTAACAAGTAATTTCATCATTAATGTCATTCTCTCTTCCGGGGTTTTGGTCTCATCATAGGCTTTGAGCAATATGAGTTTCCTGGTGAAATTATGAGCATAAATGAGAATGGCTTTCATTAAGTCCTGTTTGCTTTTGAAATAGTAGTAAAAATGTGGTTTTTCTATACCACACGCCTCGGATAAATCGGAAATTTTAGTGTTATAATACCCCTTAACCCTGAATACCTCCAGGGATTTCTTTATGATTTGTTCTTTTGATGTTTTATGTAGAGGCATGCGACAAAATTATTTATTTAACGTTAATTAAAAAGTTTTTTAGGCATTTATTTCTTTTTTTATTATTTCAAACCCTCAGTAACCGGAAAGGTACTCATCAGGAAAAACGCTAAACAATAAAAATCATATTTTTGTGAAAATTGTACTATGAATCAGGATATTATGGTATATTTATTGTTTTACTACACAATTATAATTATTTTTTTCAATTATCGTATGAAGAGTTCATGCATTAAATATTTCTATTAAGCCCTGAATTGTCGGGTATTAATTATGACTGAAGAAATGAGAACATTTGAAAATGAAATTACATATGAAGAAATCACAAATACAAAAGACATATCTGGTAATTTTTATAACCCTTATAATCAATTTGTTCATTTTTAATACGTATGGTCAGAATCTTGTACCAAATTACAGTTTCGAACAATATATAGACTGTCCTGAACGATTTACAGAATGGGAAAAATCCTATCAATTAGCCCCGGGCTGGACTTTTCCAACCAGGGGAACATCTGACTATTTCAATGCCTGCAACACGATGGATGTTGGCGTTCCATATAATTTTGCCGGAAGAAGTGGCGCGAAAGAAGGGAATGCTTATATGGGGATGATTCTGAAAAGTGAAAAAGAAAATTACAGGGAATATTTGCAGACAAAACTCATACTTCCTCTAAAAAAAGGAACGCGATATTGTTTCACAATGTATTACAAATTAGCTGGTTTTTCTGCTTTTGCTATTGATAAACTGGGAGTCTATTTCAATACAGAGTACATGGTTGAAGAGATAGAAGATAATTTGAATTTTACGCCCCATCTAGAAAATCACCAGGGTCATTTTATGACAAACAGAGACGAATGGACACTTTTTTGTGGGATATATACTGCTCAAGGTCATGAGAAATA
>CAZVTW010000281.1:0-4596 GCA_964629805.1 uncultured Bacteroidales bacterium | reverse complement strand
TCAGAGGGTACAGATGCCTATAATCAACGACTTTCCGAAGCACGTGCCTGGTCGGTTGTTAAGTGGCTCATTGAGCATGGCATCAAGCCGGACAGGATGTTATATGAAGGCTATGGTGAAAAAATGCCTGTTGCAACTAATACAACGGAAGCGGGAAAATCGCTGAATCGTCGCGTTGAGTTTGTTGTTTTGAGAAGATAAAGCCTTTGAATTTTAAGCGTATAGATTTACCCGGTTCAAACCATTAATACCGATATCTGCCGTTTAGAATTACTAAAGCTGCAATGACACCCGGTATCCAGCCAAGCAAGGTAAGTATAAATACAATAAGAATTGATCCGCAGCCCTGGTCAATGACCGACAAAGGAGGAAAAAGGATTGCTAATAATACACGCCAAAAACTCATAATAAATTTTCTATATTATTTTTCACAAATATATGAAAGAATTTGTATCTTGTTTACAAGAATATTCTATTTAACATAATATTAACAACTAAAAATTAATATGATGAAAAAAATACGTATGACTTTCCTGTTTTTGGCTTGTTTTGCCTTTAGTGTGAACGTTTCGTTTGCGCAGTATGATGACATTGCCAATTTTCTGAGGGGGGGCGTTAAAGATGCAGAAACCCTTTTTGAAGCTTATCTGACACCTTATGCCAATGCCTTTGGTTCAAACCTGTCAGGCGGATGGTATAACACGGCAAAAGTGCATAAAAAATTCGGTTTTGATATCAATGTCAGTGTCAGTATGTCTTTTGTTCCTGATGTTGATAAAGAATTTGATTTTCGTGAATTGGAAGGAATCAATAAATTGAGACTCTCTGATGAAAGTAATTTTGAAATCCCTACAGCAGCAAGCAAGGAAAAAGGTGTAAGTCTTGACTGGTATGAAAATATTCCGGGAATGGGAGAAGAAAGAATTGCATCATTTAAAACCCCGGACGGTACAAAAATCGGTTTTCTGCCTGCGCCAATGATTCAGGGCGGAATAGGGCTATTGTATGGCACGGATTTGAATATCCGGTACATGCCTACGGTTACAGTTGCCGGTGACGGTGAAGTTGGATTGTGGGGTGTGGGCCTGAAACACAGCCTGAAACAATGGATACCGGTTATTAAAAGGATACCAATCCTGCATGTTTCGTTGCAGGCAGGATATACAAAGCTGAATTCTACAGGCGATATAACATTCCTGCCGGACAATCTTCATCAGAATGCTCAGTTACCTGAAGATATTGACATGAGTGTTTTTGATGATCAGTCAATCGATTTTACCATGTCAAGCTTGACAGCCAATGCCCTGGTTTCTGCTAATTTACCGGTTGTGAGTTTTTATGGTGGCATCGGGTTTATTTCTTCTTCTTCTGAATTAAAACTAAACGGCACCTTTCCGGTCGGACTGAATGTTGAAAAATATGAATCAGGAGAGGTTGAGGTTGTTACAGAAGAAAATCCCATCACCATGTCATTTGGCAGCAAAGCAGCCGATGGTTTTCTGCCGCGGCTGAATGCCGGCATTCGTTTTAAACTGGGGGTTGTAACCATTCACGGAGATTACACATATTCAGATTATTCGATGGTTACTGCCGGGCTGGGTGTCACATTCAGGTAGATTAATGTGTCATACGACGACCGATTCAATTGGGTCGTCGTATGCTGTCAGAACTTGAAGTTATTCAGGCCTATTATTGTGCCATCGGGATTTTGCTCCGGTTGCCAGCTCCTGACATAAATTTTGGGATTCAGGGTGTCTTTCATGTCTATCATCAGGAACAAATACCCGTGATCGCCATAGTTGGATGAATAATAATTCTGTTCAATCTGAATGCCATACACCTGGCTGTCGGCATCACGACGTTTGACCTCGCTTGTTGAAAATTGTATGTTCACAAATTCGTTGCTCAGGAATACTGATCTGAGGCTTTCAATATACTGGGCTTTTGATTTACGGACAAATTCATATTGTTCATTTCCAAGGGTTTTGTACATGCCGTCTATAGGTTCGGCTTTTTTCACCTTTCGTCCAACAATAATAAGGGCATTGTCAGCGAAAATGCTTTCAATATAATCCACCCGTTCAAGTGCATAAGCAGTTTTATAGTTTTGCATAAACCTGATGAGTTCCCATTTGACATTATCTGGCCAGCGCGCATGTTTGAGGATACCTTCAACAGCTTTTTGGCTCAGAGAAAATGTGATATTACAAATACGCTTCTCTTTATTTAAGGTAAAACAAAGATGTTCGATAAAGTCTCTATTGTTGGTGGGAAATTTAAATTTGACAGGAACCGGCCTCACAAGAATATCATTTCCAAGATACTTTGTTTCCAATGGTTCTGAAAAAGGCAGGAAAACAGCCTGCCCGTAACTGATTAAACGCTGATATATTTCATAACCCTCGTCAGTAAAAAATTGCTCAATTTCAATACTTTCCTTGTTATCAATTATCTTGACCAGCCTTGGTATGATATCAATTTCTTTCATGCTGTTTAAATCAATGGCCTTTTCTGCGGGATGTGGGTTATTTTCGTTTTTACCGACTACATCATCCTGCTCCGTTCCCTTTTCTTTTTTTCCGCCAGCCTTGATTTCCAGTTCAATTTCTGCAGCTTTAAATTTTGGCAACCTGACAGTGCTCATGACACTTTCCACATCTTTGTCAAGCGCACATTTTGTAAAATACTTATATTCTATCCTTATCCTTGCTTTGGCCGGGATAGCTCCGCCCGGTTTATAATATTCCAACGAACCGGCGCCGTCAGAAGCGCTGGTTATTTTTGCCCATCTTTCGCCTGTCCAGTATGAATAATCGAGGTTTCGGACTTTATTATCATAAAATTTGATGGACAAAGGGATAACCGATTTTTCATGTTTCTTTGCTTCGTTCCCCGGCACGATGGTTAAAAGGCTAAAAACGCGGTTTATGCGGTCAGGGAGCCAGGTATCAAGTATCATCTTTCCTTTTCCGGGGCAGTCAAATGTCAGTTCGTTGCACAACGGGTGGCTTTTGAGCAGGACCAGCGCCCAGTAATAGTAACGCAATGCATCGCCGATACGCATTTCATCTTCCGCTTCAACGGCCAGTTTGGCATATGATTTGACTTTATCAGCGCGGGCGGCAAACAACCTTTGTATATTTGTTTTTGGCATATACCTGACAACGAAATATCCGTCTTCAGTTTCTTCTTCAAGCTTGGTAGCAAAGGTCAGTGTCATGTTTGAGTATGATTTGACATATGCCTCAAAATTTTCTTTGAAATCGTCATGGGTGTTTTGGAACCAATAGTCTGATTCAGCGCTGACAGTTGTACTTATCTGGCTGACCAGGGCATGCAAGGCACCGGCATCAGCCCGTTTGGAGTTGATATCCCTGCCGGTACCATAGATATATTTTCCGGAGCTTTTTATTTGCTCAAAGGTCTGTGAGTAGCCGCTGAAAAGGCTGCAGATAATAAAGAAGCAGATGGCTGGTAGTTGTTTCATAATCATTGAATTTATTTTTGTCTTTTTTTTCACCTCAAAATTCCAACCTCATGCCTATCAGTAGGCCACCTTGTTGTGGGGCAGCGCTGATGCGCAATTGTTTTTTCTGTTTGCCGATTTTTACCTGGTTGATGATCATAGGTACCAGGCAGGCGCTTCCTATCCCAATAAGGACAGGCCCTATTTTGTCATATTTCTCTGTTGTAGAGCGCAAATCAGATGCATCAATGGTCGCTGTTTCATAGTCGCTATAACTGGCATTTGAAGCAGACATCATATACACCCCTGTCCCGGCAAGGGCTATACCTGATGTCAGCCAAAGCGTACGTCCCAGCTTATTTCTTTTTAGTTTCTGGTGGATACTGCCCTTAAAGCTCATTAACTCAACTTCAACTTTTGTGTTTTCTCCTTCACTTACGGTTATCTTCCTGGTGTTCTCAATATATCCGTCTTTCCTGATCGTGATATCATAACTGCCAATAAGCAACGGTATGACAGCAGGCGTTTTTTCCTCACTCAACTCACCATTGATGAGTATCTCTGCATCTTTTGTTTCAGCCGGCGAGGTAATGACAGAAATGCTTCCCATACGCGGTTCAGGATCAAGACTGACTGTTTCGGTCATGCCATTGGCAATAAAAACCTTCCTGGCGGCATCCTTGTGTTGTGGCCTGACGGCTCTGACCGTATATTGCCCGGGTTTCAGGTTTGCAGTGTGCTCATCACTATCAACATATTTATCATTGATATAAATTTTGCTTTTTTTGGCTGTGATTTTTAAAATCCCTGAATTGCGGGTTAAAATAAGCAGTTTTTTCAATTCCTGGCCGTCTTTCAGCTCAACTGTTTCTTCGGCATCATTGCGCAGTTCTTTTTTGGCGGTCAGGATGTATTGCCCTTGTTCCAGTTTTTCACTTTTCCAGGGCGTTGTCCCCACCTCTTCGCCATTTACAAACAAGCGTGCACCTGTTGGTTCTGAAGTTACTTCAATTGTGCCATAGGCTTTTTTCAGATTCAAATCAACAGGGATATGCTGACCGTCAGCGATGTCTATTTCTTTTTGGCTGCCATGGTAATCATCAAGTTCAGTGCGTATGGTATGCTTTCCG
>CAZVTW010000280.1:0-7603 GCA_964629805.1 uncultured Bacteroidales bacterium | reverse complement strand
TAATTATGAGTCAACTTATCCGGCAAATTGTTTTGTCATTCAATTATAAATCGTTTGTTATAGTAAAAAATGAAATTCATTGCAGACTTACATATTCATTCTCATTTTTCAATTGCAACAAGTAAACAACTAATTCCTGAATATCTTGATTTGTGGGCCAGGATTAAAGGCATATCCGTAATAGCAACAGGAGATTTCACTCACCCCGGTTGGCTTGCGGAACTCAAAGAAAAACTTATTCCTGACGGGACCTCCGGATTATATCTTTTAAAACCGGAATTGAGATTAAAGAGCAAAATTGCTGATGATTCGGTTAAGCCCAGATTTATTCTCTCGGGTGAAATTTCAAATATCTACAAAAAAAACGGGAAAGTCAGAAAAGTTCACAATCTAATTTTTTCACCTGATTTCGAAACGGTTTCCCTGATACAACAAAAACTTTCGGTCAGGGGATTTAATATCTCATCAGACGGCAGGCCAATTCTGGGGCTTGGTTCTAAAGAACTCCTTGAAATAGCACTCGACTGTTCTCAGGATATATTCTTTATCCCTGCTCATATCTGGACTCCCTGGTTTTCTGTACTCGGCTCAAAATCAGGATTTGATTCTATAGAGGAGTGTTTTGAGGACATGACACCTTACATTTTTGCTGTTGAAACAGGTTTATCAACCAATCCTCCAATGAATTGGTTATGTTCACAATTAGACAGGTTCACCCTTATTTCAAATTCTGATGCCCATTCTCCTGAAAAACTCGGTCGAAATGCAAATATCTTCAATACTGAATTGTCGTACGAAGCAATTATTAATGCACTCAAAACAAGTGACCCTTCTCAGTGTCTGGGAACAATTGACATGTTTCCACAGGAAGGAAAATATCATTTTGATGGCCATAGAAAATGCCGGATTTGCTGGAATCCTGTTGAGACACTGAAACATCAGGGTATTTGTCCGGTTTGCGGGAAAAAAGTTGTAATTGGTGTGACTAACAGGGTATTACAACTCTCTGACAGAGATAATCCTGAGCTGCGCACTAACAGGCTGCCTTTTCATTCGATCATTCCGCTAAAAGAGTTGCTGTCCGAAATTGAAAAGAAAGGTGTTAATTCAAAGTTTATTCAATCTCAATATGAACTTTTAATAAAAAAATATAAAAATGAGTTTAGCATATTACTTCATATTCCGCATGAAGAGTTAAAATCTAATGGCAATTATGTTTTAGCCGAAGCAATACGGAGAATGCGCTGTTCGGAAATATACGCAAAAGAAGGATATGACGGCCAATTCGGAACGGTAAAAGTATTCGGAAATAATGAAGCCGCAATATTCCGAAACTCCAACCGATTGTTTAAAAATGAAACATATCAGCCTCCTCCAAAATACCCGGGGTATTTTAATTTTGATCTAAAAGAATTTCGCTTACTTGTACAGGGTCATTATGATAATGATACTCAAACCAATATTATTTATAAAGCATCTGATAACCAGAAAGCTGTTTATAATCATGGAAGACTCAATAAAGCTCAGAAAGCAGCAGCAGAACATTCCGGCGGACCAGCCATTGTTTTTGCAGGCCCGGGCACTGGCAAAACAAGAGTTTTAACACACAGGATAACATATTTAATTCAGGAAAAAAAAATTCCACCGGGAAACATTCTGGCTTTAACTTTTAGCAATAAAGCTGCTCAGGAAATCAGGGAACGAATAAAAAATCGAATTAATATCAAGGGAGTATCAGAAGAAATTCATATTCATACATTTCATAGTTTTGGACTTTCTATTCTTGAACAATTTATTATCCAAACAGGTCGAAGTAAAAATTTTTCCGTTATAGATGATAATGACAAAGAATATATTCTCAGAAAAATTATCAGTAATAAAAAAGAAATATCATCATGGAAAAAACGAATTTCCGAATTGAAACGGGAACAATCATTACCTGCTGATGCAAAAGATGAAACTTTACAGGTTTTTAAATCATATCAGGGATTCCTGAAAAAAAACAATTTATTTGATTTCGATGATCTCATTTTTGAACCACTTCATCTCTTTCAGAAACATACAGACATCTTACACATTTGCAGGGAAACTTATCAATGGATACTTGTCGATGAATTCCAGGATATTGATCCATTACAATATGCTTTCATTCAATATGTAACTGATGGTCCGGAAGCAAATATTTATATCATCGGAGACCCCGATCAGGCCATATATGGGTTCAGAGGTGCAGACGTCAGGCTTTCAGAAAGATTTAAAACAGATTTTCCGGCTTTTCGCACATATGAACTTTCACAGAGCTACCGTTGTACTGACAAAATATTACAGGCTTCATCAGATGTTTTGAATCTTAACCGGAAACAAATTCAAATAAAAGGATTACAGGAAGGGATAAAGTTATCAATAACCTCTCATCCGACAGATAAAAGTGAAGCAGAATATATCGCCCGGACAATTGAGCAAATGATAGGCGGATTGAGATTTTTCTCTATAGACAGCGCTATTACTGAGGGAATAAATGATCCTGATGTCGATAGTCTTAATGATTTTGCTGTGCTTGTCAGGTCTGCTCCGCAAATGTCCCTTTTCGAAAAAGCTTTCAGGGATCATGCTATTCCATATCAGATTGCAGGAGATAAATCACTACGGGAGAACAATATTATACGTGTTATTATTGATGTTCTAAAAATATCGACGGAAGATAAGAACGATTTTCTCAGGAATAAACTTCTTTTTATGACTTCACTCACAAGCGGGATACTCACGAAAATCATCACCAATATAAACGGTCTTTCGGTGAAAAAAGCAATTGAGATTATTTTAGACACAATATCACCGGAAAACAAGAATGATGATATTTCGGTTGAATTACACCAACTTTCTGATCTTGCTGATAATTTTGGAAAAGATAGAAACAGTTTCATCCGGTATGTTACAATAGGCGCCGGGATCGATATTTTTAATCCAAAATCGGAAAAAGTTACACTCATGACAATACATGCATCAAAAGGATTGGAATTTAACTGTGTTTTTTTAGCTGGATGTGAAGATGGCATTATCCCGTTTTCTCTGTTTCATAAGTCAAAAATTGATGTTGAAGAAGAAAAAAGACTCATGTATGTTGGAATGACAAGAGCAAAAAAATATCTGTTCCTTTCACATGCCCATAAAAGACATTATAAAGGCCGGCATCTCATATCCGGGAGAAGTCCTTTCGTAGATTTAATTGAAAGAGAACTTGTTGAATTTTCAAGACCAGCAAGAAAAATTGCAGCGAAAAAAGATACCCAACTTAAATTATTTGAATAGTTCATTACACATTTCGCTTTTAAGAAGTATCAATACGGTTAGTATAATATTTTTTTTGAAATAAATGGTAATTCACTGAAATTTGTTATTTTTGAATGAATTATAAGTATACTCAATTTTTAAATCCGGTTGATTTAAAAAATGACGTATTCGGATTTTAACTAAGAACAAAATTCATTGTAGTGACGACTATGTGGGGAAAATACAAAAATGAAAATATATTACGCCAATCAATATTAAAAGTAATATTTACTGTCATATCTGTCTTGTTCATACTAACAAACAACTACGGACAGAAAAAAAACTTAATTATTTTTTCAGGAAACATTGAACCCCAAAGAGGAACCCGCCCGAAGATAGAGATATATGAAGGCCAAAATTTACATCAAAGAATGATGGTAACAGATAATTCATTCCATATTGAATTAGAACCTGAGAAAGATTATGTGATTTTTTTTAGTAAACCGGGTTTCATAACACAAAAATGCAGACTATCGGGTAACGTGCCTGAAAGTGAAAATACCATTGAGCATCAGATTATAAATCATGTTGGTTTTTTTCGTAGTTCAGCTTATTATGCTCATGGAGATACATTCGAGCTGGGCTGTTATGAATATATTACCAGGGGTGATACCTCATTTTTTGACCTGGTCATTGAAGAGGAAAATATGCAAACAGATGATACTGTGGTCTCAGTTGAAAAATCCATTTATGATCTGCTGACTGATAATATCTTGGCTGAATATGATAAAGACCAGGAAAAAACCGATGAACACCAAAACGAACAAAAACCGGAACAACAAAAGCAATATCAGGATTTGCAGGAAAAATTAAAACAGGACAGCGTAGAACTGTATGAAAAGACGCTAAAATTAAAACAGGAACTTGTAAAAAATGCCAAAACCCGTCTTGAACTAGACCGCTTAAATGCAAAAACCAAACGAGACAGCCAACTCATACAGGAACGCGAAAGAATTATAGAGACAGCGAAAGAACAAATAGAAATGGCAAAGCAAAAAATTCAGCTTGCTAATTACAGAATGCGGATGCAAAAATTGATAATCTTCGGCTCTATAATCGGATTGATAATTGTAATTGGATTGCTGCTGTATTTATATTTCATCTACAAATCGAAAAACCGTTTGGCACAAATACTTGAAAATAAAAATATTGAACTTGAAGAAAACAGACAGGAACTGCAAACCTCAAATGAAAGGCTGACGGAACAAAATGAAATGATTAACAGACAAAAAGAGGAGATCGAACTTCAAAATCGTCAAATAACATCCAGTATTTATTATGCAAAACGAATTCAGGATGCTATTTTTCCAAAACGGGATCGGATAAACACCTTTTTTCCCGATTCGTTTGTTATTTACAGCCCAAAAGATATTGTCTCAGGTGATTTCATATGGATAGAAGAATTCAGCGGAAAAGTCTTTTTTTCAGTTGTGGATTGCACAGGACACGGCGTACCTGGCGCATTCATGTCAATAGTGGGCGACAGGCTTCTTAATGAAATACTTTTTGAGCGAAAAATAACACAACCTGTTGATATGATGGTTTATTTGAATGAAAAGCTAAAATCTACACTCAACCAGGATGAAACAGATACGAACGATGGCATGGATTTATCTTTATGTTCAATTGAAAATCTGGATAATAATAAACAAAGAATTATTTTTTCCGGCGCTAAACGCCCTCTGGTTTATTTTGACAGCCAAAAGAACCTCCTGAAAGTTATGAGAGGCGACCGCAAACCAGTTGGTGGAATGTATCATGACGAGATTTATTTTACACAAAAAGAACTCATTCTTGAAAAAGGAGATGTCATTTACCTCTATACAGATGGCATTACGGACCAAATTTCACCCCAGGGAAAGAAACTTGGAACAAGGAAGTTTATAAAACTTCTGCAACAACATGCCCACTTGTCACTTATGCAGCAAAAAGAGCAAATTATAAGCGCTTTAAATAATCATCAGCAAAGAGTAGAACAAATGGATGATATTACTTTGGTAGGAATCAAATTATAACACTCTCTGAACGGGTTTTTATCATTTCAGGGAATAAATTGTTACCTTTTAACGTTGTGAACAAAATAACAAAAAAAAAATCTCTGCTCAGAAAGCCATCCTATAACCAATTTAACCTCATAATAAAAGCTTTATAAAAACTTCTTTAATAAGATATTGGCATTAAAATTGTTTTATCTTTGTTAATTTGAATAAAAACAAAAGTGAATGTTTAAAAGATTAAGTATTTTATTTATATCAGTTATTTGTCTGCAATTGTTTTCGGTTGGACAAAAAAGTGACATTAAATTTGAGCACATTTCGATGGAAGATGGCTTGTCCCAGAGTGTTGTTTTGTCAATATTCCAGGATAGTGAAGGTTTTATGTGGTTTGGCACCCTCGACGGACTAAATAAATATGATGGATATACCATAAAAATATACAGAAACGATCCGGACAATCCGAATTCTATCGCAGATAACTATATCAACGCCATATTTGAAGATAAAGACGGAAATATATGGGTTGGCACAAGAAGCAGCGGTTTATGCAAATTTGACAAAAAAAGTGAAAAATTCCATACTTATTCTCATGTTCCCCAAATCAAAACAACCCTGAGCAGCAACAACGTAAAAACCATTTTTCAGGACAGTTGGGGCGATATTTGGATTGGAACAAATAACGGATTAAATAAACTTGTTACTTCGCGAAGAAAATCAGGCCTGCAGGATATTGAAGAAGACAGCCTGCAGATTTTAATACGTGATGCAATCGAAAACAGATACATGAGATTTGCCAATGAGGCGGAAGAAGTTCCTGACAAAGAATTTCCGGTAATGGATGGAAATAATATCCGGGTCATTGAGGGAGTTGGGGAAGTATTAATGGAAGAACAAAGTGATGAAAAGATTGAAGCAGGCAAAGATAATGCAGGTAACCAAAGTGACGAAGGAGATGTAATATATGAGCAGGAAGAAGAACAAGTAAATGACATACCAGAATCAGAAGTTGAAAAACATACACGTGATTCTCTCAGATTTATCAGGTATATGGCTGATTCGGATGATCCATACAGTCTCAGCAGCAATAGCATTAACCAAATACTGGAAGTAGAAAATGGCAACCTGCTAATTGCAACAGAAAACGGTCTTAATGAATTTGATCCTGTCATTGGAAAAGTTGTGTTTAAAGTACCGAATTTGGCCGGAGAAAAAGGAGAAGAGGATAATATCCTCTGTGAATATATTGACAGCAGAGGATTTTTATGGGTCGGAACAAATCACGGCCTCAAAAAAATTGATCGGCTATCCGGAAAAATGAAAGTATTCACGCATGATCCCGATGATTTGTTTTCGATAAGTGACAATGTGGTCACTTCAATTATTGAAGATAAATATGGTGTATTATGGGTTGGAACAGATAACGCCGGACTTAACAAATACGATCCGAATACAGGTCATTTTGTAAGGTATCAGAACGATCCTTCAAATCCATTTAGTTTGTCTGTTCCCAGTATTAAAGTTCTGTATTTTGACAGAGCCGATATTTTATGGATTGGAACTTACCTGGGTGGTATTAATAAATGGGACAGGACAGCATCAGGGATTGCTTTATTCAGAAAAAGCCCGTTTAACCCTAACGGACTGAATTCAAATCAAATACGTACTGTATATGTTGATAAAGAAGACAACATTTGGATTGGAACAGTAGATGCAGGCCTTAACAAATGGGACACAAAAACAAATACTTTTACACACTATACCTATGATGAAGATAATCCGGCCAGTCTTAGCAATAATCATGTAAGATCAATCATTGAAGACGCCAGGGGTAATATGTGGATTGGCACAGATGGCGGTGGAGTGGATATTCTTATCCCGGGAACAACTAATTTCGAACACCACCGTTACGACCCTGATAATCCTTACAGTTTAAGTAATAACAGAGTATGGGAACTATACCAGGATTCCGAAAATCAAATATGGATTGGCACCTTCGGTGGAGGTTTGAATAAATTTAATCCGGAAGACGACAATTTTATCCATTATCAGCATATACCAAGCGATGACAATAGTCTCAGCGATGATAAAGTGACAGCTATTTTCGAGGACCATCTCGGTGTTTTGTGGGTTGGAACTTTTGGAGGTGGTTTGAACAAGTGGGACGATGACAATCTGGAATTTACAAGATATGAATACCAAAAAAGCAATAAAAACAGCTTAGGCAATAACAGGGTTTATTCAATATTTGAAGACAGTGACGGGGTTCTTTGGATCGG
>CAZVTW010000279.1:0-7611 GCA_964629805.1 uncultured Bacteroidales bacterium | reverse complement strand
TATGAAGAAGTGTTGGTGGTAGAACCCCAATTTTGGATGAGCAGGGAAGAATATGCAAAGTTTGAATTAAAATAATCTATTGTGAACACCGGTGAAATACTCATATACCAAAGCAATCAGGGCGACATTAAAATAGATGTCCTGTTGGAAAACGAAACCGTGTGGCTCACACAAGAGCAAATGGCTACGTTGTTTGGGAAAGCCAAATCAACCATCAACGAATACATATAAAACATTTATACCGCGGGAGAGGTTGAAGAATCAGGCTCTGTGCAGAAATTCGGAAATTCCGAATTTCTGCAAAAAGCCCCTAATTACTATAATCTTGATGTGATTATTTCAGTCGGTTACCGGGTAAAATCGTACCAGGGCACACAATTTCGCATTTGGGCAACCCAACGCCTTAAAGAATACATCGTAAAAGGCTTTACCCTGAACGATGAGCGATTTAAATCCGGCAACTCCATGAATTATTTCAGTGAGTTACAGGAACGCATACGGGAAATCCGGTTGTCGGAACGCTTCTTTTACCAAAAAATAAAAGACATTTAGGCCACCAGCATAGATTACGACCCCAACGCTGAAAAAACCATAGAAAAAATCCGGATATTTTTAATGCTGCGTCAAAGAACGTAGTAGCACCTATAGAATAAGAAGTAACACCTGATAATATTTGAATATGTTAAGCATACTTTTATATTTATTTCCATTTTAAAATATCATTACAAAACATTGATGAATATTTGTTTTATATAAATATTTCCGGCTCTTTCATTTCAATACAATTATTAAACAGCCGTATTGATGCTTCTTTAACCTTACTTTCCTTTACAGTCCTGGCGTTTTTAGGGCAGTTTTTAATACAGGCACAGCATGAAATACACTTTTCGATATCAATATCAGAGCTATCATTTGGATTTATAGCGTCCATTGGGCAAACTTTGGCGCATGTGCCGCATTGTTCACACTTTTCATTTACTGATAAAAAGTCAACACTCCAAAGTTGCGTAACTCCTCCATAAGGATATTCTCCGGGTAAAGTTGTCTCAGGGTTTACAAAGCGAAGAAATTTCAAATAGGTTGTTTATAAGCGTGAATACAGTGAATAACCACAGGCAAAAAATTATCGAAAAACTCCATGCAGAAAACACGTTCGAAGCCTTAAGCTTTGCAAAAACGATTGGGATTATATAAGAATTGGTTTAAATCCACCGGACTATCTTATATTATCATTATTGATTCAATTTTTTTTAATGATTTCATATCTGTTTTGGGAATACGTTCGTTTTCACACTTGATGGTAACCTCTCGAATATTCGAAGTGCTGAATTTCCAGGCACTTCAATATCAAACCGCTAAGTTGTTTTTTAAAAGATTTTATGTTTAAATTGACCAAATCGCCCCGTACTATGTATATCTATTGGCAATAATACTATTTCACACCACTTGATAAGATTTTTTCCAACACGCTATTGAACTCGTTTGGTTTTTCTATCATTGGATAATGGCCTGAATTAGCAATCAAATCAATCTTATATCCTTTTTTACAATGGTTTTTCAGTCCGTTTTCATTGGTTGGATAATAATCACAATGTATCAAATTGAGTGTAAAATTTAATTTCTCCAATATTTGTGCTTCGGTAATTGAAAACTGTATATAGTTCATTAATGATTCATAACCTGCTTGGGCATTTGAATTGGCAAAATCAGTTTTTACCCTGTCCTTAATTTCTGTTGAAGTCATTGGGTGGAATAACATCATATCCGCATACATAGGCGCTGAATTTTTAAAGTCGTTTTGAAGCAGGGGAAAAAAATCCGTCATTTGTTTCATTTGTTCCGGAGTATACTCAACATCTAAAGCCTTGAAATTATCTACACCAATTAAACCAATAATGTTGGGGTTATTTAACATGGCTGTTTGAATCATTATTTCGCCAGACATTGAATGCCCTATCAAAACTACATATTGCAAATGAAGCGAATCTATCAATGCATTTACATCTTCGGCATATTCTTCTATTGTCCAATTCTGCCTAAAAGCTGTTGATTTGCCAAAACCCGGCAGATCCATTGCTAAAGTTGTATACTCATTGGAAAAAAAATTTAACTGATTGTTCCAATATGATTTATTAATACACCAACCGTGTAAAAAAAGTAAAGTGGTGTTGCCTTTGCCTTGTTGATAATAATTGATTTCAACCTGGTTGTTTCTGATTTTAATTTTATTCTCTTTCATTTTTAAATTTTTTTGTGCATGACCGAAACTGATTGTCATTGCTGCAATTACCGTTAATAAAAGTGTTCTAATCATTTTTTTTTTAATTATATGCCAAAAGTAAGATAGGTGTATGACAGCCCTATGTCAAGGGTTAAAACTTTTTTCTGAAGGACTGCTTTAGCAAGCGAAATGATTTCACTTTTCTTTTTAATCGTTTTAATTGACTTTTTCATGATACAATATGTAAAAGGTTAAATAATACATTTTAGATTATTTAAAACTACAAATATAATCAATCGATTAAATAAGTAAATATATTTCTCCCGGGTTTTCTTTTCTGTTTAGAGCCTCTAATCTACCTTGAAAATCCTTAAAGACAATAATTTACACTTTTTGGTGTATGTGAGAAAATGCCAAATCTGCGTTATTTTATCTTGACTAGTCGAGATAAAAATACTCCTGCCAAGTAAACACTTTTCTGTTTGGTCAACTTGTCGAGATAATTTCCGAAGGAGTTATAGGGTTTCGTGGGAGTAGACTCATGTCATGAAAAAACTACATGATAAAACGGGCTGCTGAAAGCTCTTTGCCCATTTGCTGAACTCCCTGAAGAATACGTTTCATCTGTTTAAATTTTGACCGCAAATTTTTTTGTCCGCGAATTTCACCCCGTGAAATATTTTATAATCGGAAGAGTTATTTCACAGGGTAAACCCTGTGAAATAATTATTTCTCATTTAGATATTTCACGGGGTAAACGAATTAATTAACTTTCAGTTATTTTTTTAATCATCCACGTGTCCCGAAATCTTCGATTTCGAGGATGCCCGACCAAAGGTCGGTATATCCCGAAATCTTCGATTTCGAGGATGCCCGACCAAAAGTCGGTATGTTATTAAAAAACAACGTCCAATTATATCCAAAAAATGGGGGTTTTGTTATTATTTCTTACTTTTGTAAAGTTACAAAAATTGAAACTAACGAAGTCTGATTTTGTTTTTCGCAGGAAAATTATTGATAAAGGACTAATCAAACTGCTCCTGGTCTTCCTCTTCGTCCCTTCCTGCTTTGTCATAATCGTATATTTCAACATGATCTGAATAAAACCAGGGAAACATATCCCGCCGGAGTTTGGCCATATATGTTTTCCCTTCTTTTTTTCGCTGTAGGTTATAAAAAACAACGCCTTCTGCCATCACTTTTTCATCCAGTCCTAATTTTGAAGCTCTTTTGGTAAAATACCGTGAAAAGAGATAATCCTTAAACCAACTGCTCCAGTTATCGAAATTCCTTTCGTGTTCATGAAAAGAACGGTATGACAGCGAGTTTATAGCTTTCTCAAAAGGGACCCATTCATGCACATCCAGTTTATATGGATTGCCCTGCAATTTTGGGCCAATCACTTCGCCGGCCTGTTCGCCGTCAGTGGCCACATCCCCCTTTTGGATAGCCCGGAATATACCTTCTATAATAAACGTTTTCCCTTTGATAATCTGCAGGGGGTCTATTACATTTTTCCGGTTTTGCAGGGCAATCAATCTGCCATTTTCCGTGAGCAGTTTCACATTGGTACCATCCAGTTTCTCTACAGCAATGGTTTCAGGATCTTCAAATACCCATTCATATCCGGGATTTATCCTGTTAACCACCAGGTAAGCTTTGGGTTCACGTAAGTGTAATTTTGAACCGTACTTTTTCCATTGTGACTTGTTTACCTTGTAAGTTTGCCTGATAAAAGGGCAATGTATTTTTGGAAAATCTGACAGCATTGGTTGATCCGCTGATGATGTTGTTGAAGTATTCATAAAGTTATTTTTTTTAATTCTTGTTGTTTATTTGATTTTTTATATCGTTTTTTTTATCGTAAACGAATTTTGTTTGCTTTTTATGACAAAAATATATAACCTTTAACGTATTTTGAAAAAATTTATGAGGCAAATTACATGCGTCAGCTCCTAAAAGTACTTTTTTTGCCTCTACAAGGTAGAGATGAACCAGATATAACTGTCTGTTATTGAGGATTAATACCGACACAGCCGAGACAAATAACCAAGAGATTGGCATCAGAGAGGATTTTGGGAGTGGACTCATTGATGTTAATATCTTGTTCATAATTTTCTTTTAAAAAAGGCGCTATAAATTGTACTTTAGTAGCAAAAAGTACAATGGTAAAAGAGCAATTACACATACTACAGGAAACCTTACAGGAAATTCAGTCAGAATCATTGGTTTCAGAGGATATTCTTCAACAGTCAAATGAATTATTCATCCATGGTCAATGCCAACTTTTATCTCAAAGTTTAAACAATTTTGAGTTTTCAATAGACGACACCTACGATGATTATACTGTTTCTGTCGGGATAATAGAAGATAAAAAAAGCATTGAAACAACCTGCACCTGTAACGAAAAAGAATTATGCGGACACAGGATAGCATCCATTTTGCAGGTATCTGAAATTTTAAAGTCTTACCAATTTAAACCAATAGAACAAGAGCATAAAAAATACACCCGTGAGGGAATGATCCAGCGTGTTTTAGATGAAAGAAGAAAAAAAGCCCTGAAAGCAGAATATCATGTCAGGCTGAATTCTAATAAATACGGGGAACATATACTCACAAGCGAAAGCGGGGAAAAATATAAAATCACCCTTCGCGATTTTGAACAGGAAACCGGGTATTGCACATGCCCTGACCATTCGACCAACAAATTAGGGACTTGTAAGCACCTGATGCACCTTTTCAATCATATAAAACAAGATGTATATTCCCACAGGATTAAAAAAAAACAACAATATCCTTTTATTGAAGTATTTTGCGATCCGCTCAATGATTATAAAATAAGCTGGTATTTTCCGGGAAATGTCGATCTCAAATTTCCAGAAATCAGTAAGCTTATTCAAAAATATTTTGGCGAAAAAACCTATATTGACAACCCCATTAGTTTTACCGGATTTTTGTCAGAAGCGTCAGACTTTAAAAAGATTAACATTCGCGATGAGGTTTTTAAAAGAATCGAAAAAGCCCATAATAAGGCATTACTCAAAGAGTTAAGAGAGCATGTTTCATACGATTTATCTGTTATAAATGCAGATTTGTATGAATACCAAAAAAAGGGGGTGGATTTTGGGGTATATAAAGATGCTGTGATTATTGCCGACGAAATGGGGCTTGGAAAAACCCTGCAAGCCATTAGTATTGCCATAATGAAAAAACAGGTCTTTGACTTTAAAAAAGTTTTAATAGTATGCCCTGCGTCCCTGAAATTTCAATGGAAAAATGAGATAGAAAAATTTTCAAATGAAAAAGCTGTTATTGCCGAGGGTTTCCCAGAAGAAAGGGAACAGATATATTTTAATGATGACGCGTATTTTGTTATCGTGAATTATGAAACTGTTTTACGCGATCACTACATCATCAACAAGACAAACATAGATTTTATTATCCTTGATGAAGCGCAACGGATAAAAAACTATAACACGCTTACATCCAGAGCTATTAAATCATTGCAAAAAAAACACGCCTTGATTATTACAGGAACACCAATTGAAAACAGGTTGCTCGACCTGTATTCAATTGTCCAGTTTGTTGACAATGAATTTCTAGCGCCACAATGGGAATTTTCTTACCAGTATTGTCTTTTTGATCATAAATATCACAATCAAATAAACGGGTACTATAACCTCAGTGATTTAAAGGAAAAAATGTCCGGGATTTTATTACGAAGGGAGAAAAGGGAGGTTCTTAATCAATTGCCCAATGTAACGCAACTTGATGTCCCTGTCAATCTGTCGATGGAGCAGGCTGAATTACATGCAGGATTTGCAAAAGGAGTTGCAGCAATTCTCGCAAAAAAATACAGAACAGCCTTTGATATGCAAAGGTTAATGTTGCTTTTAAGCCAGATGCGAATGGTTTGTGATTCAACATTTTTGATTGATAAAGAAACAAATATATCCCCTAAACTGGTTGAACTGGAAAATATCCTGCTTGATAAACTTGATATAAAGAATACAAAAAGAAAGGTAATCATTTTTTCTGAATGGACAACCATGCTGCACCTGATCGGTAAGATGCTGCGTTCTCATAACATTGGTTTTACAGAATTAACAGGCTCAGTACCTGTGAAAAACCGTAAAAAGCTGATTAAAGAATTTGAAGACAATGAAGATTGTTGTGTATTTCTCTCTTCAGAATCCGGTGGCGCCGGATTAAACCTCCAGGTTGCGGATACCCTGATAAATTTTGAGCTTCCGTGGAATCCTGCCAAAAAGAACCAGAGAATAGGCCGCATTGATCGACTGGGTCAGGAAAGTAACAACCTGACCATCCTCAATTTTATTACACGTGGCAGTATTGAAATAAAAATTGCCGGTGGACTGGTTGTAAAACAAAATTTATTTGACGGTGTCATGAACGAAGGAAGTACCATTGACAGCGTTGATTTCTCAGCAAAAGGAAAAGCACAGTTTATTGAAGAGCTTCGGGATGCCATATCAGAATTTACAAGGGAAGAAATTGAAGAAGACGAAGAACTTCCCGAAGATAGCATGTTTGATGAGGATGAATTTGATGAGGATGAATTTGACGATGAATACGATGACGATGAATACGATGACGATGAATACGATGAGGATGAATTTGAGGATGAATTTGATGACGATGAATTTGAGGATGAATACGATGACGAATTTGAAGATGAGTTTGATGACATGTATGAAGCTGAAACGGAAGATGAGCCGGATGATGAATGGGATGATGACACAGATGATGAGGAAGATTTTGAAGGGTATTTGACAGAAAAAGAAACGATAAATGAGACAGAAGAAGGTATATATGCTGATCATAGCGAACAAAGAGAAGAACAGGAACATGTTCCGGAAATGGTAACTGAAACAGAAACCAGCACCCATGACACTTCAAAAGAAACAGTCACGGAAACCGGGGTACCAATGTCCCATAAAGAAGGGCAGGCAAACAAACCAACAACTACAGCCGCCAATGACAACCAAGCAGCCTCCGGCTCTGTTGAAATAGAAAATGTCATGAACCAGGGTGTCGGATTTCTGTCAGGATTGTTTAAAATGGCCACAGGCAAAGAATTAGGTGTTTCAGAAAATTCTGTGAAAGTTGATAAAGAAACAGGTGAAGTAACATTTAAATTTAAGATTCCGGGGATGTAAGTTTTTTCATTTGTGTGAAAATATCAAAACATCATTTAATTTATTGAGAGCAATTCGTTTAAACCTCTTGTCCACAAAAAGCAAGTATGAGTTATTTTAGCAAATTAAGTATTTAGATTTCTTACTTCGTTCGAAATGACAAACAGTTATTTAGTTATAATACCGATCCGCTATCAATGAGCATAATAAATTTCACTCCGTTCATTTATT
>CAZVTW010000278.1:0-7617 GCA_964629805.1 uncultured Bacteroidales bacterium | reverse complement strand
TCCCTATGATGAAGCATTTTGGAAACAATACAATATTATGCCTGACAGGGAGTGAGGGATGTTTTTATAAAGAAATTACAGCAAGACGTTTAAATCCCGGTAAAACCTGGTGAGATATAAAAAAATGCTATTGAATAATCCCCAACTCACGCGCCTTATTAAGAGCCTGTATCATATTACTCGCATTGAGTTTATTGAATATATGCCTGCGGTGCATTTCTATGGTTTTGGCAGACCTGTACATAATATCAGCTATTTCTTTATTCGGGAGGCCTTCTCCCATAAGTTTCAACACTTCAATTTCTTTTGAAGTTAAGTCATGGCTGGTTTGACCTGATGTAGATACTGATTGGATTTTCCGCTTCAGATGAAGAATTTCATTACTGTAATAACTTTCTCCTTTACGAATTGTTTCAATTGCCATATTAATATTAAAAAGGGCATCTTCGCTTTTGGTAATTATACTTTCAACCTCCAGATCTATCAGAGGTTTGATTATTTCCATATCATTGTATTGTGTTATAACGATAACGCAAAGATCGGGCTTGAGTTGTTTCAATTCCCGGATTAGGAATATACCGCCTTTTCTGATAACCTTTGAATTCTCCTGCTCAGGAATAGCCATATCAGTAATTAATACATTGATATTGTTCTTCTCGAACAAGTTTTTACCTTCATTTATGGACGCAGCCTGAAAAATGGCATGAATAAAAGATTTAGTTTCCAGAATCTTTTGCATCCCGATACGTATAAGTTCATGATCGTCAATAATCAATACCTGGATTTTTTGTTTGGCTTCCATAAGTTTTTCAGATTAAAAAATTTTCTGTCGTGCAGGGGCGCTTCAATGCTTATGGTTGTACCATCATCCGGTGAACTGTTAATTTGCAACCTGCCTTTTATCTCTTTAATCCTGTTTTTCATGCTTTTTAAACCACTTCCATATTGTACAGCATTCTTTTCAAAACCTTTCCCATCATCTTTTACAAGCAAGTTCAGTCTTGAGCGCGAGAGCCGGCAGTTTACGTTAATATTTGTCGGATTGGCATGTCTAACCGCATTGGTCAGCCCTTCCTTTACAATGAGGAAAAGTTCGTGTTCGATATAGGGAGCAGGTCTGAAATTTTTTAAATCAGGCGGGTGGCATGTATAATCAATATTGAAACTCTGCCCCTGTTGTAAATCCCTTATGTAGTCTCCTATTTTTGAATATACAGGCACATCGTCAGCTATGGGTGAACGCATCTGTTTTGCTATGCTCCTGGCCTTTTCGTATATCCTGCTTATTTGGGTTATGGTTTGATGTATCAATTCACTTGTAATCTTTTTATTAGCAAATTGATGGGCTTCCAGGTTCAACTTCAGGCCGAAGAGCGCTGATCCGACATCATCATGCAATTCATCAGCAATGGTTTGCCGGGTTTGTTTTCTTGCTTCAATTTCTGCACGGCTTATCTTCAGTTCCTGCCTCAAAAGCTGCTTTTTTCTTCTCTGAATGAATATAAAAACAATAATTCCAACCACCGAAATAAAAGCAAAAATAAGCGCTGTTTTTTGTTGTCTTTGCTTTTGTATTTCTTTTGTATTTAAAATATTTTTAAAGAGTAGCTTTTCAATTTCACGTTCTTTTTTTTCTGTTTCATATTTTATTTCCATCAGGGCTACTTTTTCTATGCTTCTGATATTTAATATACTGTCGTTGTAGGA
This sequence comes from uncultured Bacteroidales bacterium, assembly GCA_964629805.1. Classification (GTDB taxonomy): domain Bacteria; phylum Bacteroidota; class Bacteroidia; order Bacteroidales; family CAZVTW01; genus CAZVTW01. Next base: position 5,910 of record CAZVTW010000278.1, on the reverse strand, counting down.
TTTAGCCATGTGCAGATACCTGTATGCTTCCCTGTAGTCTTCTTTTTGCTCATAAATACGTGAAAGGAGTTGATAATGTAACCGGATATAATGCTTCCGCCTTTGTTTTTTGGCAAGGTTTAAAGAATATTCGCAAAATTGTCCGGCTGTGTTGTATTTGCTAATATCCATATAAGCACGGGCTATGTTATATCCGGTTACAATCTGACTACGGAAGTCATTGTTTTCTTTATACTGATCCAAGGCTTTCTGATAGTTTTTGAGGGCTTGACGTATTTGTCCGGAATAAAATTGTATTTCCCCGAAGTTGTTGTAAGATAGAGCGATAAGTGTTTTGTATTGATGTTTTTTTGCCATCAGCATGCATGAGTCCTGGTACTTTTTCGCTTTTTCGAATTCATTTTTCCTGATATAATAATCTGCAATGGTTGTATACACATAACAGACCTCCTGCACATCCTGTGTTGTTTTAAGCCCTGAAAGCGATGAAATATAATATTCAATAGCTCTTTCAGGTTTGCCAAACAAAATGAATGCACGTCCGATAAATTTTTGGTTGATATATATACTTTTTTCATACGGGGTTTTCGCATACCATGAATTTGAAGTATTTAACAGTTCAATTGCTTTTTCATAATCACCCAATGAAAGGAATATCCTGGCCTGAATCCGGTAACTAAAAGCTAATCCGGTCGGGTCATTAAGATGATTGAAAAGTTCCAGCGCCAGCGCAGTGTAGTTGTTTGCCTGTTTGTATTTGTTTATGCGGAAACAAATTAATCCCCAAAAAGCATTGTGCCAGGCTTTTGTAAGGTTGTTCGGGGTTTTTCTCACTTTTTTAGTGAGTTTTTGCATGATAATCATGGCGCTGTCGGCCTTTCCTGTTTCAGCCAGCGCCGCTGCTATCAGGCCCGGTGACCGAATTACGCCATAATTTATGTTTTCTTTTTGTGAAATGTCCATGGCATGGCGTGCATATTGTTTCACTTTGTCTGTTTCGTTTTCCGTAAGAAAAAAATGCAAAGCTTTTTTATTACATAAATCTATGGAATCTTTTATTCTCTTATTATACGACAACGGCCCTGCAAAAACCATTTGCCTGCTGACCTGGCCGGAGATTGATTGATTCATCACGAATAATACAAAACAAAACAGTAATCTTTTCATTGTGTTCCATTATTAACATTCCACCATAGTTCATCAGCCTGGCTTACACCTGCCGGCATATTTTTACGATTTGTCAGCATTTCACTTTCAGGATACAATATCCTTTGGATAAATGTATCGCCAAGGAAGCTATTGGCCGAAGGCTGCATACGGGGATATTGATAATTATTACGCCGGACATCTGTCCAGGCCTCGGGATTCAGGAACAGGGCTATCCATTTTTGTAACAGAATGTCACGAGCAGACAGAGACGAGGCAGATATATTGCTAAGAATCCGGCCAATAAATGCTGCTCTTTCATTATCTTCTACGCCCAGTTTTATCATATGTGCTTCAATACCATTAATATATGCCTTGAAAGCCCGTTCATTGTCCTGAGCGTAAAATGCTGCTTCTGCTTCAATAAACTTTAGCTCTGAAAAAGTCATGAGCAAAACAGGCGCTTCAGGTAATGCATACCAGGAATTGTATGTAAGGGTGCAAAAACCATCTTTTGGAGGCGGCTCCCCATTGCGTGTGCCGGCATAGTCGCCGCCGGCTATTGTGTCTGTAATAAATTTTAACCTGGGGTCCAAGTGGGGTGTTTCTGCCGGTTTTCCCTTCATGGATGAAATAAACTGCTGAGAAAGGTATCCGCCAAGGATTCCCATATCATAAAGCCCGTCAACTACTTGTTTCCAGGGATTTTCTATCCCTTGCTCATAGAATAATTGCGCATCATCATTATTTGATGTAAAGGAAGAATCAACATACTGCAAGATTACTTCAGGCTGATATGCTCCTTTTTTTGATAAATGGTTCAGATATCTTGCCATCAAGGCATAAGAAAATTTTTTCCATTGCTTTCGATTTCCGTCAAACAAAAGATCATCCTGCAGGGGATATGTTGAAAAAGCCTCATTGAGCTCTTCGACAGCTTCATTTAAAAGCCTGATAATCTCTTCGTAAATAATTTGTTGCGAATCGTAAGCTGGTTGCAGGTTTTGTTCTCCTCTAAAAGCTTCTTTATACGGGATGTCGCCCCAGAGGTCTGTTGCACAACCCAGGTTGAAAGCCAAAAGGATTTTTGCAGCGCCGGAATAATGAGGGGAATTGTATTCCTGGCTAAACAAGATAATATCATGCAGGTCGGCCATGGTGTTATAAATCATGCCCCAAACCGGTTCAAGGCGTTCAGGCCCATACCTGTCCGTTTCACTTGCATTGGGTGAGGCCAGGTGTTGAGCGTACAAACATGTGACTTTTGCAACTTCCGTCTGAACCTGTGAAGTATTATACACTGAGGACGCTAACAGCGCATTGAGTGATGGCTGTTGTGTTTTGTCAGGATCAGTATTAACATCCAGGAATTCTTCGCAGGATGTAGCAAATAAAAAAAGCCATAATACAACAAAGAACTTTTTGTGTAAAGTCAGAAACATGGTACAATTGATTTAAAAATTGACACTTGTTTGCAAGGAAACATATGAAACAGCAGGCGTTACCCTTCCCTGAAAACCCTGTGTGTTGCTTCCTGCCCCGTATTGCGATGATTCAGGGTCGAACCCGGAGAAATTGGTCCACAGAAGTATGTTACCGGCAGACACTGCTACGTCAATATGCTTCAAAAAGAGGCTCTTTTGACTTGTTATTTTTGGCGACCACGATAATGTTATATCACGAAGGCGCAACCAGGAGGCATCTTCAACAAAGTTTTCCGCCACTTTTCGGTGAATATTCCTGTAATAGCCATCCCCGTAATTTATCCCGTGTACAGGATCAGTTCCCTGCCCGAGATGCACCCTGGTAGTATTAGGGCTGCCATTCGAATATACTCCTTCAAATATTATGTAATCGTCCCGGTTGATTGTTTCTGTGCTTGTCCCCTGAGCCACAAAAAAAGCTTCGGCCTGGTTATAGACATCCCCGCCTTTTTTTATATCAAGCAGGAATGACAGTGTAAAGTTACCCAGCCTGAGTTCGTTCTGAATCCCGCAAAGCCAGTCAGGGGAAATGTTGCCAATGCGTTTTATGTTTTGGTCTAATACCGGAAAACCGGATTCGTCGATAAGAAACGGTGCATCTTTGCTGAACGCTTCATTCGGGTTACCGGACAATTGATATCGCTTGTAGCTTGTTCCGTAAATGCCGCCGTATGATTTACCTTCTTCAAGGATGACATACAATGGTCCGCCGTATGAATATGAGGTTCCGGGCATGATAATCCGGTCAATACCATCTGCAATGGATAGGATTTTGTTCCTGTTTTTGGAAAAATTGACAGATATATCCCAGGAAATGGTGTTTCTGTTTACAGGTCTGAAATTGAGGAGACATTCAACCCCCTTGTTTTCGATACTGCCTGAGTTGGTTGTAAATGTTTGGAATCCGCTTGTGTGACTAACCGGCACATCTATGATGAGGTCTTTACTTACAGAATGATACAGTGTGAGATGGGTTGTCAGCCTGTTTTGTAAAAACCTCAGTTCGAGGCCTGTTTCTTTAGATATTGTAGTCTCCGGTTTCAGATGACCGGAACCCAGATTGTCAGATTTAGTAAAGCCCTGCTGGTTGTTAAAAGGAAAGTCAGGATGCCGTCTGTAATAAATCCCGGTTCGGTATGGCTCTGCATCCTTGCCCACCATTGAAACAGATGCTTTTATCTTTCCATAGGTGAAAAAGTTTTCTGATACATTGTCCCTGATAAAAGGGATTTCTGAAAAGACAAAGGCAGCGCCGGCTGAGGGATAAAAAAATGATCTGTTCTGTTTGGGCAGCGTTGAGGAAAAATCATTCCTGCCGGTTATTTCTCCATAAACCATGTCAGACCAGGAAAAACTTACATTTCCGAAGAAACTGACTGAGCGTTGTTTGAATGTGTTATTTCGAACATATATTTCAGATGTGTTGTCGATGTGATAAAAGCCGGGAATATCAAAATCCCTGCCCAGAATGTTTGATGCTACATACCGTTTTTTTTGAATTTCATTTCCAGCAATAAATTTAAATCTGAACCTGCCTAGTTTGCCGGGTTGCAGGGTCGTTAAAAGATATGAAGTTTGATGGTTAAAAAGGATTTTTGTTTGCTCTGTTTCACCATCAGCGCTCAGGGGGGTTTCACCTGAAATATTTTCCTGACCTGGTAATATTCTCTCCCTGATATCCGCGTAATAATCCCTGCCATATTTAACATCGAATTGCAACCATGATAGAGGCGAGTATCGTACCCCAAAAGTGTTAAACCATCTGTTTACCTCATCATTAAGGTTATGCTTCTCTGCCACATACAAAGGATGGTCAAGCCAGGGGGTGTAGATTTTCATTGTCCCGTCATCTTTTTTATAATCAGTGACATCAATACTTGTTGGAAAATATAACAGTTGAGAAATAACACCAGATTCAATTTCCGAATTATTTCCTTCCGGAACTCTATTCCCTTTTTTTAGGTTGAAATGATTATACGAAAACAGAGATATTTTATCCGTTATGTCGTGATTAAGATTAAGCTTGATATTCAGTCCCTGTTGTTTTGTTTTGTGAATTACGCCTTTATGGCTGGAATGGGAAAAAGCGCCATAATAAGATGTTTTTTCTGTTTTTCCGCCCATACTAAGGTGGTTGTATACCTTAGCGCCTGTTTGAAAAAAATTCCGGAGGTTATCATAAAATTTCGCCCCCTGCACGGTATCACCAAGTGGGCCATAAGCATGAAAAGGGAAGTCGTAACTCAAAAAATTAGGTTTACCATACCAGCCGGCCATATACTTTTTTTGTTGTTCGGGAAATTTACTGACCTTTTCAAAACTCAACCTGTTTGTATACTGAAATACAGGTTTTGATGTTCTGCCTTTTTTTGTTGTTATGTGAACGACGCCATTGGCAGCTTTAAATCCGTAGAGAGCAGATGCGGAAGCGCCCGGCATGACGGATACTGATTTCACATTCATGGGATCAATGTCAGAGAGACGGTTTGAAAAGGCGAAATTTTCAGAGCTTCCAAATCCCGGGTCAGTATAATTATTAAAGGGTATGCCATCAACCACAATCAAGGGTTGATTATCAGCGCTTACATTCAAAGAGTTTTCCCCGCGCATGATGACCCGGGCAGAATGCCCCGGCGCACCGCCTGAACCGGAAATATAAAGGCCGGGACTTTTCCCCTGTAAGGTTCTGAGTATAGTCTTCTGATTTCCACGGTTCATTTCTTCTTCTGAAACAGTATAATAAGTATGGCAGCTATTTCGTGATTCCTTTTTAATATTAAATGCCGAAATATACACCGGTTTTACTGCATTTTCAACAATAACTTTTATATTATCAGCATAAGAACCACTCAAAGTAATATATTTTGAAATCATTGGCCCGCCGGCGAGAACTATTGTTGAACCTTCCGGGGCTTTGAGTTCAAACCGGCCGTTTTTGTCTGTTAATGTAGATATTTGAACGGATTTTTTGACATAAACATGAAGATTTTCAATGGGATTATTACGCTTATCCGCAATGTTTCCCTGTATTAAAACCAAGTTTTGGGAAAAGGACGGAAAAACTGATGTGAGCAACAGAAAACAAATAAAGCCTTTCATCAGAAAATTCATACAAAAATGTCATTCGGTAATTTTCACAATTTATTTCAAAAATACGAGAAAAACTATTAAAATGCAAAAATATAAACACCGAATCTTTAAAATATTACTTAAATTTCTAAAATGAAGGTTCTATGTTAAATATAGTGGGTAAGTAAGTTATAGTTTACCTAAAATCCGC
>CAZVTW010000277.1:0-7706 GCA_964629805.1 uncultured Bacteroidales bacterium | reverse complement strand
GCTATTCGCCCCCGATTTGAAATCCGGGGCAAGAGTTTTTGCGCCTTGGCAAAGAGCAAAACAACTTCGTTTATTCTGTACAGTTTATTTCGCATCAAACCTTAAGTTAAACCCAGGTTTACCAAATTTCTTTTTAGAATATTTGGATACAATATCATAATTATTACTTTTATGGTAACTACTTAGGAGCTCAATTTGACGAAAAGATTCCTCCCTTCGGTCGGAATGACACTAGTCAATAATTGTTGATGTTGGTGTGGGAAATGCGGCTTTGCCGCATTTCCCACACCAACATCCAAAAACAATTCAGCCTGTCATTCCGACCGGAGGGAGGAATCTCATGACATACTCCTAAATAATGACGAAAATTATTATATAGCTAAGTAGTGACCTTTTATGTTATATTTTTAATCGTTAAAACCATAAATGATATGAATAAAGAACAAGGAATTTATTTCAACATGTTTTTGGCCGTCCAGGCATATCTTGATGAACAAACCGGCGTATGGTCGGCTATTCCACGTGTAACAACCTACAAAAATAATGTTGATGAGCTTATCTCCCGCATCACGGAGAAGTCTGAAGCAGCCCGGGCCGGCGTCAGTGTTAGTGACCGCAAAGATGCCCTGAAAACCGGCATAGCTGTGAAACTATCTTCACTCTCAGGGGCATTGCAGGCTTATGCCTATGACAAAGGCGATACCGACCTGGCTGAAAAGGTGAAGGTCAGTAAGTCGGATATTATCCAGACGAAAGATGCCGATATGGATGCTGTTGTAAAACGTGTACTTAATGAGGCACGCACTTCACTTAATGAACTGGCTGATTTTGGGGTAACCGCAGATGTATGTGATGAGATACAGACCTCGCTTGATGAATTCCAGGCTTTGATAGGCAAGCCGCGGCATATACTAAACAAAAAATATGTGACCCTTGAAACCCTTGATAACCTGTTTGATGAATGTAATGATCTGCTTCGCAACAGAATGGATAATATTATGCTCATGTTTCGCGAATCACAACCAGAATTTTATCAGGGTTATGAACGGGCCAGGACAATAGTAGGGATGTGATGACAGGAAGATGAGATTCCTTTTCGCCAGCCGGCGAATCAGATTGACATGTGCATATGATGGTGACAGGAAAAATGGCACTCATTCATCGTCCCGGGTATAAGGTCAAAGTGGAAACATTTATGATAAATACTTATTCAGCAGTTCGATAAACTTTTTTTCTTCTATTGGTTTGGCAATATAATCATTGCAGCCAGCTTTCAGACTTTTGGATTTATCTTCGGGCAGGGCATTAGCTGTCTGTGCGATGACAGGTAACCCGGGCCGAATCTGCTTTATCTGCTTTGTTGCTTCATATCCGCTCATCCCCGGGAGTTGAAGGTCCATCAACACCAAATCAAGTGGATGATTTTTGTTACAGTATGCTACAGCGTCAGGCCCTGATTTCACTTCAACAGTATTGATACCGGCCTGTGAAAGAATTTCCTTCAGGAAAACAACACTTGTCGGATCATCTTCAACAATCAAAACAGTTTTGTTTTGCCAATGGCTGGTTTCTATCTCCTTCGACTTTGGTGTGTTACCTGCTACTTGTTTTTCGACCTTATTAAAAGGCAGAATAAAGTAAAAGCGAGAACCTTTACCTTTCTGTGAATCAACGTTAATTGTGCCACCCATCAATTCAACCAGGCCTTTGGAAATAGAAAGACCGAGCCCTGTACCGCCAAATTCCCTGGATTCGGAAAAGTCTATCTGGCTGAACCGGTCAAAAATAAATGTATGTTTCTCAGGACTAATGCCAATCCCGGTATCCTGAACATAGAACTCAATAATGTTTTTATCTCTCAGCATATATCCGAATTCTATATGCCCCTGGTCTGTAAATTTGATAGCATTCCCGACCAGATTGAATAAAATCTGTTTTAATCTCGTTTCATCAATAATGGCATTATCTTCAGAGTTTTCCAGAGCTTTCACCATGCGAATTTCCAAATGAGATTTTTCAAGTTTTTCTGCCTGTGTCTTAAAGATGAGATAAAGTTCTTCAAGGATTTTATTTATTCGGACTGCTCCAGGATTAAGCGCCATTTGATTTGCCTCTATTTTTGATATATCAATAATATCATTGATGATCTGAAGCAAGTGATGAGCGCTCGTTGATATCAAATCAATATATTGTTGCCGTTTGTTCTCACCAACACCTTGCCTTTTTAACAATTCTGAAAATCCAATTATTCCGTTCATTGGCGTTCTTACCTCATGCGACATATTTGCCAGGAAGGCTGATTTCAGTCTGTCTGCATCTTCTGCCTTTTCTTTGGCGTTTATCAGCTCAATTTCGTTTTTTTTCTGATAGGTAATATCCTGGAAGGTGCAATTTAGCGCTAATATCCTACCCTTCTCATTTTTGGATACACGCAGTATAATTCGTCCGAAATGAATATCTTTATTTTTCGGTGTATATCTGAATTCTATCGAATTGTTTATTCCTTTATGAATTGATTGTTCGATGCAGTGAATTGTTTTTTGCTGGTCTTCATTGAAAATGTGAGAGTACAAAAGATTCAGCGACGGACTTTCTTCTCCTTTTTTATAACCCAACAAACGATAGAGGTTGTCAGACCATTTCAATTCAGTCTTCTGGTAGTTAATATTAAAACTCCCTATAAGAGCAATTGTCTGGGCCTCGTTCAGCATTTGCCGGTGCTCTATTAATTCCTGCTCATATTTTTTTCGATCAGTGATATCGATATGTATCCCCCGTAAACCAATGCATTTGCCATTTTTTATAATAGGTACTGATGTTGATAATACAGGAAAGGTGGAACCGTCTTTTCTTTTGGCAATATATTCATTTTCTTTTAAAAGGCCTTGTTTGATAATAAGTCTGATATTATTTCGTGCACGCATTCTGTCTTCTTCAATAAATAGATCAGTTCCTGTAAATCCTTGTTCAAAATCTTTAGGTTCATATCCGGTAATCTGGTATGCTTTTTTGTTGATAAAGGTTATTATTCCGTCCAGGTTCATTTCATAGACAATGGCAGGCAGAAGTTCAATCATCTGTCGTATGCGGTCCTGGCTTTCAACCAATGCTGTTTCAGTTTCTTTTTTATCATGTATGTTTTGAACCTGCAATAGAAAATGTAGTGGTTTTTTATATTCATCCCTGACCAGGGTCACGGAAATATGAGCCCAGACATACCGTCCTGATTTATGAAGATAACGCTTTTCGAGGTGGTAATAGGCAATTTTGCCAAGTACCAGCTTATCCATTAAATCACTATCCATTTCAAAATCGTCAGGATGGGTCAGTTCTGCATATGATTTCCCTTCAAGTTCAAATGATTCATACCCGAGAAAGGACTCAAATGCCGGATTCGTATGGGAATAGATTCCATCCGGATTGACAAACGCAATGCCAACCACAGATGATTCAAAAGCTGCTTTGAACTGCTGCTGAATTTTTTTATGATTTTCTTCAGCCTGCCTGACTTCTGTTTTGTCAATAATAAAACATAATGCTGAATCAATTGAACCATCACTATTGCTAAGTGGCCAGTATCTTATCTCGAAATATCCGGTTGATGAGACGTCTTCTAATGAAGCTGATTTACTTCTGGGTATTCCTGAATTGACCACTTCCGTAATATCATCCGGATCAAAAATTTTCTGACATGAATCGCCAAAATTCCATATCGTATGTGATTCTATTTCAATGGGTTTTTTGTTCAGAATTTGTGCAGCTAAATCATTAACATATAATATCAGGCCATCTCGTCTGATAATAGCAACAGCCTGACCGGTCGCCTGAACCAGGGCTTTGTATTTTTCTGAATTTTCAGCGCAGCCTGTCTCTTTCATCTTCTTCTCAGTGATATCTGTGAGGCTTCCACAATATGAGGTTATTTCACCTTTTTCATTTTTAACAACACTTGAAATGTCTTTGACCCATGTTATAATATCTTTGTCTATTATCCTGTACTCAATGTTCCATTCTTTCTTTTCTGACAGTTTATGTTTTTTTTCCTTTTCAACATATGAAATATCCTGATTGTATACAAAATCAATGTAATTTACGGGGTGTTTTTTATCTGCATGTATGCCGGTTAATTCGTTGAATTTTTGATTACAGAGAAAAATTTTTCCTTCTAAATCAGTAACATATAAAGCAACAGGAGCGAAGTCTAAATATTTTTTTTCATGCAGAAAATCTCCAGGAAATTCATGCAATGTGTTATTTTTTTTATGGTTTTTACCAAAAACACTCATAAGTAGTTCGTGTCATACTTGTTTCGTAAAAGAATTATTCAATATCAATGGCTAAGGTATATATCTATTTTCCATATTCTAAATAAAATTCACTCAATATTTTCTCTGGCAAGGCTTTGAAAATCTTCTCCTGAAGGATTTTGATAAGCGCGTAAACCAAATTCCGGGATAACCGCAAGGATATGATCAAAAATATCTGCCTGTATGGATTCATATGCAGCCCATGCCGGGTCTTTGATGAAAGCATACACTTCAATTGGGATACCGGTTTCCGATGGAGGTAACTGTCTTACCAACATTGTCAAATCATTTCTAATCATCGGATGGTTCTGTAAATAAAGCTCCAGGTATTTCCTGAACGTGCCGATATTTGTAATTGCTCTGCCATTTACACGGCTTGATCGATCAATGTTGTGCTCTTCATTATACTTATCAATTTCTTCTTTTTTCTTTTTAATATAGTCTTTCAAAACATGAATCCTGCTAAATTTTTCAATCATTTCCTCTGAACTTAATCCAACAGATTTCATGTCGATATTGATTGAACGTTTCATTCTTCTGGCTCCGGCAAGGGTCATTCCTTTCCAGTTTTTGAAGGGTTGAGAAACCATATGATAGGTAGGAATGGTTGTGATGGTCTTATCAAAGTTGCGTACTTTCACCGTAGTCACAGAAATATCCATGACATCTCCGTCAGCATTTTCAGAGGGCATCTGAACCCAGTCCCCGGGTTTGACCATATCATTAGCAGTAAGCTGAATACTGGCAACAAATCCTAAAATTGTATCTTTAAACACCAGGAGTAAGATGGCAGCAATAGCACCAAGTCCGGTAAAGAAATAAATTGGTGATTTTCCCAGTATAACTGAAAGTACAAGGATGATGGTAATAAAATAAATGACTATTTTTAGAACCTGTACATACCCTTTAATCGGGATTTCTTTTGATATCTCAAAGGTTTGATATATGTCAAGCAATGCATTCAGGAATGAATCAATAACAAGCATGACGACAAGAATCATATAAATGTAGGTCATTGCCTGTATCACATGAACAAGTTGCGATAGATTGGGAAATGCCAGTTCAATTGAATAGTGGATAATAATTGCCGGCACAAGGTGACTGATTTTAGTAAAAACCTTATGCCGGAGTAAAGTATCATCATAAGTTGTTTTGGTTTTTTTGATTATGCGGTGGACAACAACTTTGATGACTTTTTTTGTCACCCAGTTAGCTAAATAAGCTAGCGTGATGATGATCAGGAAAATCACGACACTTTGTATTATCAGGGCAGATTTATCATTTGCCCCCATATTTTTGATGAGTTCAAATAATGAACTTGTAATTTTAGTTTTCATTCCGGAAAAATTGTTGTTTCCTAAAATCCGCATGTTTATATTGTTATCCGCTAATTACGCTAATTTTCGCAAATTTTTATTCACCCAATTGGGTGAATATAATTCGTTTAATCCGTGTAATTCGCGGATGAAAGAAATAATACTTGCGGATATTAGGTGTTTACTATTTTTTTGTTTCTGTTGTCTGCGGATTTGAAAAGAAATAACCTTCATATTCTGTAAAGTTTATCTCACATCAAACCCATAAAAAGATTTTCGGCCCTAAAATTATACAAAAAAACATTATTTATAAATTCTTTATTAATTTTGTGGTTTTTAAAAACGAAATGGCATGGAACAGAATTTTTTTGTTAAAGCACACGGTCTTGGAAATGATTATCTTGTATTGGATGAAGATTTCCTGACAATTGATCTCACCAAAGAAGCAATAAAAAGAATATGTTCTGTCCATTTCGGGATTGGATCAGATGGCATACTTCTTAAAACACAGGCCAGGAAAGCAGATTTTGGTTTGAAAATTTTAAATCCTGACGGTTCGGAAGCTGAGAAAAGCGGAAATGGACTGAGAATTTTCAGCAAATTCCTTTTCGACTGGGGATATACCAAAAAAGAAGAGTTTCAGATTGAAACGCCGGGAGGCTTAGTCAGGTCAAGGGTAACAGCTAAAAAGCAAAACAGGGCTTCTCTCATCTCGGTTGATATGGGCAGAGCCACCTTTAAACCGGATAAAATACCCGTGTTGTCTGATAAATCGGAATGTCTGGATGAGATTCTACAGTTGAAGAACAAAACTTATACAATCAATTGTGTCAGTGTTGGCAATCCACATTGTGTTATTGTCAAAGACAAACTTAATATTAAAGAGATTAAAAAATTCGGTCCTGAGATAGAGTCACACAAAAAATTTCCCAACAGGATTAATGTACAATTTGTCAAACCTGTTAACAAAAACCTTGTGGAAATACTTATCTGGGAGCGTGGCGCTGGTTATACACTGGCCTCAGGAAGTTCGTCATGTGCGGTAGGGGCTGTCATGTATAAAAAAGGGATAACCAATGGAAATATGACTGTTAACATGCAGGGCGGGGCACTTAAATTGTCAATAGATAATAAATTCAATATCAATATGACTGGTGAAGTTGAAGAAATCGCTCATGGAATACTCAGTGATGAGCTTTTAGCTCGTTTCCCAAAATCTGCAACGCCTTAATTCTTTTTTAAATTCAATAAATTACTTTTTTTATATAGAAATTAGCAAAGCAATTTTATTTATGACTGAAAAAAAATTTCCTTTATCTAAGAATCAGATAGACGACATTATTAAACAATTTCCCACACCATTTCATATTTATGATGAGCAGGCCATACGCTCCAACATCCGAAAATTACTCCGGGCTTTTTCATGGAATGCCGGTTTTAAAGAGTACTATGCCATTAAAGCAGCTCCAAATCCGTTTTTAATGAAAATGTTACACCAGGAGGGATGTGGAATAGACTGCAGTTCTTATGGTGAACTTGTTCTGGCTGAAAAATCCGGTCTCATAGGTGAAGAAATTATGTTTACTTCGAATGATACACCGGAATATGAATATAAAAAGGCATCCGAACTTGGCGCTGTCATAAATTTAGACGACATCTCGCATATCGATTTTCTTGATAAGATTGTAAAATTTCCGGAGCTTATTTGTTTCCGGTACAATCCCGGCGCTCTTAAAGAAGGAAATGTCATCATCGGGCATCCTGAAGAGGCAAAATACGGTTTTACGCGCGAACAACTTTTTAAAGGTTACAAAAAAGCCAAAGAAAAAGGAGCGAAAAGGTTTGGTCTACATACAATGGTAGCCTCCAATGAGTTAGATGAAAGCTATTTTGTAGAGACAGCAGAAATACTCTTTTCACTTGTGGCTGAGATATCAAAGAAGCTGGATATTCGTTTCGAATTTGTCAACCTCGGCGGGGGGATTGGAATACCGTATACACCTGATCAAAAGCCAGTTGATTACGATTTTATTTCACAGGGAGTAAAAGAAAAATATGATCTATACATGACTAAAAATGGATA
>CAZVTW010000276.1:0-7740 GCA_964629805.1 uncultured Bacteroidales bacterium | reverse complement strand
TCATAATTTTCAATGATAAGATTTAATTGAACATATTATAGTTTTTGACACACAGAAACAAAAATAAGCCATCATTAATAAAAACCATTAAGAATATGTTCAGAATTAGAGGAAATATTTATTTTTTGGGTGGAAAAATGTTCAATAAGCGAACTGTTATTGGAAAAAAAATTCAGAAGTCTCCACTGTTGTCAATAAACAACAAATTCTTACTGCAAAAAATTCTTACTTTACACGTTGAATCAACACAACCCAATCTCTATATTTGTCTTTCGGAGCAAATCCGATATTTTCCCATTTGCCACTTTTTATTGTTTTTGTTGTTCCTGTTTTAAAGTCACCCCCCTCACGAGGATTGTACCACATGACCGAATATTCACCTTCAACATTTCTCAGATCGACATTTGTAGTTCCGCCATGTTTTAAATATATCACATAAGATTTGCCCGGTTTGCTAAAACAATGGTTATTCCCGACAGAAATAAGTTGGTCTGAACTATGAAAATCTGTATAATCAATACGTTCAAAAAATGTCCTGGCATGTGCAGTTTGTTCCCACATATTATCTCTGCTTCTCAGGTTTTCAGCATTCAAATCATGGGGTGAGGTGTACCAGCCAAAGTACCACTGAACACCTGAAGCGCCTGCCAAAAGCGAAGGCCATAAAACAGTACTGCGTTCATTAAAATGCTCTTCATCTTCTCTGTCAGGTTTTGTTCCTGTTTGCCAGGGGCCGATTTCATCCATGAGTATAATCCAGGGTCTGTTTTCTGCAGAAGTTTCAACCCACTTCTTTATGTCGAAATGCACATTGTTTACATTTCCTATTTGCATAGACAGCCCGTCAAAGTATGGAAACCTTAAAAGCGGGTTTACAATGATGTCCCGCTCTTCTGAGTGCGGATAGGTATGCATTAAAACAGGATGTTTGTAAGGATCGTTCTCCTTGATATAACGAATCATGCTATATCGTTGCTGATCATTTTGTCCATATGGGAAACTTCCGGCATACCCGTTCTCCTCTCCAATATTCCAAATGATATTGTTATGATAGGAAAAGCGTGCAATCAATTCCCTGTAATAGAGTTTTCGTTCGCACAAAGTATATCCGTCATCCAGTAATAACTGATTTTCCTGCTCCTGGGTAATAACCTCTATGACAATCCCTAATTGTTCGGCGTGACTAAAAATGATATCCCACTGTGCCAGTTTACTCACATCATATCTCTTAAAATCTTTTCGATGATGACTTAAGAATGGCCAAACATCTCTGGCATCCCCGTCTATGTTCAGGGTAAGCAGGTAAATGGCATTCATATTTTTTGAAGCCAGATAGTTCAGTGCCCCAATAATTCCTTTTCCCTTTCCGTTTTTCCAGGTCGGGTCACCCTTTTTCCAGTCTTTTTCGTGTGGTTCCCATGATTTTATATAATTCCTGTCCGGATCCGCTGAATAGGTATTGTCAATGTCATCGTATGCCAGAAAATTTTCCGGTGAGTTGGTACCGAAAATTAACAGGGGATTGCCATTCTTTGTATACAGGTAGCGGCTGTTGTTGTAAACAAGTGATCCTGATTTTTCAAAAAAAGTGCCTTGCCCCGGTGGTTCTTTTACACTCAACGAACCTTTTGTACCGTGATGTTTATCAATTGTTTTACCTGTATAATGGTCATCACTAACAGCAATACCCGCGCCTTTTTTAAAGGATACTTCGTATTCCCAGTCACCTGAAAAAGGCGGGGAAAAAATCACCCTCCAAACACCGCCTTTATCTGCACCTGTGTTGGCTGCATTACCATCAGCAGCATAAAACCCCGGAACAACAAACTTCTCTTTGTTATTTGTAAAGATCATATTCAGCCGATAATCCAAAAACGGATTCTCATTGGCTGTTTCGTGTGTGGATTCAATTTCAAAGTCGAAGCTTACGGGCTTGTTTTTGAAATATGTTTCTTGTGAAAAGGAATTCACTGGTAATAAAAAACCCAGCAAAATAAAGAGTATGCTTATTTTATTATTCATATTTTAGAAATGTTATAATTTGTAAAAGCATATGAAATATTATTCCAAACATTTTTTTTTATAGAATATATTGGCATTTTTTAAAAAAATATAAAACCCAAATTGAGCTATTTTCGCTCACTGCCTGCCCCGTGCACGAAGTGTCGGGGACAAACAAATTGTAAGGTTTTCACCTTCACCTATTCGGTGAAAACCAACAATTTCTAAGTCGGGGTTATACCTAAGTAAAGCGCTTTTTCACTTCGTTCAAACCGCTCAACTTAGGTAAAAAGTAGTTACACTTTTTCGAATCTTTTTTCGGCTTTTATTTAAACCGACTTATTAGGTTTTTAATCACTACTGTCCGATAAAAAGTTGAATTGTATTAATTGGAGAAATTCATGGACTTTTCGACTTTATGAATGGACACTAAATATACGCTTATCGTCATGTTTTCCGGATTTTTTTTTCAAATATAAGAATAAAAATGCATTTTGAAACAAAATTTACATGTTAACATTGGTTCTTTAAAAAAGTACTTACCCATCTCGATTTATTAAATGACTCGGAGAAACTGTATCATGCAACCTTGCTTGCATTTACCGATAACCCTCAGAAATATTTTCCCACAGCCATTGTAAAATGTGCCCATTTTCATGGTAAAAGAGTGGAAAAACCCATCCCTGCACAAGCTGTAATAAAAGGGAATGTTTTACTCAAATAACTGAAGCAATTGATTTTGTGCTGTCAAAGATTCATATTTCTGTAGGTACACGTAAAGAAAGCAACCAGGCGCCTGTAGCTTATGAGATTCCACGTCCCGTGGTTGCAGAAGCCATTGTAAATGCCATTGCCCATCGCGAATATAACAGTAAGGGAAGTGTAGAAGTGTGGCTGTTTCAAGACCGCCTGGAAGTAAAAAACCCGGGACAACTTCCACGGGAGTTAAATGCAAAAAAGCTGGAAGCCGACCATGGCTCCTATCCGTATAATCCAAGGCTTGCAGAAGTGTTATATCAGTCAGGGTACATTGAGCAGTTTGGAACTGGTATGGGCGAAATATTTGGTTTAACTGCAAAAGCAGGGCTAAAAAAACCAGTTTTTGACCTCAATGAAGGGGTGAAAATCATCATTTACCGACCAGGCAACCGACCAAGATACCATACATGAGACCATACATGATACCATACATGATAATCGAATAGCATTCAAGAATATAGATGATTTAACGCATAGGTTATTATTGATCATACATGATGAAATGAGCAGGCCAGTCATGATGAAAATACTTGATCTTCGAAACAGGTCGCATTTTGCAGAAAACTATTTAGAACCTGCCTTAGAAAAGGGATTCATTGAAATGACCATTCCGGATAAACCTAAAAGCAAAAATCAAAAATACCGGCTTACTTCAAAAGGTGAAAAATTAAAAAAGCAGTTACAAGATGAGCATCAATAAAACAAAAGAGCAGAACTTTGAATCCTATATTGAACAAATCCTTTTAGAAAAGTCGGGATGGACAAAAGGTGATTTAACCGAATGGAATAAAAAAACAGCCATCTTCCCGGCACGGTTTATTGATTTTATTCAATCTTCTCAGCCTCGTTTGTATGCTCAAATGGAAAAACTTCACGGTGAAGAATTGAATGAGAAAATCGTTACTACGCTAACCAAAGAATTAAATGTAAAAGGCACGCTTCATATTTTACGGCATGGGTTCAAATTCTATGGTAAAACCTTTGATATGGCCTTTTTTAAACCTGCCCATGGTTTAAATCCCGAAGTCGTTGAGTTATACAATAAAAACCAATTGACCGTAACCCGTCAGGTTCCCTGCCACCCAAGTGATAATAGCACCATTGATTTGCTTTTTAGCTTGAATGGATTGCCAGTAGCAACCTGTGAACTTAAAAATCCGGTGACTGGACAAAACTGGCGTCATGCAGTCAAGCAATACAAAAATGACCGGGATTGGAGAGCACCATTATTTCAATTTAAAAAACGTGCAGTTGTTCATTTTGCAGTTGACCCTGACGAAGTATACATGACAACCCGTTTAAATGGAGACAACACTTTTTTTCCTGCCTTTTAACCGGGGAGATAATCCGGGAGAAGTTCAATGTGGTGCAGGAAATCCACCCCATCCATCAGGACATCGTACAGGTTATTTTTGGGAAGAAACCTTACAAAAAGACCGTTTTTTCGACATTATTGGGCATTATATGTTCATTGAAACCAAAGAAGAAAAAGTGGATGATGGACGTGGTGGAAAAAAACAATTATTCCGACATTCGTCCGATGGTCGCATTTAGTGGTTCATTAACCAATCCTGATGATGGTGTTGAATATACAGAACCAAAAATGAACATTGACCCTGTTACCGGTAAACCAATAAGCGAAGCACAATTACCTGAAAAATTTGACACCAATGAGTTTAACGTGCTTTTAGTTGCCAGTAAATACCAGACTGGTTTTGACCAACCATTACTTCACGCGATGTATGTTGACAAACGACTTGACGGAGTTCAGGCAGTACAGACTTTGTCCCGCCTGAACCGCTTTTACCCGGGCAAGGAATCACCTTTTGTATTGGACTTTGTAAATAAGCATGATGATATTTACCAAGCTTTTAAACCTTATTATGATGCTACAACCTTATACGAAAAATCAGACCCTGCGCTGCTGGAAGAAATTAAATTTGAATTAGACAAATTACAGGTTTATTTCTGGTCTGAAGTGGAAGCTTTTACACAGATATTTTATAAATCAATTGACAAACAAACACAAGCTGACCATGCAAGGTTAAATAAGCATATTCAACCTGCAAAAGACAGATATAAAGGATTGGAAGAAGAAAAAAGAAAGCTGTTTAAAGATAAATTGTCTGCTTATATTCGTCTGTATTCATTCATCAGTCAGATATTGCCATTTTCTGATTCTGAGCATGAGAAATTGTATAGTTTTGGCAGGTACCTCATCCCCAATCTGCCATCAGAAAAGGATATTGAAATAATAAAACCGGAAGATGAAATCTCTCTTCAATACTATAGGACAGAAAGAATCATGTCAGGCTCTATTGTGATGGAAGACAGAGAACCTTACGGCGTGAAAAGTCTGACAGCAGTAGGTACAGGAAAAGCAAAAGATGAGAAAAAACCTTTATCCGAAATAATTGAAGTGTTGAATGAAAAATTTGGAACAAATTTTTCTGAAGAGGACAGATTATTCTTTGAGCAGATAAAAGAAAAGGCAGTCAATAATGATACTATTATTCAGACTGCCACAGCAAATCCTCTTGACAAATTTGAATTGGGTATAAAAAAACTAATTGAAAATCTCATGATTCAGCGAATATCAGATAACGATGAAATCGTCACCAGATATATGGATGATAAGGAATTTCAGGAAACCGTATTCCCAATTCTTGCAAAAGAGATATATGAAACAGTCAATGAATGATCTGATCATGATATACCGATCTTTTGACAAGTATCCACAAAATCTAAAGTCTCGTGATGCATATAACCTGTCTCTAACCGGCAGAGGATGAAAACTTCATCATTGATTATCAGCTAAATCTTCAATCTTAACAGAGAAACCATCCATCTCAATACAGTTGAGACAAACAAAACACTCAATTAATTGAAAAATAATTATTTATCGTCATCTACGGACAAAGAATAAGAGGACAAACATTTTCATGTCCTTCAATATCACAATGTTTGCTTAACGATAGTTTCTTCATCAACCACCCCGCAATTTATCATGACCTGGTCAAGTGCCATACCAATAAACATAGGTGCAAACCAGTTTCTGTAACGGCCCCATACGTCGCCACTATACATTTCAATGGCTTTCCTGATTTCAGGTATTACCGGTTTTGCTCTATCGCCAATCCTTCTCAGACTGATGGCTGCCTGTAAGGCCAAATATTCATTACCGGCATCAAGATGGCCGGCCATTACTTTTGTTGGCTTTTGATTATCACCCAGGTAACACATCAATTCAGCAGCTTTAATCTGTACGACAGGGGATTCGTCATCAAGAAGAAATTCGAATTGTGATGGCGTTATATCCAGGGAATCGTGCTGCGCTATGAAATTTTCCAATGCCCAGTACCTGACACCCGAATCAGGGTCTTTCAACTCGTCAAATGAAACATCAGCAATGCCAACTTTCCAGGCTGTTTGCAGAATTTTTTCAATTTCATAATCCCTGCTTTGGGCATATTCATAAGGTGATGAACCTTCTGCGCGTCTGAGCATTTCAGCTTCATTTAAAAGGCCGGCATCACGGGTTGACAATATTTTTCTTTTCAGGGAATCTCTCATTGCTTCGATAATTCGCTTAAAGTCAGCATTTGAGGCAAGATTGTTCATTTGATGTGGATCTGCCTGAATATCATACAGCTCCTCAGCAGGTTTGGGCAGGAAAAATTGTTTGGCTTGTTCGTTTCCTTGCTTCGCTTCTTTTCTAAGCTCCGTAACGCTTCTCTTCCTTGATGAAAAAATCATAGCATCTTCAATAATAGGCAAATAAGGAAGAAAATGTTTTACGTAAAAATATTTACCATCAAATACTGAGCGGGAAATATCGTACACATCATCTGCTCTGGAACGTGAACCATAGAGCATTTTTTTAGTTTCAAATTCCTTTTCACCCAAAAAAGGCGTTCCCTGCATATACTCGGGTATGTCCAAACCAGCCAAATTTAACACAGTAGGGGCAAAATCAGGAAAATTTACAAGTCGATTGTTTTTTGTTCCAGGGTCACTGTTAGCCATGCCCTGGTATTTTTGAGGAATACGCACAATGAGTGGAACCTTCAATCCGGTCGGCAACAGCCACCTTTTTCCTTTTGGCAGGCCAAATCCATGATCTGAAAAGAAAAAGATAATCGTGTTGTCATACAGACCGTCCTTTTTAAGATTGTCGATGATTTCACCAAAACCTTTGTCCATTTTTGTTATCAGGTCATATTGTCTGGCATATATAGCCCTCATTTCCGCGGTTTGGGGCACATAAGGTGGTAATTCGAAATCAGACGGATCGTGGCGGAAATCATCTTCATTGAAAAAATCTTTATGACTGTTTGTTCTGCCCTCGTGTGTTGACCCAATGGTAACCATACTAAAAAAAGGTTTTCCGGTTTCCTTCACTTTCCAGAATACACTGTCATTTATCTCATCCCACCTGCCCCGGGGGCTAAAATTATAATCTGTTTTATGTGTGGTAATACAATAATAACCATGAGCACTCATTATTTCTGGCAGAATTTTCAACGATTCAGGCATTGGTACTTCAGAACGCAAATGTTGTGTGCCCATTGAAGTGGAATGAATCCCTGTGATTAATGTCGAACGTGAGGGAGCACAGATTGGTGAGGAGGCATAAGCATTGGTGTAAACAATACCTTCACCTGCTAACTGGTCAAGGAAAGGAGTTTTTGCCTGTTCATCGCCATAGCAGCCCAGGGCAGGGCCTATGTCCTCGGTGTTTATCCATAAGATGTTTGGAGAATTTTCCTCATTTTGCTGCTTTTGTTTCTCTTCCCGGTTATCCTGGTTGCAGCCCAAAAGCAAAGCTGCTGAAACAAATAATGTGGAATAATTTTTTATTTTCATAAATATTTTAATTTATATTTTTCTAAATTTTAAAAAACTGCTTATCGATAAAATTTTATACAATTCACCATTCCATAATTCTTTGATAAGGTGATTCAAAAGATTATCCGATTT
>CAZVTW010000275.1:4492-7770 GCA_964629805.1 uncultured Bacteroidales bacterium | reverse complement strand
GATATTTTTTTAGTTTTAATTATTTCTTCCACTTCATGTACTTTCACAACAATGATTTTAATTTCATTATTAATATGTTGATTATTAGATAACTTTACATCGTTTTTAAAAATTAATTATTGGGTATGAATATTGTGGGTTGATTATCAAAGACAAATCCACTGTTAAAAACGATTTTTTTTATATCCGGCTTCAAAGATATAATGTTTTATTGAAAACTGTTTTTTATTCAGGATAAAATTAGATTATCAGACAAAAAACAGTAAAAATCTAAAAGGAACGAGTCATAAATCTAAAATGATATGTCTAGTTTGCCTCCTGAAATTTTCATTTGCTGACCTTTCCACAAAAATTCACCGCTCAGGCCTTTGGGCAGAGTTATGGTTCCCCGTATTTTACCAGAATTGATTTTTTTTAAATCCATCTCTATATTTCCAAGAGGGTGGGGCATCACGGCCTGAATATGTTCCAATTTATTGAAGTGAGGGTTGATGGTGACTGTTTTAAATCCTGGTGATGATGGTGAAATCCCGCAAATGGCAGAAAAATATTCATAAACCGGATGAGCGCTCCATGCGTGACAATCAGAACGAGTAGGTTCCGGCTTTTCTGCAAAGGTGGTCAGTCCGTTTTCCAGCATTGTTTTCCAGGGTTTCAGCAGAGAAATATATTGATCAGCCATACCTGTTTTTTTCAAAGCTTCCTGAAGATAAAACCGGTAATAAAATGTGCACTGTATAAGTGATGTATCCGTCAGTATTTTATTCATAAATTCTTTTTTATCACTTAGAGGAACAGATTCGGTGAGTATTCCCATGATATTTGCATGCTGGCTGAATGACCGGCTTTCATCTGAATCGGAATACATCCCTTTCTCAGTATTCCAAAAATATCTGTTGACTGATTCCTTTATGCGCCTGTTGATGGCCTTAAAATTCACATATTCTTCATGATAATCAAAAGCCTCCAGGAGTTCAAGCGCTTTTTGAGTTGCATAAACAAATTGCATGTTAATTATCGAAGACATTCCTATTTTAACACCTTGTGGTACTCCTCCTGTATTTTTAACGGGGTCCCAGGCCCATTCTTTTGGCCAGTCAACAAAATGCCAGTGTGGCATCTTTCCTAACATGTTTGTTTCCGGGTTTATTTGTTTTTCATACCACCGAAGGACCTGTAATACACCGGGTATTTGTTTTTTCACAAAGCTTGTATCATCGCGGTGCCACCAAAAGTCATTTACCATGCATATCCAGAATAATGAAAAAGGCGGGATTATTGATGCATTCGTAGCCGGCCAGGCAGATTTTGTAAGTCCTTCTTCAGTCATTGATTGTCTGAATTGCTCAATGGCATTTTTCATGAGCCTGTCATCCCCGGCCACATATAAAGATATAAGAGCCTGAATTCTTGTATCTCCGATATATTGAAGTTGTTCGTAATAAGGGCAATCCATGTAAGTTTCCCAGGCACATAATCTGGCTGTCCGCCATGAGGCATCCCATATATCGTCCAGAAGCGTATTACCTGATGAAAATGAAGCCTTTCCCTGAAATGGATAAGCTGTGAAGATATGGTAAAAGTCATCAATAACAATTGCTTCATCAGCTGTTTCAATTTCGAACAAAAGATATCTGAATGTTCTGAACCATAAAGGCCTGAATGTTCTGTGTTTTCCACCGTCAGCAATAAAAACATCATGGTAGCCAACAAAGATTTTATCTTTTACAATGTTGCGATTTCCCTTTAACTGCGCTTCCCCGATGAAATTTCCAAGTGAATCCTTTTGCCCCTTGAGAAAGAGTGCTTCAGCATAGCTGATTTTTATTTTTGTTCCTTTTCCTCTGCTGACTATGATTTCAGGAAACCCTGTTGTCAGGTATTTTGAATCAAGTAAAATTTCAACCTTTTGATTTGCCGGTATGTTCAGGTCTTTAAGCTCCAGGCCTGACGGGGGATCATCAACTGATGCCCTGAGATATTCGGTCTCAAAATCATCTGTCCTTTTTTCTTCCAAAAATGGAATAGTACGTTGTTTCAAATGCCAGGGTGAATGATGTACTGCCTCGTAATCAACCGGTTCTCCCCTGTATAATTCTTTAACTGTATTCCAGTTTGCATCGTCATAATCTTTTGTTTCCCATTCCCAGGGATATCTATGACCATCAACACTATCACATGCGCCGGCAAGGAAACCGCCTCTTACATCATGCATTTTTTTCACCTCGACAGGTGAATAAGCCGGATTTCGCATAACTTTCCAGGATTTGTCTGTGTTTACAGCATATTCTTCTATGGTATTTCCCTGTACAATCAGGGCTGTTTGTGCGGATATCTGAGCAACAGGTTTATATGTGCCAAAGTTGTATACAAGTGCGGCAATGGTATTTTTTCCTTCTTCCAGATAGTCTGCAATATCGACCGTTTCGAAAAACCAGTTTTTCAGGTCACCACGAACTGGTCCAAAACAAACTGGTTGATTATTGACAAAGAGCCTGTAGCGGTTATCTGCCGAAACATGAATGATAAATTTACCGGGTTTTCTATCCAATTCAAATGATTTTCTGAAATGGCAAACTGCATATTCATTCCCTTCAATACCGGGATGTGCAATCCATTCTGCCGTCCACCGGTTTCTCAGTAAATCCGGCAGTACATTATTTTCCTGTCCGGTTGTAACCTGAATACAGGAAATAATTAACAGAAGACAAATATAATTTTTCATACTTATTGTTATTAAATTCTTAAATACCAGAAGAACATTACTAATCTGTTAAAAAGCGTCTAAGTTAGTATAATCAGGTGATGTTAGCAAACTAAACAGTTAACAAAAACAGTTTGTTTCTTCAAAGTCTTGTTTTCGATCTAAGAAAAAAATAAATTTCATTAAAAAATTTTTTAATTTTATTAAATTTATATTTAACTTTGTTTAAAAATACATGAATGAATAAAAATCTTCCATTAACATGTCCAAGTTGCCATGAGAGGTTACAGGTGAAAAGCCTGTTTTGTGAACATTGCGAAACTACAGTAACAGGAATGTACGCTTTACCTGTACTGGCAAGTCTGAATGAGGAAGACAGAAATTTTATCCTGGAATTTGTTAAAAGCAGCGGCAGCCTGAAGGTGATGGCACAAAAATTAAAACTCAGTTATCCGACAGTACGAAACATACTTGATGATATTATCCAAAAAATTACTGATATTGAAAACAGATAATCAACATAGCAGAGCTTTAAAAATTAAAACCTGGCTCTTTAATCCTTTCATTCATATTG
>CAZVTW010000275.1:0-4392 GCA_964629805.1 uncultured Bacteroidales bacterium | reverse complement strand
TGTACAAAGAAATTTGAGCATGTTGAAAACACAGAAGTTGATGTCCAACTGAAAAAAAAGGCAGAGAGATTCGCTGTTGGAATGCTATCTGAAACATTTTCTTCAGATATGATTGGCATTGAAGCCACAGAACAAATGGCTCCTGCATTGTCTGCTGAACGACGGAAAAAACTTTATCTGGGAATCAGGGACAAATATGGAACACTGGATTCAATACATTTTGTTGAGGTCTGGCGAACAGCGAAAGGCCCGGAATTGCTCATTTACCGTTTAAAAGGATATTTCTCTGATGAATCAGGCACAAAAGAAATCAGGGTTGTTTTTGATAAGGACGAGAAATTGGCTGGTTTTTGGATAAAACCTTTCTGGTCTGATGTGTTTATGTAGTATATCATTAAACCGGATTTAAGAATTAGATTATTATGAAGTCGAAATAAAACATTGTATGAACAGCTTACTTTTCATTATATTTTTAGTCCTGTTTTTGAATAATCATCAGCATCCTGATGATTTCACACCGGACACGGACTTTCATATTGCCGCTCAAAAAAACAGGATATTACAGAAGAATGTTTCGATTGACGTTCAGGGTGGAAAACTATTTGGTACTATTACACGTCCCGATAGAAAAGCGCCGGTGCCTGCAGCCCTCATCATTGCCGGATCAGGTCCGACCGACCGGAACGGGAACTCCGGATTTTTGCCTGGCAAAAATAATGCGCTTCGTATGCTTGCTGTTGAACTGGCAAAACAAGGTGTGGCAAGCCTGAGATATGATAAAAGAGGAGTAGGGGAGAGCGCGATCTCCAATCTGACCGAATCAGAATTGAGATTTGAACATTACATTTTTGATGCTATTGACTGGATTGATTTTCTGAAACGTGATGTGAGCTTCCGTGAAATTAGCGTTATCGGGCACAGCGAGGGTTCTCTTATTGGTATGGTTGCTGCAAACAGCCAGGATATTGATTTTTTTATTTCAATAGCCGGGTCAGGCAGACCGGCAGACCAAATTATCACCGAACAATTGCAAAAATCGGGCTATCAGATTCAGATGGAAGGAGAGCAAATTTTACAACAGCTAATGAGCGGAATCACTGTGAAAGATGTACATCCTGCTCTTTATCAGATATTCCGCCCCGATGTCCAACCATACCTCATTTCCTGGCTGCGGTATGATCCTGCTATGGAAATTTCAAAACTTGACATCCCGGTTCTTATTTTGCACGGGCAGAATGACAGACAAATACCGGTTGAAGATGCTGAATCACTCAGGAATGCCTGTCAACATGCAAAGTTGAAAATTATCAAAGATATGGGACATATGATGAAAAATTCCGCCTTGTCCGGGAAGGATAATATTTCAACCTATACAAATCCTGAAATACCGGTTTCGAAAGAACTTATTCAGACAATTATTCGTTTTATTTACCAATGATTTAAAATATACATCATGAAAAAAATTATCGTTTTATTATTTGTTTTAATGTCACATTTCATGGTCTTCTCCATGCCAAAAAACAGGATCGAAGATCTGGCGGAAACAATTCTGAACCATTTTGTCAACAGAGAGTTTGATGAAATGATACTTTATTTTGATGAAACACTAAAAGAAGCCCTGCCGGAGCAACGCCTGGATCAGGTACATACAGGTCTTGTAAAAATGGCCGGGCCATTTAAAAAACAACTTGAGACAACAACGACAAACGAGCAGGGTTTCAGAGTAGTGTATATATTGTGCCGGCATTCAAAAAAGAATTTGAAGATGAAAGCGGTTTTTAACCAGCAGGACCAACTAAGCGGACTTTTTTTTCTGCCCGAAAATCATCGTCAGGTGATAAAAAAATAATTTCTTTAAGAAATGTTATGAAATCCTTTTGAAAACTCAGGCTGTTTTTATAGTTTAATGGCATAATTTACCTGGACTTTCAACTAAACTTTACAGGTGATTTTTACGTTTTATATAAATGTTGATATATCCAAGATGTTTTTTATAGTACAAAAAATGTTTTAAGGCAATTGATATTCAAGAATACATGAAAAGTCAAACAAAATTGAAAATATGTATTATAATATTTAGTTGTATATCAACAATGACAATATATGGTCAAAGAAAATATTTTGAATACAACAATCCTGATGTAATTAGAATTAAAAAAAAAGTATTAAACCAATTAACAACAAATTTATGGACAAATTTACAAATAATTGATTATATCAGACTCGACACAATAATATCAAAAGGCTTTGGTGCTGTTAAATATGAAAAAAATGGATATTTTTCCTATATGCGATACAAAGGGAAATGGCATATTGTGAATAAGAAATATATCCAGCATTCATATATTAATCCTGATAAAAACAAAAATGCAAATAATATCATTTTTGATGGAATTTATGGGATTGTCGAAATAAATGATTCAATGTTGCATCTATCTAAAATTCAAACAAGTACAAGAGACATGCAAAGACACATGTATTTCTGTAATTCTACTTTTAAATTATGTAAGAATCATATGAATTACGATTTAAAAGTTGATAATTTTGAAGAAAACCAATTTGATTCAATTAGTCATTTTAGTAGGGAGCAATTATTTTTTAATGGGTTAACAATTGAAAATGATTCTATTATTATTCCTGTATATGATACGATTTATAAAATAAAATGGAATTATAAAAACAGGAAATAAATCGCAAAATTATGAGAAATAATTATAATTATTATGACGGCAATTTTATTAAATAAACATATTTGTTTGGAATAAAAATTCCAGCGTACAAATCATAATAAACCTTAACGGGTATTGTATCATTATGAAAGATATTTCTGTAAGAACTTGTTATAGCTGCAATAGCTGATTGTTTAACCTAAATTTTTTTTATGAAATCACATATTATTACGGTCAAAGAATTTGTCACCAAAGGTATTGAACTCACTGATAAGTCCCATGAATTTGAACCAGATGCCTTTTGGGAATCTTTAAAAAAAACCGGTACTGAACTCTGGCTTGATACCGGAGATATGGATCAGGCCACAGAAATATGGAATTCGGGGTTTACAGCGCTAACCACAAACAACACACTTCTTAACAAAGAAATTCAAAAGGGTATATATGATGATTTTATCAAAGAAGCGAATCTTATCCTTCAGGACCTGGACATCAAAAGAAGGGTTATTGAAATCGCTTTTATCCTCAATGCGCGGCATGCATTAAAATTGGTTGAGAAATTTGACACAAAAGTAAGTGTTGAGCTTCATACGGATTTTGCCCGCGATATAGATGCCTCAGTCGAATATGGCAGGCGGTATCATGATATAAGTCCACATCGATTTATCATTAAAGTTCCTTACACAGCGGAAGGTCTTATTGCTGCCAAAAAGTTACGTGAAGATGGCATTCCGGTCAATTTTACCCTTGGATTCAGCGCCAGGCAGAATGCACTTGTTGCTGCTTTCACCCAGCCGGCTTATTTGAATGTATTTCTTGGCCGCTGCGGAGCCTATGTATCTGAAAATGGACTTGGAGACGGTAAATATATTGGTGAGAAAGCAACTCTGTCGACCCAAAGAATTATCAACCGCCTGACAGAGAACAACGAAAAAACCACCAAACTCATAGCTGCCAGCATGAGAAGCGGACAGCAGCTTGCAGACCTTGCCGGGGTGAATGTTTTCACGATGCCTGTTAAAGTGGCTAAAGAAGGTAAAAAATCATTAAAACCCCCTTTCAAAAACAGATTGAATGAGAATTACACAGTAAAACTGAAAAAAAATGTGAATGAGGTGGATATCAGACTGAATACCCTGTGGGATGTTCCTGAAAAAGAGTTGAAGTTTGCCCTGAACCTTAGAAATCAACCGCCAAAAGATGCTGCTGAACTGATTGAACGTGCCAGGGAACACCGTTGCTATGATATGTTTCCTGATTTAACAGAAGATGATTATCAGGCCATTAAAGAGGATGGCAAGATTCCCAAACATTCAAGATGGTCTGACAAGATCAAACATGAAGAAATAGCCATAGACACACTCCTCAACCTGGCCGGACTGGCTACATTTGCAACAGACCAGGAAGCGCTGGATAACAGGATAAAGCGAATAATCACATCCGGATAATAATACCTTTCGTGTTCCGGCAAATTTTTTATAAATTGGCAGTTTGTTAACAAATCAATTCATTACCATGAGGACAACAAATAAAGGTAATTATGTCAAAATTGGCCTGTACAGCCTATTGATACCAGTTTTAGGTTGCCAACAGACCACTACGAAGCATGAATCAGATATTCCTGACGGACGAGACAAAGATAAACCCAATTTTGTTATTATTTATGCTGATGACATGGGTTATGGCGACGCATCCTGTTTTGGCGCCACAGATATAAAAACGC
>CAZVTW010000274.1:0-7771 GCA_964629805.1 uncultured Bacteroidales bacterium | reverse complement strand
ACAATTTCTTCCGGATGATTAACCCGGCCCCATGATAAGTCGGTGATGTGAATAAGACCGTCAACACCGCCAAGGTCAACAAATACACCATAAGATGTAATGTTCTTAACTGTTCCTTCAAGTATCTGACCTTTTTCAAGTTTAGCAATAATCTCTTTTTTCTGTTGCTCGAGTTCCGCTTCAATAAGGGCTTTGTGGGATACAACAACATTCTTGTATTCATGGTTGATTTTAACCACTTTGAATTCCATTGTTTTCCCCACATAGATGTCGTAATCACGGATTGGCTTGACATCAATTTGAGAGCCCGGGAGAAAAGCTTCAATTCCAAAAACATCGACAATCATACCACCTTTTGTGCGGCATTTTATGTATCCTTTGATAATTTCGTCTTTTTCGAGCGCTTCGTTTACCCTGTCCCATGATTTTAGTGCGCGTGCTTTTTTATGTGAGAGTACAAGCTGGCCACTTTTATCTTCTTTATTTTCAACATATACTTCTACTTTGTCGCCAACTTTCAGGTCCGGATTATACCTGAATTCGTTCAGACTGACTATTCCTTCAGATTTATAACCAATGTTGATTACAACGTCGCGGGCAGTTTTGGCTATAACAGTGCCGTCAACAACTTCTTTTTCCTGAACGGTTGAAAGTGTATCATTATAAATCTGCTCCAATTCTTCCCTTTTTGAAGCCGGATAGTCATCAGCTTTTTTGTGGATTGCATCCCAGTCAAAATCTTCTAATGGCTCAGGTGAAGGTTTTGTCAACTCTTCAACTTCTTTTTCTTCCTTTAAAGCCTGATTTTCAACATCATCGGATTCTGTTTCTTTTGATTCTTCAACTTCTTTTTCTTCTGGTTTTGAAGTTTCTTCTTCATGGCTGGTTTCCTCTGGTGTTGTTTCCTCTTTTGTATCTTCTAAGGTCTTTTCTTCTTGTGTAGGGATTTCGGTTTCTTCGGATTCCCGGGAATCGTTTTTCTTTTCTTCCTGTCCGTTAAAACCTTCTTCTTTTGATTCTTCTGGTGTTTCTTGTTTCTCTGTTTGATTTTCAGAGAGGTTTTGATTTTCCGGGGATGTCATTTCTTCATTGACTTCTTCCTGTTTTTTTTGTTTAATAGATTCTTCTGTCATGTAATAATCCTTTTTTAATTCTTAATAAGTTAGACAATATTTTATTTATTTATCAGGCAGTTTCACATATTTATACAGTCTGCCTTAGCGAGCCGCAAAATTAAAATTTTATTTTTAAATCAAAGAAAGTTTAAAAATTTATTTTATATTATAGTTCAAGAAATTACCTTTGAAAGTTCTCAAATGATATTATATGAAAATACAGCAGATATATTCATTGTACGGCATAAATTATTCAATATCAATAGATAGCAGAAATATTAAACCTGGCGATGTTTTCTTTGGTATAAAGGGAGACAGGACAAACGGTAATCTTTATGCACAGGATGCAATAAAAAAAGGGGCAATAGCTGCTGTGGTTGATGATGAGCAAATATCAAAGCATGATAAATGCATTTTTGTCTCCGATTCCCTTGAAGCATTACAAACTCTTGCCACATATCATCGCAGCAAGCTTAATATTCCTATTCTTGGTATTACTGGCACAAACGGTAAAACAACCACTAAGGAACTGGTTGCTTCTGTTTTAGATAAAAAGTTCAATATCCACTATACACAGGGTAATTTTAATAATCATATTGGTGTCCCCTTAACTTTACTTGGTATGCGACCGGAAACAGAATTTGGAATTGTTGAAATGGGCGCTAATCATCAGGGAGAAATAGAGATACTTTGCAACTTTGCAAAACCAAACTTTGGCATCATTACTAATATTGGAAAAGCACATCTTGAAGGATTTGGTTCATATGAAGGTGTTATAAAAACCAAAAAGGAACTCTATGATTATATTCGCTGTACCGGAGGAAAAATATTTGTAAACACCGATAATTCATTACTTGCTGAATTATCCCGGAATATTTCACGAATTACTTACGGACAAAAGAGCAGGGCAGAAATCACGGGAAGTATTATGCAGTCACCGGATTATCTGAATATAAGATGTAAATTTATTGACAGCGAGAATTCTTTGCCCCTTGAACTCCAAACAAGGCTTGTTGGGAATTATAATTTCGAAAATGTAATGGCAGCTGTGGCAGTTGGGCGATATTTCGGTGTTGATAATGAAAAGATAAAAGTTGCTATTGAAACCTATGCCCCTGAAAATAACCGGTCGCAGATTGTCCGGAAAGGCAATAAAATAATCATTGTTGATTGTTATAATGCGAATCCAACAAGCATGAAAGCTGCTATTGACAATTTGTTTATGATGAATGATACTAAGGGCATCCCGGTTTTAGGCGATATGTTTGAATTAGGAAGTGATTCAATTCATGAGCACGAATCTATTTTGGAGTTACTTAAAGAAAGAGGATTTTCCAATGTTTTTTTGGCCGGCAAACTATTTTTCGAACTCAAAGATAAATATCAGAACTTTTGTTTTTATCAAACTACTGAGGACCTCGCAAATACATTAAAAAATACCCCTTTAAAAAGCACTCCAATTCTCATTAAAGGCTCTCGTGGTATGAAAATGGAAAGCTTAACAGATATTATTGTTTAAGGTATGACGGATGCGTAAATCCTAAGAAACAGTATAAATCCTTCGGATATTATTTTAACAAACTTTCGAAGCAGACAACTGTATTCTTTGCAGTCCATTTGTTGACAGACTCTTCGTTATTTGTCTCGACTGAGAGGCAAAAATTATCCTTTTTATGAGTGGACGGATGGCGTTAAAGATAAAATAACTTTTTATTTGTGAGCTGAGATTCACCGTCCCATCTGTAAGCTACAAGTTTTCCGTTTTTCGCGATACTAAAATCCAGACAACAAATATTACTCCTGATGACAGAAGGTTTCCCATAAAACCAGTAATGCCCGAAAAATACAGGCGGTTCGGTTTCTTTGTAAAAATCAATTGATTTCAGGTCCTTGTCAGGAATTTTTGTATTGGGTAATTTTTTACCATCGTGGACAGACATTTCCTGGTAGGTTTTATCATAGGCTCCTTCCCACCATTTCACCCTGAATTTGTTCCTGTACAAACCATCACGTCCACGCATATAAAGCCCTTTAGGCAGATCAATCTCAATGCCTTTTAATATGTCCTGGACAATATTATTTTCACTTGTATCCTGTTTGACTGATTTTTCTAAAAAATTCGGGCTTAGTTTGTTTTCGGGCAGATTTTCTTTTATGTAATCAATGTGGTGATGAATCCAGCTGGCATGTATTGCACGCATTCCTTCAGTTTCGAAAAACAGGGGCAGGGTTTTCATCCAGGAAATGAATGATTTATATTCCTTCTTTTTTAGAAAAAAAGAGAACAATGTATCGGCGTGTTGCATGTAATTCACAAAAGAATGCCTTCTTAGGTGTGATTTTCCGTTTTGGTTGCGGGTTGCGTAACAAATAGCATTATATTCATGATTGCCCATAATTGCATGGGCATATCCGTTTTCGTGCATATTCCGGACAATATGAAGTGTTTTTCTGATACCAGGCCCACGGTCAATATAATCACCAAGAAAAATAACTTTCCGTGAGGGATGTGTATAACTTCCGGCGTTTTTTTTATATCCCATACTCATTAGAAGTTTATCGAGGGCATCTGCATAACCGTGAATGTCTCCAATAATATCATACATAAATCATCAAATTACCTGGTTAAGGTCCTTACCGGGATATCGTAACGACTTATACCATTTATTTATATGTGCACCAGAGGGATTATATTTTGAAATGTATTGGTTAATCTCATTCGTGTTGCCAGCTACAAAGAAAAGCTGTTTAAATTCTTCTTTGATAAACTTTTTTTCAATTGCATGTTCTATCTGTGAAATCAGGAAATTGTAGAAACCTTCTGTATTGAGCAATATGATAGGTTTTTGGTGCAAGCCAAGCTGTTTCAGTGTAATTAATTCCAATACCTCATCAAGTGTGCCAAATCCCCCGGGCAAAACGATAAATACATCGGCCAGGGATTCCATTTTTGCTTTACGTTCACCCATATCTTTTGTTACAATCAATTTATCTGCTTTGATGTATGCAATTTTTTTTTCCTCTATGAGTTCCGGTATGACCCCAATAACCCTGCCGCCCTGGTTCATTACTTCGTCAGCTATACAACCCATCAGGCCGACATTAGCGCCGCCAAATATCAGGGTTCGTTTTTGTTTTCCAATCCAATGGCCTAATTGTCGTGCTGAGTTGAAATATGCTTCATCAACAGCATCACTTGAGGAGCAAAACACACAAATATTTTTCACTACCAGTCTATTTTTTTTTAATATTTAAGGATTTTCAAGAAAAAGTTTTACAGGATTATTCATTTTTTTTGCTTCATTTTCAACATACTTTAAGTACTCATCCAGGATTTTGAATTTTTTATTGTTCCCTTCCCAACCCGCAATAAAATGGTATTGAATAGGTTTATCGTATGTTGCGTTAAATCTGGCAATGTATGAACCGGTTATTCCATGTTGTCTTGCATCATGTGCTACATCTGTATCAATAAAATGGTCTTTGGGGAGTAATACTGCCATTCCAAGATACTCTTTTTTGTCTTGTGTTTGTCTGTCATGAGCAATCATGGCAACAACATTCGGAGGATATTCTTTTTTTAACAAAGGACGGTCGTTATTGATATTTGAATATCCGACACCCAGAATTTCTTTGCGTTTATGTCCGGAAATAATGAGGCGGTTTTGATATGCATATGTCCCTGCCCAGATGATTATGGTCTGCTGAATATCAACAGGATGTGGCTTTACCTTCCATCCATAACAGGTGTATCTGAATACTGCTCTTACAGGTCCTTCTGTAACAAATTCAAATTTGACAGAGTCAATATTGTCAAATGGCTCTTCTGTCCCCACGCCGAGGCGAACCGGTTTACCTTTATGATACATGACAATTCCACCGGCCCCGGTGGAATTTCCAATTTTTACCAATTCATGGCCATATGATTCTGCATTTTTTTTAGATAAAAAATGTCCTTTTTCTTTTCCTATAATACCAACAGAGTTGCTGCCATCCAGGAGTAAACGAAAAGCGATGTTTTCATTTTCCCAGACAATCCCTTCAAAAACATATGGATTCACCCAGTCAAAAGGGTGTTTGTTTTCCATGGTCTTCTTTTTAATTTCGGTCAATTCTTCTGTGCCGCTGATTTTTCTAAAAAAAGAGATGTTCGTTTTTGACGGAAAAACCGGATATGTATCAATGTCTGCTTTTTCGAGGAGTAGTTTTACGAAACCACTGGCAGGTATATTAACAAGAAAAACCATTTCATCCCACAAGCCATCGTTGTTGATATCATCAAACTGGCATGGTATCGCTTTACCTTCCGTTGATCTTACGATAATTCGTTTTTGACGAGACATTCCCCTAAACAGAGCGTATATCTGCTTTCTTCCAATGACAACAGGTTCATTCAGACGCTCGGTTTTGACAGGGCTTTTGATAAACAGGGTTGCCTGATTCGTCATTGTTCTGTCTTTGGAACGGCCACATCCTTCTAAAATAAAAATAGCGAAAAGAAAAAGGAGCAAGAGTGAAAATGTATATTTACTGTACGACATGTATTGATAAGGAGTCCGCTAATGTGATAATTCTTTACCTATTTTTTCAAGTAGTTTTTTTGTTGCCATGATGCCTTCATCTTCAGAAAGTTCCGAACCTTCATATTCTATACCTATATAACCTGTATATCCTGCATCTTTGACTATTTTCAACATTTTTTTGTAATCGGTGTTGACTTCGTTGCCATTTTCGTCAAATTGATGTGATTTGGCGCTGACACCTTTAGCATAAGGCATTAATTCTTTAACGCCTTTGTACTTGTCATACCATTTTTCCGGATCATTGCTTATCCGGAAGTTACCAAAATCAGGGAGTGTCCCGCAATAAGGACTGTTAACCTTTTCTATAACATTCGCCAGCCAGGTGCCAATAGAGGAATACCCGCCGTGATTTTCGACTATGACATTGATTTTTTCTTTCGAAGCATGTTCTGTTAACCGGCCTAATCCATCAATGGCTGCATCGGCTACTTCTTCTTTTGTCCCGCTTCCCCGTGCATTTACCCTGATTGAATGACATCCAAGCAGTTTGGCTGCTTCAACCCATTTATAATGGTTTTCAACTGATTTTATACGTTCCTGTGTATTGGTATTGCCCAGATTCCCTTCTGCATCAACCATTATCAGCAGGCTTTTTACATCATTGTCTTTACATCTTTTGTCCAGTTTTTGTAAATATTTTTCGTCATGACTTTCAAAGAGGGTGTTGACGTATTCAATAGCTTCGATATTAAAATCTTTTCGTGCTTTAACATGGAAATCAAGGTTTGTCATGTTTCCACTGCGAATAGCCCGGTGCAGACTCCATTCTGCTATTGAGATACTGAAAAACATGTTTTTACCGGAGCATCCGGATGAAATCAGTGATGTGGCCGGAATAGCCGACAGGGAGAATGTTGCAGCGAGTGATTTTTTTATGAAATTTCTTCTTGAAGTAGTCATTTTTGATGTTTTTTATTGTGTAGATTATTTCATATAAAAAAATGTCCGGCAATTTGTCTTCTTTTATGATAACAATTTACCGGACAATTGAATATGTAAAGCTCTCTTACATTTCTTTAATCTTAATATTTCTAAACCACACATCATCACCGTGGTCTTGTAATCCAATATAACCTTTTTCGGCAACATCCGCCCAGTCCCTGTAATCAACAAGGTTTGAGAATTTGCTTTCGGCAACCATTTCTTTCCATTTATCAGTCCACAGATGATATTCAAAAAGTTTTTTTCCATTTAACCAATGTTCCACTGTTCCTTTGTAAACCAAAATTTTTGCTTCATTCCATTCCCCTGCGGGATTGCAAACAATGGTATCTGTGGGAAGCATATCGTATAAAGCACCTGCGCTACGATTAATATCTCTTCCGTCAGGATGTTTTTCATTGTCCAAAACCTGCATTTCAGGAGCAGAATGCCAAATTGGTTTCCCCTCAATTTCCTGAGCCAGGTAAAAAATGCCGCTATTTCCACCTTCATTGACTTTCCACTCAATTGAAAATTCGAAATTCTGGAATTTTTCGTCATAGATAATGTCGCCACCATCTTTAGCGCCTGCTTCTCCTCGTCCGGAGCCTGGTAAATGTAATGTACCGTCAACAACTTCCCATCTGGAAGGTAATGAATCTTTGTTATACCCTCTCCAACCTTCGGTTGTTTCACCATCAAACAACAATTGCCAGCCTTCCTGTTCTTCTTTAGCTGTTAGGGTATTAGGCGGTACATCTTCTGATTTTTCTTCAACAGTTTCAGTCTGTTGTTCATCAGTAGCTTCTTGTTGTTCTTCTTTTTGTTGTGGTGCACAGCTAAATAAGAATGCCCCAGCCAGTAAGATTGCTACTAAAATTGTCAATTTTGAAGTTAAAGTTTTCATAATTTTGCTTTTTTTGGTTAACTTAAATTATTGATTAATAATGATATATAAACAATTATGTGTTAATGTTTGCTCAAATATACTTTTTATAATGGTGTATTGAGTGAAAACAAACCTCCTGAAGATTTTATGGCTGTATTTCAGGAGGTTATATTTAACTTAAATGTGAATAATAATAAAAACATTTTTTCTCAACAAGTCTTTTATATGTTTTTAGGCATGTCAGGTAATCTCCAGCGCCATTT
>CAZVTW010000273.1:0-7791 GCA_964629805.1 uncultured Bacteroidales bacterium | reverse complement strand
TGCATGCCCATGCCGAATTCATGCTTCCTGACGGGGGTTGGGACAACAGCTGGGGAACGCGAAATTTTAAGTGGACATACTGGGGAAGCCGCACCAGCGATGGCTGCCAGCCGGCCTATGCTTTATTGGGCGACAGGTTCCCCGAATTTTATAAGGTTGCTTATCAGAATGCAATCCTGTTAAAGCAATGCACAGATAATGGGTTGCTCCATGGAGGGCCACATTATACCAGCCATGGTATTTTGCCATGTATTCATCATACTTTTTGCCACGCGAAAGTTTTTGCAAGCATTCTAAACCATAAAATTCCCGATAAGCCACAAGATTTTGAGAAAGTTGAACTGCCCCGAAGCAAAGAACAGGGGGTAAAGGTATTTAAAGATATCCTGACATCATTAATTTCAAAAGGTGATTGGCGTGCAACAATAACTGAATATGACAGGGAATATTATTTTCAAAACGGTCATGCCACAGGCGGGGCCTTAACAATGCTCTGGCATAAAGAATGTGGACCGGTCGTTTGCGCCAGCATGAATGAATACCAAATGGTGGAGGCTGATAATATGCAAATACACGGTGATCCTTTTTATATGCCACTTACCCCGAGGCTCCAATATGTGGAGGATGGCGAATACTTTATGAATATATCAGATTTAGGTGCCTCCGTAAACCATGAAGAAACAAAGGATGCCATAACATTTTATATAAAAGCAAACTTAGTTGACGGGGAACAAAACAGCCCATCCCGGGAAAAGATAAATTGTACCATAAAGTATACATTTGAAGAAGAAGTAATTTCAATTGATGTAGCTATTGATGAAAAATATACAGATGCCTGTAAATATATCTTTCCGATTATATCCCGGAAAAATGAAAAAATTACCAGATCATCCCATGATTTGACAGTACATAAAAAGTTTGGTGCAATCAGGCTATCCGGAAATTCTGAACCGGAAATTATGCCTACTTTAAATGGGAGGGTATTTAATTATGTGCCGGGAATGGAAGCAGTACCGCTTGCATTTGGTTTTGACCGGACAGGAAAAATAAATATAAAATTATCTTTCAGCGACATTAATCATGACGGGAAAAAGTAAAGAAATATACA
This sequence comes from uncultured Bacteroidales bacterium, assembly GCA_964629805.1. Classification (GTDB taxonomy): domain Bacteria; phylum Bacteroidota; class Bacteroidia; order Bacteroidales; family CAZVTW01; genus CAZVTW01. The sequence goes on along the minus strand of CAZVTW010000273.1, from coordinate 6,683 downwards.
TGTCTCAAAATTTACAAAAAATTGTTAAAAAAAATATTCATATAGGTATACTTGCCTTATGTCTTTTTAAGTGTTTGTGTACAAAAACATACCAGAAAGAGGCAAAATATCGTGCTTATTATGGCTGATGATATAGGGATTTCAGAATTAAGGTACTATGGGAGTGAAACAAAAAACCCAAATATTGACAATCTGGCACATGAAGGTTTAAGATTTACCACTTTTTATAACATGGCTAAATGCAATCCAACCAGATCATCTCTATTGACAGGTCTCTATGAAGGTGGTAACGGCGCAGCCCACATTGCCCATTTAACCAGGGAAGCTGGTTATCATAATATAATGAGCGGAAAGGAACATTTTGACAAGTGGTTTCCAGATTATTGTAGCACAGAAAATGTATTTGATCATTCGTTTTATTTTTGAGCTATTACGTAGTACTTTTTGCCCCCCAGGCTGAAAATTTGAGCGTCCTTTTTACCTTAAGGAGCAACAGATAACACCAAAAGATATTTATCACGAAAAATCGCCAATGTATGAACAGCTTCAGTGGGATATGTTTCCTTCTAATAATATCATTTATATAGGCTCTTTTAAGAACCTCAAAATATTAAGAAATACATCTGAAAAATTATAATTATTTTAAAGCCTTATTTGTTGCAAAAGGAATGGTAAGTACTGATATGACCTTAGAGGTTCTTCATGTGAATGGTATCGATGAGAATGCCTTTTAAAAGATTTGGGAATAGCCTTAAACCTCAAATTATAATAAACGCTGTATATTATTAGGTGAATTTTGTATAGTCGCTTTTATCAATAAGCGCTATGTTTAGGGTTTTATTTATAACCTTATAATTTTAGGATATGGAAAAACTCAAAGAATCAAAAAAACGTGTAATGCGTAAAATTTTTATTTTGGCAGGGGTAATGTTTTTATCAGTTTATGCCATAGGACAAGCGGGCAACAACACCTGGAATGTTATAGAATATGGTGGCCATAACAATGGTAAAGAACTTAATACCAAAATTATCCAAAAATTGATTGATACTTGCTCAGCTTCAGGCGGGGGCACAGTGTATTTTCCTCCGGGTGACTACCTGACAGGTGCGTTTATAATCAAGAGCAATGTCACCATGTATCTTGAAACAGATGCGACAATCCTCGGGAGCAAAAACATTGATGATTATCTCTCTATTCAACCTGAATTTAAGGCATTAAGGACAAATCAACCTACCAAGCAGTTGATATATGCCGAAAAAGAAAAAAATATTGCGATAAAAGGGACAGGAACCATTGACGGGCAAGGCGGATCGTTTAAAAAAATGTCCTGGAATGATGAAGGGATTACACGTCCGCATTTGTTGCAGTTTATTGAATGCACAAATATTGTCATTGAAGGGATCACTTTACAAAATTCCGGCGCCTGGATGCAGCATTACCTGGCTTGTGATTACCTGACAATAAGGGGAATAAAAGTGTTTAACCATTGCAATTACAACAATGATATGCTGGATCTTGACGGTTGTCATTACGTAACGGTTGCTGATTGCATTGGTGATACTGACGATGATGCATTAACTTTCAAAAGTACTTCTCCACGTACGAGCGAAAACATTACGGTGACCAATTGTGTGTTAAGCAGTCACTGCAACGCTATAAAAATGGGCACCGAATCTACCGGGGGGTTTAAAAATATTACAATTTCAAATTGTGTAGTCGTGCCATCAGTTGATGATTCCGTATTTTTTGGCAAAAGAAATGGTTTGGCAGGTATTGCTCTTGAGATTGTTGACGGAGGTGAAATGGATGGAATAATGGTTTCCAATATCCGTATTAAAGGAACAATTGCACCAATTTTTCTAAGGCTTGGTAATCGTGCACGCCCCCATACATCAGGCATTCCAAAACCAGGTATTGGTTCTATGAAAAATATTCAGATAAGTAATATCCTGGCAACCAATGCAGGTACAAATGGTTGCGCGATTGCCGGGATACCTGGACATAACATTGAAAATGTATCTCTCAGCAACATAAGCATTCAGGTCAATGGCGAAGGGAAAGCAGACCATAAAGTGGGCAGTGTGCCTGAAGAGGAGGCTGAATATCCGGAATCGAACATGTTTGGGACTTTGCCAGCCTATGGTTTTTATACCAGGCATGTTAACAATATTCGCTTCGATAATATTCAACTTTCTTACAATAATACAGATAAAAGGCCTGCAATGGTATTTGAGGATGTTAGTGATCTTGTTTTAAGAGGGGTATATGCGGAAAGCCCGGAACATGTTAGCCATTCGGTATTGTTGAATAAAGTTACAGGCTATAGCAATTCAGGAGGTAATACCACGATAAAAGTATTATCTGGTGAATAATCCATGTTATTATTACTTTCAAAACATTGATTTAATAAAATTCTGTATAGTATTTGGGAAATTCTGTATAAGAGGTTAGACCAGGAAGCGCTAAGTTTGTAGCTCAGGTATGATGATGGAAGAAGGTAATAAATTAAACCTAAGTTGAGCGGTTTGAACGAAGTGAAAAAGCGCTTTACTTAGGTATAACCCCGACTTAGAAATTGTTGGTTTTCACCGAATAGGTGAAGGTGAAAACCTTACAATTTGTTTGTCGTGTGCGAAAATCGCTCAATTTGGGTTAAAATGAATTCATAAGATGGTATTAATATATGGAAAATTTATTTTTTCCGGGATTTTTACTGGTATGCGAAATGTTTAAACCTATAATGTTATTTAGTTATGCGAAAAACATATAAATATTCTATTGTATTACTCCAAATCATAGTTTTTCAACTTGTGTTTTTGAGTATGTCATCCTTTTCACAAATTCCCCCAAATGCAGTATTTAAAGAATTTACCTATTCCAAATCCGACCAGTTTTCTGAAATTGACCCGGGTAGTGATAGATTGAATGATCCTGATTTTGAAATGTATGGAAAAAAAATACAGGTTCCAAAAAAATTGGATATTGATTTGGAAGGAGCAACAAAGGCTGAAATGGCTGTTGAAATATGGGGTGGACATCCAGGCACCTCTGAACAAAAATTCAGGGTAAATAGCAATGACTGGATTTATTTGCCCCAACCTCAAAATACACCTGAAGAGCCGAATTGCTATTACAGGACACTTTTAGGAAACGAGACGGTTGAAATACCACTTGATCAACTCCTTGATGGTGAAAATGTCTTTCAGTTCGCTGCCGGGCCTCAATTATGCAACAGTTTTGACTGGGGTTTTTACTGGATTTATACCTTTACTGTAAGGGTTTATTACCACGACAGTATTTCACATCCCCACGGGGAGATTATTTCGCATTCCAAATTAGACACGATTTATGATAATGAGACATTTACCATTTCAACCAATGGCAAGGTTGAAGGAATCCGGAAAGTGGATTTGATTGGTTTTTATGAAGATTTTGACTGGGAAGGAAATGGCATATACGAACAATGGCATTATCAATTAAATTACGGCAAGATGAACAGGCATATTGGAAGTTCAGTAGAGCAGCCTTATACAATACAGTGGAACTCCGACTGGGTTCCGGACCAGGACAAACCAGTTAAGATCATGGCCATTATAAGGGATAGTTCAGGAATAAACTATTCAACAACCATTGTTGACAGCTTACAATTTGTCAGAAAAAAAAGGCATGTAAAAATGTATAAACCTTTTGATGTGCCAACCAACTTTGGTTCCCGTACGGGCAGAAAAAAGAGCTGTAAAATTGCAATAAATGATGATTTATCAAATGCCATCTCAGCAAAATTTGTTGTTTCTTCCTGGTCGGGTTTTACACATGATAATGTAAGGCATGAATTGCAACTGAATGGCCTTCCCTTTGCTACGGATATTGGAAGACATCATAACTATAGTTACGATTATGTTGATATATCAGTTTCATGCTTAAACAACAACTTGTCTGACACCAATGAACTTACAGTATACTCTGAATATGAAGGGCATACATTCGAAATAAACTGGCCCGGGCCTGTGTTGCTCGTTGAATATATAAATGATTCTGTTACCCAAAAAGCTGGTCCACCCACAACCCCTCAAAATTTACAGGTGAACTTAATAAATGAAAGATTGGCTAAATTGACCTGGGAACATGTGACTGATCATTTAGGCTATGTAATTGAGAGAAAGAGAACATCATTCGAATACGAAGTTTTAACCATGATACAGCCTACTTTAGATAAATATAGGGATGAAACTTTATTTTATTTAGCAGATGATGATCCGGTTGCATATTCCTACAGGATATACGCCTATAATTGTGCCGGGAATAGTAATTATTCGGAAGAAGCATTTCTTTACAATAGTGATTTAACTGCAGGGAAATATGTATTGTTAAAACAAGAGTTTCAAATGTATCCAAATCCCGCTGATAATTATATATCTATTCAACTGGAGAATGAAATATCCGGAAAAGGGCATGTTGGGATCTATGAACCAACAGGAAAATTAGTTAAGATGGTTGAATTCCATAAACAGACAAGGGATTTTCAGATGAAAATTTCCATACCAGAGCTGGAAAAAGGGATGTATATACTTAGGGTTGGTTTAGACAAGGAATATGTTTACCAGAAACTTATTTTGGAGTGAATTAAAAAATTATAATGAATTAAAAGAATATTATGTATAAAAAAAAGTGGTTTAATTATACTTATGTGAAAATGAGAGTAAAAAGTCAATTTACATTGTATGTAATAGTTTGTATCGTATTGTTAGGCTTTACACTGGCTTTCACGTACACAAACAAAGAAAAGATGGAACGAGAAAAACCAGGGACCTTGGTGGATATAAATCTGCCTATGTCAAGAAGAATGGCAGAATCCATAATGTTGAGGACACCTCATTTGTGCCATATTGATTTTGATCACCCCCGGTGGACTTATGTTCCCGGGTTAGTTGGTAAAGCTATGATTGAATTATGGAAAGTATCAGGGGAAAATAAATATTATGATTATGCAAAAGCCTATGTAGATACTAATATTGATGAGCAAGGCAAAATTAATGGATTTTATAAGTTGGATCATTTTAATATTGATCACATAAATTCTGGCAAATTGCTATTTTATTTTTATCAGGAAACAAAAGAGGAGAAATATAAAAATGCAATATTAACCCTGAGAAAGCAAATTGAATGGATGCCCAGGACAACAGAAGGCGGGTTTTGGCATAAACGAATATACCCCTGGCAGATGTGGCTTGACGGTATTTACATGGGTTCTCCTTTTTATGCACAATATATTTGTGAGTTTGGGGACAAGGCAAACTATGAGGATGTTGCAAATCAAATCATCCTAATCGACGAAAAAACGTATGACCCGCAGGTTGGATTGCATTATCACGGATGGGACGAAAGCAGGATTCAGCGGTGGGCTGACCCGGAAACAGGACTTTCCCCTAATTTTTGGAGCAGGGCAATGGGCTGGTATTCAATGGCCCTGGTTGATGTGTTGGATTTTTTCCCGGAAAAGCACCCCGACAGGGAAAAGATAATTGAAATACTAGGCAGGGTTGTCGATGGACTTGTTAAATACCAGGACAAAAAAACAGGCCTCTGGTACCAGGTGCTTGACCAGGCAGGCAGGGAAGGAAATTACCTTGAGGCATCAGGTACATCTATGTTTGTTTATTCCATTGCAAAGGCCGTTAAGAAAGGGTATATTGATAAATCTTATTATACATTTGCCAAAAAAGGGCATCAAGGACTTTTGGAACATTTAATCCGTGTGGAAGACAACGGTTTAGTAACCCTGACCCATTGTTGCACAAGCGCAGGTTTAGGAGGAAATCCCTATCGCGACGGCTCCTATGAATACTATGTGAATGAAGAGGTGGTTGATAATGATGGGAAAAGTTTAGGACCTTTTGTTTTGGCATGCCTGATGATTGAAGAAATGGAAAAATAGTACATTTGAATTATATGTTTTATTGCTTCTCAATTAATTTGAATTCATGCAATATTATTTAAGGTTATATATTATATGGTCATTTTTTAATTCTTCATTAAGCCATGCACAAATCAAGGATTACAGTTCAACCAGTCAGGAGAATACCAATGTGATCCTTTTAATGGCTGATGATTTGGGTTATGGTGATGTCGGGTTCAACGGGAATGAATCCATTCATACACCTAATTTGGATGATATGGCAAGCTCCGGGGTTATTTTTGATCATTTCTATGCCGCATCACCCTTGTGTTCACCTACCCGTGCCAGTTGCCTGACAGGAAGAAACCCTTTCCGACAGGCCATTTTTGCGGCACATACTGCTGGTATGAGAGCAGCCGAAACAACAATTGCCGAGATTCTTAGTGAACATGGGTATATCAACGGGTTTTTTGGTAAATGGCATCTGGGATGGACGATACCAGACAAGATTGAGCAAAGGGGGTTTTATTCACCTCCCTGGCATCATGGCTATGATGAGGTTTTTGGGACTAAAGGCGCTGTGCCTACCTGGGACCCTACAAAAACGCCTGAGGGCTGGGACTCCTGGGGTGCACGTGAGGACGGTTCCTGGGGTGGTTCGGTATATTTGCACAATGGTGAACCTGTCACTGATAATTTAAGTGGAGATGACAGCCGGATCATTATGGACCGTGCAATTCCGTTTATTGATAAAGCTGTGGAAGAAAAAAAGCCCTTTTTTGCCAC
>CAZVTW010000272.1:0-7799 GCA_964629805.1 uncultured Bacteroidales bacterium | reverse complement strand
TTCTGTACTTTACAGCATCCCAATTGTTATCAACCCTTAATTAGAATAGAGCCATTATTTTAAAAAATCTTAGATTTATGGGCAGTCTCTATCTATTATCTTAGATTTATTTAATACCTTTATAAGATAAAATTAATACAAAAATGATTTCTCATTTGGTAATATTGCAATAGATTTGCAAATTTGTTATTATAGACATGTTTTTTATGGCATAATTATCCCTAAAAACCGGTTGATATATGAGTTATCTTGAGTTTGACAAACAACAATTGATAAATCTTGAATATTCCCTGAGCAGGGAAATTCTTTGGACCAATCAGACAGGAACTTTTTCCAGTTCCACAATTATTAATTGCAACACACGTAAATATCATGGCATGCTTATTTGTCCGCTGGATATGGACAATGAGCATCATGTCCTGCTCTCTTCTTTAGATGAAACGATTATTCAGCATAATAAAGAATTCCATCTCGCAGTGCATAAATATCCCGATCTTTATCACCCAGGACATAAATATATCAGGGAATTTGAAAGTGAGCCAACTTCAACAATTGTTTTCAGAGTTGGGGGTGTTATTCTAAAACGCGAATTATTGTTAGCATCAGCAAAAGAACAACTTCTCATTCGTTACACGCTCATTGATGCTCACTCACCCACTGTCATCAGGTTGCATCCTTTCCTGGTCTTTAGAAATTTTCACCGGTTAAGTAAAGCTAACCTTGATGTTAATACCAAATATCAGCAAATTGAAAATGGTATTAAAACAAGAATGTATGATGCATATCCCTTACTGCACATGCAGCTTTCAAAACAAAACGAATTTGTATCTGCACCTGACTGGTTTTATAATGTTGAATACCCTGAAGAACAAAAACGGGGATATGAAGCTCATGAGGATTTATTTGTACCGGGTTTCTTTGAATTTCCGATGAAGAAAGGAGAAACAATTATTTTTTCTGCATCCCTTGAACAAGAATCACCAAGGAGCCTGAAAAGAAAGTTTACCTCTGAAATGTCCAAAAGAATTCAGAGAGAAAGTTTTGATAAATGCCTGGATTATTCAGCAGATCAATTTATTTTATTACAAGGTGATAACAAAGATATTATTCAAAGTTTCCCGTGGTATTCAAAAAGCGGCCGTTTTTCTTTTATTTCACTTGCAGGGAATACACTGTTGAGAGGACATACTGAGCTATGCAAAGATATTTTGGAGAGTCAGGCAAAAAATTTTGAGGGTCCCTTATTTATTCACAAATTCGACAGAAAAGATAAGACAGAGTTTAGCGCTGACACTCCACTTTGGTTTATTTATGCAGTTCAGCAATATTATTACAAAACAGAAAACACAAAAGAAGTTCAAAATATTTTTTGGGATACGATCAAAGGCATAATTAACGGGTTTAAAAATACGGAACTTCCTGGATTACATGTAGCGCCGAATTCTTTAATTAATATCACTGAAAAGAATAAGCCCCTGACATGGATGAATGCCATGGCCGTGGGTAAACCCGTAGTTAGCAGAACTGGTTATACAGTAGAAATCAATGCATTATGGTATAATGCCGTTTCATTTGCAGTTGAAATAGCTAAAAAGACAGGAGATAATGATTTTGTTGATAAGTGGGCAGATTTTCCAGGAGTAATTGCAAGCTCCTTCGTTGCCATGTTTTGGGATAAAGAAAAAGGGTTCCTTGCCGATTGTTGCGATGAAAGCGCCAAAGAGTGGGTTGTCAGGCCAAATCAGGTTTTCGCAACATCGTTACCCTATTCACCAATAGAAGATGATATCAAAAACAATGTGCTCAAGGTTGTACGTAATGAATTGTTAACACCCAAAGGCCTTCGAACATTATCACCAAAAAACCCTTATTATATTGGCTCATGCGAAGGTGATATGAACAGCAGGGAAAAAGCCCGTTTTCAGGGTACTGTATGGCCCTGGCTTCTTGGGCATTTTTGTGATGCATATTTAAAACTACATCAACGAAGCGGAATATCGTATATTGATAAAATATATAAACAGTTTGAAGAAGAAATGTTTAAAAATGGTATTGGCACATTGAGCGAAATGTATGATGGCAATCCACCATATGCAGGACGTGGGGCTATCTCACATTCAGCTGCTGTGGGCGAATTGATAAGAATAAGAGAGATGATTAAAGCTTTCAAATAATATTAAAAATAATATGAACGATGGATTGAATACATATTTCAATCGTTGATAATGACATTCAAAAATACCAGTTTACAAGTTAAAAAACGATTAATAAGATAAGGATACACTAAAAATCGCTATCAATGAGAGTATTAATGTTTGGTTGGGAATTTCCCCCGCATATCTCCGGAGGTCTGGGAACAGCAAGTTACGGACTTACCAAAGGCCTCGCTTCAAATGATGTTGATATTATTTTTGTTGTTCCAAAGGCCTATGGTGATGAAGATAAAAATATCGGAGAAATTGTAGGCGCGAACAGGATTCAGGTAGGAAAAAAAAGATTTAATTATAAAGAGTACTGGAAGGAAATCACTTACATGGAAGTTGGTTCTCTCCTCATCCCATATGCTTCGCCCGAGCAATATGAAAAATTACGAAAAGAGAACAAACTCGAACTTTCGGAAATAACAGAAACTACAGAACAGGGAACGTTTGATTTCTCCGGACAATATAACGATAATCTTCTGGAAGAGGTATCGAATTATTCCATAGTTGCAGCAGAAATCGCCACACGATATGATTTTGATTTGATCCATTCACATGACTGGTTGACTTATGCTGCCGGAATAGCTGCCAAACGTGTTTCCGGGAAGCCCCTGATTATCCATGTTCATGCCACCGAATTTGACCGTACGGGAGAACATGTAAACCAGGACGTTTACAACATCGAAAGAATGGGTATGGAAAATGCAGATAAAATCATCACAGTCAGTAATTTAACAAAAAAAATTGTTATTGAAAGGTACGGGATCGAACCAGGTAAAATTACCACTGTATATAATGCCGTTGAACACAATGGTAACGGTCATATAGAACCTTTTAAAAAGGGGGTAAAAGAAAAAATTGTCACCTTTCTCGGGCGGATAACTTTTCAGAAAGGCCCGGAATACTATGTTGAAGCAGCAAAAAAAGTCCTTGACAAAGATTCTAATGTCCGTTTTGTCATGGCCGGAAGCGGTGATCTTATGGACAGAATGGTAAAAAGAGCTGCTGCTTTGGGTATTACCGATAAATTTCATTTTACAGGCTTTCTCAGGGGCGATGATGTATCAAGGATGTTCATGCTGAGTGATGTCTATGTGATGCCATCCGTATCCGAACCTTTTGGTATTTCTCCCCTTGAAGCTATGAGGTCCAACGTTCCTGTTATTATTTCCAAACAATCCGGTGTTTCAGAGATTTTGAAACATGCCATAAAAGTTGATTTCTGGGATGTTGACGCTATTGCAGACTCAATATATGGTGTCTTAAACTATGATGCCTTGTCCGTACTTTTCAGAAAATATGCCAAGGGTGAAGTCGAAAGCCTCAAATGGGAAAATGCTGCTGCACATGTTAAAAGGGTATATTCCCATGTAATAAAAATGACGTAACATTTTTTAGCCAAATGACAGATTATAAACCGGTGAAATTCTAAACACATGAGAACAATTTGCTTTTATTTTCAGGTACATCAGCCACAAAGATTAAGAAGATACAGATTTTTTGATATTGGTAATGATCATTATTATTATGATGATTATGCCAACAGGTCTATCATGAAAAGAATAGCAGAAAAATGCTATCTTCCGGCGAATGAGATGATGCTTAGTCTTATAAAGAAGCATGGTAACAAATTTAAAATATCTTTTTCTATTACCGGCACAGCTCTTAACCAGTTTGAACAATATTCCCCGGAAGTGCTTGATAGTTTTGTTAAGCTGGCTGAAACAGGTAATGTGGAATTTCTTACTGAAACTTTTTCTCATTCACTGGCTTCCCTCAAAAGCAAGGATGAATTCTTTCAACAGGTAGAACTCCATTCAAAACATATAGAGGAATTATTTAAGCAAAAACCAAAAGTTTTCAGGAATACTGAATTGATATATTCTGACGGTATAGGTGAAATGGTGGCTGAAATGGGTTACCGGGCAATGCTTACAGAAGGCGCAAAACACATCCTGGGCTGGAAAAGCCCAAATTATCTTTACTACAATGCCTATAATCCAAAATTAAAAATTTTACTTAAAAATTATAAGCTTAGTGATGATATCGCCTTTAGATTTTCAGATAAAAACTGGGGAGGATGGCCATTAACAACTTCTAAATATGTAAGTTGGCTGAAAGAATTACCTGCAGATGAGGAAATTATTAATTTATTTATGGATTATGAGACCTTTGGAGAACATCAATGGGAAGAGACAGGCATTTTTGATTTTATGTCTGAATTACCAGGTGCTATACTTAAGGAACCGGGTTTTTCATTTTCTACTCCTTCAGAAGTTGCAAAAAACAATCAACCCGTTGCATCCCTGAATGTTCCTTATCCAATCTCCTGGGCTGATGAAGAAAGAGACCTGACAGCCTGGCTTGGCAATGAACTTCAGAATGATGCATTTAATAAACTCTATGCCCTTCAACCACTTTTAGGCAAAATTCAATATGCCGATCTTCTCAAAGACTGGCAAAACCTCCAGAACAGTGATCATTTTTACTATATGTGTACAAAATTTTTCTCCGATGGCGCTGTGCATAGTTATTTCAATCCATACAATTCACCCTATGATGCATTTATTAATTATATGAATGTTCTGAGTGATTTTTCTAACCGTCTTAATAAAGAGATTAGAGAACAGGAAGATATTGGCATCACCGGAAATGATACACCGGAAGAACTTATTACCAGGTATGAATCAAAACTGAATGAATTAAAATCTAAAATAACCTCATCACCAGCTCAAAAGCCGGTACCAAAGAAAACAACGAGAAAAAAAGCCACCCCTAAAAGCACGGCAAAAAAAACAAGTACAACGAAAAAGTCGGGAACAACAAAAAAGACAACTAAAACGAAAACAGGTGCAAAAAAAGCACCAAAAACTACGAAAAAAAGGCAATCAGGTGAAAAACCTTCATCCAAATAGTTTGTTTGAGGTACTAAGGGGAAAAATCAATAAACGAATACAATTTTTTTATTTTTTGAATGTTGAGGTAATTCACAAATAAAAGCTCAACAACAAAACAATTCAAAACATTAAATTCAAATTAAACTGAAACAGATTAAATTATTTAATTATGAACAACAATATGCTCAAACCGGATTATATTTTTGAGGTCAGTTGGGAAATATGTAATAAAGTTGGTGGTATCAATACAGTGATTTATACAAAAGCTCATCAACTTTCCAGGGTCTTTCAGGATAATCTGATACTCGTAGGCCCTGATGTGTGGAGAGAAACAATACAAAATCCCAGCTTTGAAGAAGATGATAATCTTTTCAGAGCCTGGAAGGCCGCTACCAATGAAGAGGGTTTGAGGATCAGGATAGGGCGTTGGAAAACACAAGGAAGACCGATCGTTATTCTTGTTGATTTTTCCACTTTCATACCAATGAAAAATGATATCTTCAAAAAAATGTGGGAGTTATATAAGCTTGACTCAATCTCCGGACAACATGATTACGTCGAAGCTTCAATGTTCGGTTATGCAGCTGCAAAAACCATTGAAAGCTTTTGGAATTTCTATTTATCTGTTAATGATAATGTAATTGCACAGTTTCATGAATGGATGTCTGGTATGGGAGTGCTGTATCTAAAAGAGAAAACACCGCAGATTGCCACTGTATTTACAAGCCATGCAACCGTTACAGGAAGGTCTATTGCCGGTAATGATCAACCCCTGTATGACAAACTCCCTGAATACAACGGCGATGTGAAAGCAAAAGAACTGTCGGTTACTTCTAAACACTCTCTTGAGAAACTTACGGCACACAACGCTGACTGCTTCACAACAGTCAGTGATATAACAGCAAACGAATGTAAACAACTGCTTGGTAAAGAAATCGATATTGTTACTCCCAACGGATTTGATGATTCTTTTATTCCGCCGGAGGAAAATTACGAACATTTCAGATCACGCGCCAGGGCAAAACTCCTTGAAGTAGCAGGCTCCCTTTTAAATCATACCGTTCCGGAAGATTCAGTAATTGTTGCCAATAGTGGCAGATATGAATTCAAAAACAAAGGTATTGATATTTTTATCAGGGCTATGGGTGAGTTAAACAAACAACAGGACTTAGAAAAAACCGTGATCGCATACATCCTGGTGCCTGCAAATAATTACGGCCCCAGGAGAGACTTAAAGGAAAAACTTGAATCCCAAGATAGTACCAAAATAATTGAAAAAGAATATTTAACACATGGATTGCACGATAAGGAATTTGATCCAATCTTAAACGCTCTGAAAGAATCCGGAATTAACAATAAACCGGAAGATAAAGTAAAAATTATTTTTGTTCCCTCATATCTTAATGGTAATGATGGCATATTCAATTTATCATATTATAACCTGCTCATAGGAATTGATTTGACGATATTCCCCTCATATTATGAACCGTGGGGATACACTCCGCTCGAAAGTCTTGCATTTCATGTTCCGACAGTTACAACTGATTTGGCCGGTATAGGCATGTGGGTGAATAAAGAATTTGCAGAAAAAACCCCGGGAATAGACATTGTAGAAAGAAGTCACGGGAACGGGGAACTTCTTGTAAAGACAATTATTAAGCGGGTCATAGACTTTTCTTCTTTTGATGAAACCAGAATAAACGAAATTCGTGAGGGCGCCTACAAAATTTCGAGGATTGCCCTTTGGAAAAATCTTATCAGTCATTACTTCGAAGCTTATCATCTGGCATTAACTAAAGTGAAAGGAAGGGAAGAATTATTTAAAGATATTATACATCAGGAACAGGTATTTATCAAAAAAACACGCAAAGGCACCAGGCCTATCTGGAATAATCTGATTGTTGAGGCCAATCTCCCGGAAAAATTTATTGGTCTTGATGAATTATCAAGAAATCTCTGGTGGTCATGGAATCATGACGCAATAGAACTGTTTGAAACCATTGATCCGAAACTCTGGGAGGCAAAAGAGCGAAATCCTGTGTTGTTGCTAAAAGAAGTATCTATCGAAAGATATGCTGAACTTGAGGAAGATGATGAATTCATTTTCAGGTATAACAAAGTATATAATAAATTTAAAAAATATATTGCTGAGAAACCTGACTCTGAATATCCTCCAACCGCCTATTTCAGCATGGAATATGGAATAAGTGACATAATAAAAATTTACTCCGGTGGTCTTGGCGTTTTGGCAGGTGATTACCTGAAAGAGGCAAGCGACAGTAATTACCCAATGGTTAGTGTTGGTTTGCTTTATAAATACGGATATTTTAATCAACAACTTTCCGTCAATGGTGATCAGCTTGTCTCTTATGAGCCGCAAAATTTTTCCAATTTGCCTATTACTCCTGTTAAAGATGAAAACGGTGAATTTGTCACTGTCAAAATTGCTTTTCCGGGCCGGACAATATTTGCTAAAATCTGGAAACTCAATGTCGGAAGGGTACCATTGTATTTATTGGATACTGATTTTGAAATGAATAGTGGAGAAGACAGGAAAATTTCTCATCAATTATACGGAGGAGATACCGAACACAGGTTAAAACAGGAAATGTTGCTGGGCATTGGAGGTATTCGTGCACTCAATGCACTGGGTATTGAAAATGATATTTATCATTGCAACGAGGGTCATGCAGCTTTTATT
>CAZVTW010000271.1:0-7810 GCA_964629805.1 uncultured Bacteroidales bacterium | reverse complement strand
ATATCGACCGATTGTAAACCATTAAAGATTAATGCGTTTACCGAATTTGGCGGTCATAGGAAAAAAATTATCATAATCTGCCTTGCAAATACAATAGATTGTATTCAAGAAGAAGGCAACCAGCTCAATATAATTGAAATTAAGTCCGGTACAACTGTCCAATCATCGTTTTTCATAGCATTTTCATATTTTGATAAAATTCAAAACAGAACATCAAAAAAAGTACACAGTTATATATGGAGGAACCGAAAAACAACAGCGTACTAATGCTGAAGTGATTGGGTGGCGGGATGTAGTGACAGATTATTGATGATTTGAGTATATTTTAGCCATTTTATCAATCAATTCAATAATTTGTTTCCTAAAAAACTCAGGTTCAATTACTTCAACATTGCTGTTCCAACCCAAAATCTGAAAAACAAGTTCATAGGTAATATGTGTTTTTAAGCTTATTATACTATATTCAGGATATTCTTCAATAATATCTTGTGATTCGTGCAATCTGGATATAGATAAACTGAAAGGGATTCTCATATCAATAAAAGAAATTTCAAACAAACATGCTGAATTCCGGAAAATAACAGGATATGAGTTTAATGTTTTTGACATATTAAAAATCAGAAATGATGAAGTCAAAGTACATTCTGCCATGATTGGAGAACTATCAAATCCGCAGGGCATACATGGTCAGGAAGACAGTTTTTTGAAGCTATTTTTGGGGATTTTAGACTTTGAAGAACCAGAGTTTAATTCAAAAGGCGCTGAGGTATGGGTTGAAAAAACATTTAATGTTGAAGGTGACGAAAAGGAACAAATTAATGGAAGGATTGATTTGATGATCCGCGAAAATGCTTATGATGGAAGGATTTTAGTTATTGAAAATAAAATCTTTGCAAAAGATCAACCAGAACAACTTAAACGATATCAACAATATGCTTTAAAGGATTCCAACAATAAAAAAGAAAATATTCATTTATTCTACCTTACCTTATGGGGAACAGGGCCTGATGAATTCAGTACAGGAGATTTGGTAGAGGATGAAGACTACAAATTGATCTCATATGAAAACGAAATTATCCAATGGCTGGATTTATGTGCTAAAGAAGTTTATGACAAACCGGTAATAAGGGAAACCATTATTCAATATTCAAATTTATTACATCAAATGACAAATTCTACTAAAAATACAAAAGAAATGGAAGAAATTAAATCAAAAATAATTGATTCAGAAATTTTTATATTTAAAGATCAAATCAGGAATGTATATAATGCTTTAAATGAAATTCACATTAAGATAATTAATAATTTTTTAGAAAATTTGAGAAAATTAAACAACGAAAGTCAAACTTTAAAATTCAAAGATGAGACAAAAGAAAATAAAAGATTTAACAATCAAATACGAAAGTATGTTTCTAAAGAAGGAGAAAAGATTGATATTACAGGATTATGGGTTCATTTAGGTGATTTTATGAGCAATAAAATCATATTCAAAATGCAGTTAAATTCAGATTTGTCATTTGGATATGGGCTAAAGATTTTGGATGAAAATTCTCATGAGTTTCAAGAAGAATTGGAAAAACACTCAAATATTGAAAAATTAAGAACTTTGCATGATAAGATTTCGAAATATTTTTTTAACCCAAAAGAATTTCCTTTTTATGAATGGATTATTTATGAGGAATCTGAATTCAATTTTAAAAATGTAACAAAGGAAAATATCAAAAAATTCTATGATGATAAAAGCAACGAATTAGATTCTGAAATTCAAGACTTTTTAAATAAAATCAAATCACTTGTCGAAGAAATTAAACTGGAAATGAAAGAAAAGTAAGCAGATTGATATTGCCAGCAGAATAATAGCAAATAGCAATTTACAAATTATATTATTTTGCCTATAATTAATATTTCGTTAAATAGAAAATTTAGGATCCCCCTCCTCCCTTTTTTGTAAATATAGTATTGTACTTTTCAGCCGCTATTCCAATCATTAAAAATATGATTATAAAAGTGTCATTGATAGTTTAAAAAACAACCAGGGAATTCTTTAATATGCTTTCATAAGTATTCCAAAAAATCGAAATAGCGGTTAAACTTTTTATTGCGTGACAACCAGAAAATTAGAGAAACCAAAAAATATGTCTGGAAATTGAAAATCCCCTATTCATTTGGATAATCTTATTGTTGGTTTAAAAGAAGTTTTAAAATATTATATATTTTTATGGGTTATAATGGAATATTTTCGATCATACCAATTACTCATACCACCTGATTTGGAAGCCAGGATTCAACTAGCGGATAAACGAAAAACAGAGATTGACGAATATCAACCATTGGATGAGAAACTTCGTGCCACAATTCAACAGAAAATATAAATACACCGGACTTATGATTCAAACGCCATAGAGGCGTCACAACTGTCACTTGTGGATATAATGTTTCTTTTTCAATATGGAATATCAGCAGAGGGAAAACCTTTCAAAGATTACCTGGGTGCCAAAAACCATGCAGAAGCCATTGATTTTTTATATGATATTGTGAAAAATGAACGGGATATATCAACCGGCGTTCTGAAAGAAATAAATGCTTTGCTCCTGAGTGGTGTAAAATACACAAAAGCCATTGACAGTGAAGGAAAGCCCGCCGAAAAGCCTGCAAATCCCGGTGAATATAAAAAACTGCCAAATCATGTGCTTCAACCGGACGGAACAATTCATTACTGTGTAGAACCTTTACATGTAGCCTCTGAGATGGATATGCTCTTTTCATGTATTAATGAAAACCTTCATGAATTGCATCCGGTTATCTTTTCTGCTGTTTCGCACCTTAACATGGTTCGTATACATCCTTTTGATGGCGGTAATGGGAGAGGCGCCAGGATATTAATGAACATCATCCTGATCAGGAAAGGATTTCCACCTGCTATTGTCAGAAACGAACAACCAAGGTAGTATATTCAGTCCATTGTGGAAGCTGATAATGTTGATTTAACAGGGTTTGCCGGATTTATAGCCGACTCCTTGCTTCGTACACAGGAAATGATATTGGAAGATTTGAGAAAATCGCCTGAAGAATCATAAAAAAATTTACTTTACACAAAAAAAATCCAGGAAATTTTCCCTGTTAATGACTTTAAATTCAGCAACTTTACCTGCTAAATTCATGTAAATTTGGCAAGTTTGAGCATGTGCATGTGATTAACTGGAAATAAAATTGATGTATTTGTGTTTGAATTATTTTTTTTTTCGGACAGTAATTCCATGTAAGGAGCTATGAATGAGGAGGTTTTTCTTTTTACTTAAAATACTTCAATAATTTTTCCAGGTTTTCCGCTTCTGCAGCAAGATTTGTGGAATGTCCGGATATTGTTTCCGAACTGATGGCATTTTGTTGGGCTATTTCATTGAGTTGATGTAGGGCATTATTAATAATTTGTATCCCGGACGATTGTTCTTCGCTGTCCTCTGAAATTTGTTGTACAAGGGCGCTTGTCTTTTGTATCTGAGGCTGCAGGGCATCAAGTTTGTTTTTTGCGGTCAGGGCTGTTTCTTTTCCTTTGCCGGATAATGATTCAATTTCTTCAGCAGCAGCACGGCTTCTGTCTGCCAGCTTTCTGACTTCAGCGGCGACAACAGAAAATCCTTTTCCTGCTTCTCCGGCTCTTGCAGCTTCCACCGCAGCATTCAGTGCCAAAATATTAGTCTGAAAGGCAATATCCCTGATTATTTCGATTTTCTCTGAAATATTCTGCATTGATTTTGTTGAATGACCCACGGAACGGGCTCCTTCCTGCATCCCTTTGGCTGCTTCCAGGGATATCTTTTCTGTTTCTGCTGCATGTTTAGACCCGCTTTTCAGTGCTTCCATCAGGTTATTCATGGAAGCGGCAATATTTTCTGTTGAGTCAGCCTGTCTGTTTGCTCCCTGGTTGATATTTTTTAAATCAAGCATAATCTGTTCAGCGCCTTCTTTTATCCTGTTTGTGCTTGCCCTCACCTGTTCGATGATTTTTTTCAGTCTCCCGGCCATGTTTTTTTGTTCCCGGATCATATTACCGAGTTCATCTTTTCTTTCTATATCAACAGCTGACTCCAATTTCCCCTTACCAACGCTGATAGCATATTGTGTGCTTGTCCGGAGTGCTTTTACCAGGTTGTTTGATATATACCAGACAACAAATATGAGTACAAGTGTGCCAATAAATCCGATAAGGATTGTCCGGTAGAGCAGATTTTTAGCGTCATTCAAAATAAAACCAACAGGTACTGCAATGGCGAGAGACCAAGGCATAAACAACAACAATTGTTGATATGATTGGAATGAGGAGTTTGGCTTTTATTCCTGTTTTGAAGTTCATTCTTTCCGAATTTAAACAATAATTTTTTCAGGCCAGTGAACTATTTCCTGGTTCAAAATGGCATTATACCCCATTAGAGTGGCGACACTCGCTAACAAGCCCTGGCGTGTAACCTCAGGAAAATCATGACCGTTTCTGACTGCATTGACAAAAGCCTCCAGCATGAGGTCCGTGCCGTCGGTTTTGAGATTCTTTTCAAGAATATATTTTCCCTCGTTTTTGTTGGCTGTTTCGGGCACCCAACTGGCGCCGCCAATAGGTACAGCATCAAAAATTTGATTTTCAATATTGTTAATCAGTTGCAGAATGCCGGATGCCGGTGGCGGATTTTCGGAATAGATTTTGCCGGTTTCGGATTCTATTGTCCCTTCAGGACCCATAATCTGAACCTGCATGCCGTAAAATTTATTGCTTGTTACGGAATCCCAAACCATATGTGTATTGTTTGGATATTTAAATATAACCTGCACGTTGTCATTCACTTCCCTGCCATCGCGCCAGTAATTGACACTTCCTGAACCCATGACATATTCAGGGCGTTGCCCGAGAAACCAGTTTGCTATCTGGAAATGGTGTGACCCCAGTTCTGTCATAAGCCCACATGAGTAATCACGGTATAATCGCCAGTTAAAATGTTCTTCAAGATGAGGTTTAGGCACGGGTCTGCGCCAGTTATTGTTCCTGTGCCAGTATCCGCGTATTTGGGTGATGTCACCAATTCGTCCTGATTTAACCAGTTCATAAGCCTGTAAATATTTTGGGTCAAACATCCGCTGATGTCCTATAACCAGCATGTTGCCGGTTTCAAGCTTTGTTTTATACATGTTGTAGCAATCATCGATTGTCATTGCCATGGCTTTTTCACAAAAAACCTGTTTGCCGGCTTGTAAAGCATCAATGGTCATTCTGGCATGTTCAAAAAGCGGAGTGGCAATAATGACTGCATCAAGGTCTTTATGCTCCAATAATTTCCGGTAATCTTTGTAGGTTTTTGCTTTTCCGTTTGTTAAGGCAAGACCTTCCTGCAAATTTGGTTCATAAATATCGCAAACAGCCGAAATTGTAACATTTGGTATTTTATTCAGGTGATGCATATGTAGAATCCCTCTGCTTCCGGGACCGATAATGCCGATGTTGATATTTTCAGCATTGGAAGATGAACCGGACTCCTGTGCGTGCAGCATTTTTATCCAGGGAAGTGAAGAAATGACTGCAGATGTACCCGCCCATAAAGACAGGTTCTTAATAAATTCTCTTCTTGATGGTATATTTTTATTCATAGGGCAATGTGATTATTTGATGCAAAAATCAAGCGATTTGAAGTTTAAGGGGCTAAAAATTGCCCAAAAATAATAATTCAAAAGTAAAGAAGCAAATATGTTATCGTATATGTTTATATATCAATGATGTATTTTGCAGAGAATTTTTTTGTAGTTGATAATTTTTTCCATTTTATGATTGTTTTAAGAATGAGCCTTTGTTCTTTTTAATATTCTGTAAACCAATAGGGTAATCCAGGCAGAATAATCCTTTTTTTGACCAAAATCCCAGTCTTTCCAGGCACGGTAGACTGATTCTGCTTTGTACAACCCTTTTTCATCTGCTTTATCCCGGATAATCTTAACCATTTCCTGTAATCTACTGTCTCCCCTTGTAAAGGAAAAGTTTGTCAAAACATCAGTGACATGCAAAATATCAAACCATACAAAAGGCGCTTTTAATTTTTTGAAATCTGTACCCATACCAAACAGAAAGTATTTTATTTCCCACCGGTGTTCCCACAATTCCAGTAAAACGTCAGCTCCTTTTTGAACTTCTGAACTATTGTGCATTTCCGGCAGTGCAGATAGTAATTTTAACATAATAAGGTTAGCATAGGGACATGGATGTGTTCTTTTGCCAGGGCCTTTGAATTTTTTGCCAAGTCTGCTGGTTGCTGAACAGGGCCAGCCAAAATCCCGGATGATCGACAAAAGGTAATCAATTGCTTTTTTGACTTTCGGTTCTTGTTGAAGTCCCGACTTGACCAGTGCATAAACGATTAAGGGCGCATCACAGAGCATCCACATGGGTTCGTCTATGCCAGTACCGCCAAAAACTGCGGGTATATTGCCCAGAATCTGAAACGGGCCATCACTTGAAGGTTTGGCCAGAATTTTATCAATAACATTTGCGATGACCTGATTATCAGATTTGATGCCGAGATCAGCCAAAAAAACCAATTTGTGATACAATAATTTCGCATCATTGTGTCGCTTCATAACAGGGCCGGGCCATTCCTGTAATTCTTTTAACAAATGAAGGATGTTATTGTGATTGACCAGTTTTTCATAGTCCTGTATGACTTCCGGATCGCTTATATCCTTATCCAGGAGGTCTGTTTTTGTGCGATAAACTGTCCATGGTTCCTGTTGGTTTAACCATTTGATAATTGTCTCCATAATGATGTCGTTTTTTATTTTTCGTAAATCTTTTCCCAATACGGTTTAGACTTTAATGTTGTTAGTTTGTCCCATTCTTTGAAAGATTTTCTAACAGCATTTCCTTTCCAGTCCGAAGGAAGGAATATGTCCGGCAATAGAGGGTCTTTAAAAAGTTGTTTAACAGTGTAATCACCCACAATCATTTTTCCTCTCAGGGCTTCTTTGGAATCATCCAGGTTAAATGACTTATAGGAATTTGAAATGTATGTAAGGCAAGATTTGAATTCGCTGTTTATTTGATTGATTTTCCATATTTCCGTAACCTTTGACATATCTTCACTGGTGTAAAACTGAAATCGCATTGTTTTTACATAATGATTATCAATGATAGTTTTTAATCGTTCTTCTGTTTTTTCAATCTTGTTGTATGGCCTTATCCAGAAACCCGGATGAAGGAGGGCAAATCTGTGCGAACTGATCTTTTTGTGTATATAATATCGTAATTCATTTTTTTCTTCAGGAAGAGAAACAGAAATTCCCCACCAGTCGTTATTCCAGCCGGACCAGTCAGGTGTGGAAAAACTCAGTGAAATGTTAGAGCTGAGTTTGACGGATTTATCAGTCAGACTGTAAAATGCCCGCTTCCCTTTTTTTTTGATACGAATTGTTCCATTTGATTCCATCCGTGATAAATTTGTCCTTAAAGATGTTTCTGATATTGAAAATGGGAGTGTCAACCATCTTATATCTGAGAAAGAATATTCATTTTTATGAAAAGAGATAAGAAGTCCAAAAAGTAGATCTGTTCCTTTCATGTTGTAAACATATCACATTATTTTTATAAATACAAATATTTTGTGATTTATTTTCGTTTACTTAAATATGGTCATCGACTTATTCGTGACAGGTTAATAATACCGATCTGCTATCAATGAGCATAATACATTTAACTTCGTTCATTTATTATGATTGATAGTCGGCCGGCATTAACTCAAAACAAATACGAATGCCTGGTAAAAGGGCGGGGGAGCCT
>CAZVTW010000270.1:0-7818 GCA_964629805.1 uncultured Bacteroidales bacterium | reverse complement strand
AGGGTTTTTAATCCAACGAAGAGATCGGACTTTATGGACAGACACTAATTAGTGCTTTCCGGTAAACCTACTCAATACTAAACCTTAATCCTGCATAAATATTTCTGCCTGCCAGGGGTCCCCAAACCATTGAAGCGTCAAAATAATCGCCGAATGGTTCATCAGCAGCTATCACCGTATGTTGCTGACGGAAATCTGCCAGGTTTTCAGCGCCAACATAAAAACTCCGGTTATTGAAGTATTTTGTCACCTGGGCATTAAAAATTGTATACGAATCAAACGATGAATTCATCCTGTATTCTTCCGGATTAGTGCTTGTTGACGGTATACGTCCGCCGCTGTTATATTGTGCCGTAAAATCAAATTGCCAGGCATTATCATCACGGGGTGTTTTGTAAGAAAGATTTAATAAAGCTTTGGAATGACTTGTCAATGGCTTATCCCTCAGTTTGTCACTTATGGTCATTTTCACATCATTTAATCTATAGGCTATCAGCGCTTCAAATCCATTAAAGGCAGAATAGTATAATTCAGCCAAAAAATAATTTGCATATGATTTGCCATTCAAATTATATAATCTGAGTTCACCAGGATCAGATTCCATGTCCACAATGATTTGATTCTTAAAATCAGTCCTGAAATATTCCGCGCTCATTCTCAATTCATGATTAAAAAGTGTATAATAAGCAGTTAGATTCAACCCATAATTCCATGCCTCTTCCAGGTTGGGTTCATCCGGAAGATAGATTTTTCGTGAACTGGTCAATAAAACATTGTTGTCGGAAATGATATTTGGCGACCTGTAACCTTTTCCTGCAGAGGCTCTTATAGACATTTCCTCTAATATGTTATATTTGAGATGGAAACGCGGGGTCATAAAAAAGCCGTAGTGAGAATGATAATCCCCCCTCAGTCCGGACATAAAAGTAAATTTTTTAACTGGAGACCAGGTATATTCCGCAAATGCGCCACTTACAAATTCGCGGCGGCTGAGGTCAATGCTGTCGAGGTGTTCTTCATAGACATCGGATTTAAATCTCAATCCTGTACTAAAAGTGTGAGTTTTATCCATGTTTTTCGAGAGATATATAAGGTTAAAATATGTGCTTTTTTGTGTGGCCGTATATTTTTTTAATCCGTACTGTCCTGCCTGATCATGATATATCATGTTTGATATCAATGCAATACTGCGTTCAGCCTCACCATGGAATGAATATGCAGCCTTGGAAAAAAATTCAAATCGCTCAGTCTGATTATCTATGCCATAATAAGAATCTTTACTCCCCTTATCATTGTCAACAAACCTGACCTGACCACCTGTCCGTTGTTCGTCCAGATATTTAACGCCAAATTGCGACTTGAGATGTTCATGCGAATCATATTTCCACCGGTTGAAAAACTGGTGTTGTTTAACAAGGGGAGCATCAATGAAACCATCATCATTTTTATCCTGCCAGGCCTGTTTATCCTCAAGATGGGTAAACAACATGGTACTCCAGTTATCATTCAGTTTGTTTGAAATATCCAGGTTTGCTTCATATTTTCCCTTGCTGTTCCCATAAAGATTAACAAAAACTTTGTCAGCTGTATGTGGTTTTTTGTATTCAACATTTATTTGTCCGCTCACTGATTCATATCCATTGATAACGGATGCAGCCCCTTTGGAAATCTGTATGGATTCCATCCAGGAGCCGGGGATATAATTTAGTCCGTACATGGTTGCTAATCCCTGGTAATTTGGAAAATTCTCTGTCATGAGCTGCGAATAAATTCCTGACAAGCCGAGGAGTTTGATTTGTTTAGCGCCTGTAACGGCATCAGTTTGAGACACATCAACGCTGGCGTTGGTTTCAAAACTTTCAGACAGATTACAACAGGCTGCTTTGCTTAGTTCTTCATCTGAAACAATTTGTGTTTTTACAGGATTGACACGCGAAATGTGTGAACCTGGCCTTCGTTCTGAAATATCTACCTGGCGGAGGTTCTTTTGCTGATGCAAAATAACCTTAAGATTATCTGTTTTATTGTGAACCTCTATGGTATCACGCTTGTAACCAATGAAACTAAAAACGATTTTATGGTGTTCATGATCATGTTTATGCCGATGTAGACGAAAAAATCCAGTATTATCACTTGTTGTTCCTTCGGTTGTTCCGGCCCAATAGATATTCACTCCGGTAAGTGGTTGCTTATTTTCCTGAAGTGAGTGCCCATAAACATAACCACTTATCTCTTGTGAATGAATTTTTTGTAATGCAAAAAAGAATATAATTGAAAGAAGTATTTTATTCATAATGTATATCACTTAAAAAAAATTATAACATATTTCGATTGCTATTCAAAAACAGAAATGAATGTTTGACCATTTTTGAATTTCCACCATTCAAAATCTTGAACATGGAACATCTGAACTCAGTAATTTTCGAAATCTATGCGTTACAAGGCATTGTTTAACTCCTCATCCCGACATCAAGTATGTCGGGACTCCGGGATAAAACGATGCCTTGGCCATTATCTTTCGAATTTACTGAGTTCAGAAAATATGCCCATCCTGTTTCGATAAAACAAAACAATGATTAGTTAAACATAGGAAACAGGTATGTTTATAAAGTATAAAAAATGATCTTTGTAAAAAATCCTGTAAGTAGGCTGGGGTGTGTATAAAACCAGAAGTTATATACAAACGAATGCGTCAACATAAAAAGCAACAAACGAATGTAAGTATATTTACAGAAAAAAGTGATTCTGAAGATGGAACAAGTAAATGATGTTTATTGTAATAATTTCTGTTGTTCCACTCTAAACCCGAATAATTCCGAATAAATGATCCAAAATTGAGAAAAATCGTACGGGGTTTCTCAACCAGGTATTTTGAATTGTTTTTTAATATTTTTTCATTGCAGTCCTTGTGATGATCATGCCTTGATAGAGATTTGTCGAAACTATGGCATACACAATCAGTGAAGTCTTCACCATGACCATCGTGAGAAGAAGTAAAAATATGAATCTCTGTTTCGTCAAAGGTGCAAATATCACACACATGATGTACCAGCCTGATGCCTGAATCAGTGAAAAAAATGAGCAGTCCTAAAATGATATGTGAAATTTTGATCATCATAAAAGGGGAAATTAATACTTAGGAACGTTTCATATCTTTTTTTAATATCCCGTCCTGACATTTTTTAATTTAAAATATGTATATCTATAACCAATATAATAATCACATTGTTTAATAAGAGATATTTTCTTTATCCTTTTAAAAGCTGAATTTGTTCCTCAATCGCCCTGATTTTTGATTGTGCATCATCACGCTTTTTTTGTTCAGCTTCTACAACATTTTTTGGTGCATTTTTAACAAACCGCTCATTATTGAGCTTTCGCATTACTGATGCCAGGAATCCCCTGTTATAATCAAGCTCTTTCTGCAACCGCTGAATTTCAGCTTCTGTATCTATCAGATTACCGAGAGGAATAAAAAATTCGGTGGTTTTTACAATGAAAGAGGCTGCTCCTTCAACTTTTTCACTCACAAAAGCAATTGAATCCAGATTTGCAGATTTTCGAATAACATCTTTTAGCTCTTGATTCAGTTTATCACTCTCTCCTTTAATTCTTAAATCAAGCTCATCCTTCTGAGCAATATTTTTATCTTTTCTGACGGCACGTACTTTTGTGATTATTTCCTTCACAAATTCAAAGTCATCAGTTAGCCCCTCATTAACAGTTAAGTTCTCCGGCAGCCTTGTCATCATGATGCTTTCTCCTACTTTTCTGTCCGAAGTTAATTGCCAAATTTCTTCAGTTATAAAAGGCATGAAAGGATGCAGCATCTGAACCAGTTTTTCCATTGAAGAGATGGCAGCATCGTAGGTTTTTTTGTCAATAGGCTGACCAAAAGGTGGTTTTATAATTTCAAGGAACCATGAAGAAAAATCATCCCAGAATAATTTGTAGATGGTCATTAGTGCTTCTGACAAACGATAGGTTTCGAACTGCCTGTCCATTATTTCCAGGGCCTGACCAAGACGTGATTCGAACCAGTTAGCAGTAACACGCGCATAATCAGGTTGATTGATTGATTCATCTGTTTGCCAGTTTTTAATCAGTCTGAAAGCATTCCATATTTTATTGGCAAAATTTCTTCCCTGTTCCGTGAGGCTGGTATCAAAGAGTAAATCATTGCCTGCCGGAGAGCATAACAACATGCCCACACGGACGCCGTCAGCGCCGTATTCGTCCATCAGTTTTATCGGATCAGGTGAATTGCCAAGTGATTTGGACATTTTCCGCCTTTGACTGTCCCTGACAATACCTGTGAGGTAAACATCATGAAAGGGTTTTTCATGCCGGTATTCAAATCCGGAAATAATCATCCGGGCAACCCAGAAAAATAATATTTCGGGTGCAGTAACAAGCACATCAGTAGGGTAATAATAATTGATATCTTTATTATCAGGATAGCGGATACCATCAAAAACAGAAACAGGCCATAACCAGGAACTGAACCAGGTATCAAGCACATCCTCATCCTGTTGTAAATCAGAAAGCTGTAAATCCTGATTTCCCGATTTCTCCCTGGCTAATTCAAGGGCTTCCTCTTGTGTTTTTGCCACAACAAAATCGTTGCTTCCGGCTATGTAATAAGCAGGAATACGATGTCCCCACCACAATTGCCGTGAAATGCACCAGTCTTTAACATTTTCCATCCAGTGCCTGTATACATTGACAAATTTTTTGGGGTAAATTTTAATATCTTCTTTTAAAACAGCATTCAGTGCCGGCTGTGAAATTTCTTTCATAGCCAGGAACCATTGCATTGACAACTTTGGTTCTATCACTGCATCAGTCCGCTCGGAAAAACCCACATTATTGACGTAGTCTTCAACTTTCAACAGGTGACCTGCCTGTTTCAGTTCTTCTACAATGAGTTTTCTGGCTTCAAACCTGTCTTTACCAATCAGAATTTCTGCCTGTTCGTTGAGTGTTCCGTCATCATGAAAAATATCAATTGATTTAAGATGATGTCGGATACCTATTTCATAGTCATTGATATCATGTGCCGGCGTAATTTTCAGACAACCGGTACCAAATTCCATATCAACATAATCATCCTGAATGATTGGTACAGGCCTGTTAATGAGAGGAACAAGCACCTTTTTACCAGCCAGTTCGCGGTATCTTTCATCTTTTGGATTCACACATACTGCCGTATCACCAAGAATTGTTTCCGGTCTGGTGGTGGCAATGGTCAGATATTTTGACGGATCATCCTCAAATTTGTAGGACAGGTGGTACAATTTAGATTGCACCTCTTTGTAAATGACCTCTTCATCAGAAACAGCTGTTTTGGCTTGCGGGTCCCAGTTTATCATCCGGACCCCGCGATATATTTTTCCTTTTTTATACAAATCAATAAAGACATTGATGACACTTTCAGACAAAGCAGGGTCCATTGTAAAACAAGTCCTTTCCCAGTCACACGAAGCGCCAAGCTTTTTGAGCTGTTCAAGGATAATGCCCCCGTGTTCTTCTTTCCATTCCCAGGCATGTTGTAAAAATTCTTCACGTGACAATTTGGATTTATCAATGCCCTCATTTTTCAACTTAGCAACAACCTTTGCTTCAGTGGCAATTGAAGCATGATCAGTGCCAGGAACCCATAATGCATTTTTGCCAAGCATCCGTGCCCTGCGAATCAAAATATCCTGAATGGTGTTGTTCAGCATGTGGCCCATGTGTAACACACCTGTGACGTTTGGAGGTGGAATGACAATCGTATATGGTTCACGATCATCTTCGGGCTCGCTGTGAAAAAAACCGAGCTCATTCCAATATTTGTACCACTTTGATTCTGTAGATGAAGGATCATACTTTGAGGCTATTTCCATCATATTGCTTTTTATTATCTTTCCTGATTTAAACAGTGAGCAAAAATAAAAAAATATTTATATTATTACATATCTCAGTTTGAATATCCAAATGGTAAAATCGGGTAGTAGTGTTTTTTTTTATTAAGTTATGACAAACAATAGATATCTATTTTCTAAAAAAAACAAAACTATGCTAAAACAAACAAATGAAACATCCCCTGTCAATTTTCGTTAAACAGTGTTGAGTACTGTAAATCTCACATTTGATATCCTAATTTTATTGAATTAAAATAATGAAAAAGAACAGGTTCTGATAGTAACAGGAACCAGGAAAATAAAAAAATGACCCGGATACCCGATATTTCAATATGGGAAGCACTCTACGCCAATCATCCTGATATCGTACAGGTCATAGATGAGGCGTATAATCTTGTATATACAAACAGGGAAAAAAATAATTCTCAGACGAATACCCTCACATTAAAATGCTATCAGAGCTTTGGACATAATTCAACATGCCAGTTTTGTCCCGTTGAAAAGATGAAAAATACCGGAGAACCTAAAAAATTAGCCTTTTTTGATGAGAGATTCGGACAAGATGTGTTGATTACCTGGGTACCGTTATCAAAGGAACAATTTGGGAGACAACTTATTGTTGAATATATTGAAAAAAAATCAATAGTTAATAAGTCTGTTGAAAGTCCGGACAAATCTTTTCACAATTTTCCAAAAGAAGACAATTTCCTGGCGCTGTTGTTCGACAATATTCCTTATCCATTTTTCTATAAAGACTGCAGGGGAAAATACAGGATGATTAACAAGGCCTTTGCTGATTTTAACGGAGCATCAAAAGAATACTTTATTGGTAAAACAGTCCACCAGGTTATTGAAGATAAAAAACTTGCAGAGACATATCATAAAGCTGATCTTGATTTGATTGCGAAAAGAGAGAAACAAACCTATCAATCGCAGGTCAAAAGCAAAGACGGAACAATACACGATGTTATTTTTAACAAATCAGCATTTATAAACAGTAAAGGAGAAGTTGAAGGATTGATTGGATTTATCGTTGATATTACGGAACAAAAGCGTATTGAAAACGAGCTGAGAATGAGTGAAGAGCGGTACAGGAATCTTATTGAATTATCACCTGAGAGCATCATAATGCTTGACCTTCAGGGATACGTTCTGACATGTAATAAAAACTTCTGTCAGGTGAGTGGGATGACAGAACAGGAAATTTCAGGCAAGCACTTTTCTGAACTCATTTTTTTCAGTAAAGAAGATTTACCTCAGTTCCATGCTATTTTCAGTTCCTTTATTAACCAGGATAAAATATCACCAATAGAATATAACTGGCAAAACACACATGGCGAACAAAAGACCTCACGAGCCCATGTAGGTAAAATTTTTTCGGGTAATACGGTTATAGGATTCCAGGTCATTGTCATAGACATAACAGCCCAAAAAAAAACAATGGATGAATTGATTCGGGCCAAAGAAAAGGCAGAAGAATCAGACAGATTAAAATCAACTTTCCTGGCAAATATCTCTCATGAAATCAGGACACCCATGAACGGTATTCTTGGATTTACGCAACTGCTAGACAGTGATGAACTTACGCCTGCTGTTAAAAAAAGATACATTGATTCAATTCACAGAAGCGGCGAATATTTATTGCATATCATTAATGATATTATTGATATATCAAAAATAGAAGCGAACCAGATCAAAATAGTTGAACAAGCGTTTAATCTGAATAAACTGATAGAAGAACTATTTCTTTTTTATGAAACAAACAAGGTCCCAAATACAGAAGGCAATATTACCCTGAAAATATCTGCCGGCTTAACAAATCAATCTTCAGTCATTGTCACGGATAGAAATCGGTTGAGGCAAATTTTGTCCAATCTCCTGGATAATGCTTTTAAATATACACTAAAAGGTA
>CAZVTW010000269.1:0-7856 GCA_964629805.1 uncultured Bacteroidales bacterium | reverse complement strand
TTCCTTATATAATTCGTCAATATTGGTGTCTTTGTAGACCAACCAAAAAAGAACAACCCCAATAATGAGAAAAATAACAGATTGATACATTTTTTTCTTATCCATTATTTCTCAGCAATACCTGGATTTTATCATTGAGGTCATATTGAAGTTGTCTGAATGATTCTTTTATTTTGTCACTTTGTTCTTCAAATGAATTACCAATGCGACGGGTAATCAAATCATAATTCCTCAATAATGTAACAGCAATTTCTTTCCCTTCTTTTATGAACTCCTGGGTGGCTTTTTCAGGGGTCGTTTTGTCATACTTGTTTGGATGTGTTAATCCGTTTAAAAGTGTATATTTTATTTTTTTTCCGTGTGCCTGATAATAAAGATTTATGTAGGTTTCCACTCCAAAACGGATGTCCCGGATGTTCTCAAGTATTTCTTCAATGTCTTTTTTTAGCAATGCCCTTTCGCCGGTCAGGCTTTTAAAAGGATTGACACGGTAATCTATCAGGGTTTCGGAGGGTGAGCCCAAAACCATATCTGCTTCTGCATCGTCTTTAACAATGGGTTCTAACAATTGTTTGAAATGTTCCTCTTTTATGCCGGACACATCAGCATCAAAAAATAGGATCACTTCATTTGAAGCATGCTCTACTCCGACAACCATCGCATTACTTTTTCCTTTGTTTTCAGGTAACCTGATATATTCGAAAGGAATGGTTTTGTTTAATTCCAGGAGCTTTTTTTCTGTTGAATCTTCAGATCCATCATCCACAACAACAATTTCGCTGCCTGGATTGTATTCTGAACA
Organism: uncultured Bacteroidales bacterium; assembly: GCA_964629805.1. Classification (GTDB taxonomy): domain Bacteria; phylum Bacteroidota; class Bacteroidia; order Bacteroidales; family CAZVTW01; genus CAZVTW01. The sequence goes on along the minus strand of CAZVTW010000269.1, from coordinate 7,054 downwards.
TTTTTTTACAACATCTTCAATTGTGCGTTCCTCATTATAAGCACAAATAATTATACTGACTTTTTTCATGGTATATGTCTTTTATGTTTAATATTCTGTTTGCGTAAAAGTTACTCTTCTGAAAACGGTATTGCCAATTGGAACGAGTTCAACTTCATGCTTGTTGCCCTGTTTATCCTGCAAAATGCCGTTCAGTTTGACAACTGGTTTTTCAAATGGAAAAGTTGAATTTTCCCCGTTTAATAACGAGATAAATGTAAATTCATCATCCGGATTGAGGGTATAATCCCATTTATGCTTATCAGTAGCTTTAAGCCTGTATCTGTAATAACCACTGTTTTTGTGTTCTTTTACCTTTTTTGTTTGATGTTTAAACGGCAATGCATACACCAAAGGACCTCTTTTAATATATGCCCCTTTCTCTTTTACTGTTTTAGACGGGGGTTGTTCAATTTTTTGTATATCAAAATGAAATGTAATGCTTATCACTGTCTTTTTGCGCCATGTATGCCGGATTGTAATTTTTTCGCTGTCTTTACTTATCTGACCTTCACCGGGCATGTCGACCAGTGCATCCTTACAGCCGTGTGGCAGCCTTAATACCAAAGGGAATGATATTTCAGAATCTGGCTCAACAATGAAATTGATTTTGTCTGAGAAAGGATAATCTGTTTCTTCTGTTATATGCACAGGTACATTGTTTATTTTTGTATGTAACTCGCAAGGTCCGTGCATAATGGCGTGTAAAGCATTATTTTCCGGATTTGTCATCCACATTCCCTCCACATAATATGGCATGAGTCGGGGTCCATTCAGCGCGCAACAGGCAGCTGCCCTGTGCGCGGCATCATATTTTTCTCTTCCGCCCAAAGCTAAAGGACTAATATGTATCCTGTTGTCAGAGGTTAAATACGACAGCGCTGATAAAACAGGGAAACGTGCACCCTGGCCGGCATTGAATACCATTGTCTCGATCCTGTTTGCCAGTCCGATGTTTCCGGTAAATGAAATAATCCTGGTCAGGGGACTGATCATTTCAGCTATTCCACAATATTCGTATCGTTCATCCGCAGTCCCCGGTCGTCTTTTTATCCATTCATCGCAACGCATGGCCCCACTTGGGGTTAAATGTTTTAACAGTTTGTCCAGCGCGTTTTGAGCTGCCTCACGATGTTCCGGCATCTTTGTAACAGAAGCAATAAATTCAGGGACAAATAATCCTTCTGCTATATGAGCGCCATGATTTTTAAACAGGATTTCTTTATTCAGCAGGTTTTGAGTCTGAAAATCATTATCACGAACAAATCCTTCATTAAAATCCCTGTATAATTTCACAGCAAAATCCAGATAATCCTGATTTCCGGTAATCCTGTACAGCCATTCCAGATTCTCGAAAAATCCGATACCATGACTCACCCCTCCTCCAAATAATTTTTTTGCAAAGTAGTTTTTGTCTTTATAATGTGTCATGATAAGTTTTGAGGCTTTTTCTGCGGCTTCCAGGGCTTTTTTTTCATTTGTGAATTCATAATAAGCCAGTAATGCCATGAGTATCCTGCTTGTTGCCCATAGTTCTCCGTTTCCTCTTGTATGCCTGAAGCGGCAACCTGGCTGTTCACAATCTTTATAAATACCAATATATCCGTTTTTTCCTGCGTGGCTGATAATATCATGTATCCATTGTTCTGCTTTTTTCATGTAGACTTGCTGATTAGCCAGAAATGCCATTCTTGTAACAGCATCTTTCCAGTATCCCTCATGTTCGCCACTCCACCATTCTTTAACAATGGATAACCTTCTTCTGCTTATCCTGTCTTGTTTTTCAAAGACATGTTTATTCACCGTGCTATGTATTGAATCATATTTCCCTGTATAACCTTCTGTTAAATCCCGCTCTACCTGAGCTTTTATCCAACCCTTCGGTTTAACTGAACCGCAGGGAAGCGCTATTAATTTATAAATGTTATTCATATTTATTTTTTCATGGTGAATTATACCATGTATTCCAACATAAATGCCAGACTGATTTTTGTGATTGATTATTCTTTGATAATCAGCGCTTAAAAGGGAAGACAAAATGAATTTAATCACTCATACTAAAAAATGTCAGTATAATGTGTGGAAAAAATCAACACTTTCATGGAAATCTTTCCTCATTAATCAGTTAAAGTACATAAAAAACATATAACATGAAATGGCCTGATATTCCTCTTTATCTTTCAAGTCCGTTATTTCCCCTTCTATATTTGCTTTTTCATGGCATGATATTGTTTTTTAAAAAACAAAAAAACGAGTTTTTACAATAACACAAAAGTGTTTAATACACACAAAACAGGAAATATTATGAAAAGAATTTGGTCATTAGTACTCATTGTTTCGTTCATTTCGGGGTTTATACAGAACTCATTCGGTCAGTATTTTGGCCGGAACAAAGTTAATTATGAACAATTCGATTTTAAAATATACGAGACACCACATTTTGAAATTTATCATTATTTGGAAAACAAAAAAGTACTGGAGGATTTTGCTCAACTTTGCGAACGTTGGTATGTGCGTCACCAGGCTATTTTTTTAGATACATTGGAAGAAAAAAATCCAATCATATTATATAATAACCATGCGGATTTTCAACAAACAACTGTTATTCAAAGCCTTATTGGTGTGGGGACTGGCGGTGTCACCGAAGGATTCCGGAACAGGGTGGTGATGCCAATTATGAAATCCAATGCCGAAACAAATCATGTACTCGGTCACGAGTTAGTGCACGTTTTTCAATACCTGTCATTTAAAAATGCCGATAGTATCAGATTTCAGTCTATCGGCCAGATTCCTCTCTGGATGATTGAGGGGTTGGCCGAATATATGTCCATTGGTAAAAGCGATGTTCAAACTGCTATGTGGATGCGCGATGCTGTGAAAAATGACGATATCCCAACCCTGAAAGACATGACCAGGAAGCCGCATAAATATTTCCCATATCGTTACGGACATGCCATTTGGGTGTATATCACCAGTAACTGGGGCGATGCTGTTATTAAACCTTTGCTTTTCGGTACTGCAAAAACAGGATATAAGAGGGCTGTTGACAGCATTCTGGGTGTAAGCGCTGATACCTTATCAATGGTTTGGGAACAGAATCTGAAAGATAGTTATTCTCATCATATGGATAAAAAAGAGGGACCTGTTGGTTCAAAAATACTTAAAAAAAGTGATTTAGGCAAGATTAATATAGCGCCATCTGTGAGTCCAAATGGTCGATATATGATATTTCTGTCAGACAAGTCTGTCATTACCACAGACTTTTATCTTGTAGACCTGAAGAAGAACCGGATAATAAATAAATTATCAAAGGTTACAAGAAGCGCCCATATAGATGATTATAGTTACCTGGAATCAGCCGGGACATGGTCGCCTGACAACCGGAAATTTGCACTGACTTCATTCATGGATGGAAAAAATAAACTCATTGTGTTTAATATTGATACATTAAACAAAAAAAAGATTTATGACTTTCCGGATATGGAATTTTTTAATAATCCTTCCTGGTCTCCTGATGGCAATTCAATTGTCGTTTCAGGACTGAAGAACGGTCAGAGTGATTTATACCTTCTTGAGCTGGAAAATACAACCTCAAAGCGATTGACCAATGACAGATATTCCGATCTTCAACCCGCCTGGTCTCCTGATGGTCAAAAAATTGCATTCATCAGCGACCGTTCGGAAGGAACTGATTTCAACGAAATAAGATTCGGAAACTACCGGGTTTGTACATACGATATGAATACAGGAGTAATTGATTCGTATGATTTTTTCCCCGAAACCGACAATACAAATCCCCAGTTTTCACCTGATGGCAGCAAGCTCTATTTTGTCTCAGCAGGAAATGGAATAACAAATCTCTATGAATATCATCTGAAAACTGAAGATTTATTTCAATTATCAGATTTTTATACCGGGATAAGCGGTATTACAGAATTATCACCCTCAGTTTCAGTCGCAAGGGAAACTGGACAGATTGTTTATATTTATTACGAAAATAAGGGTTACTCAATGTATAAGGCCATGCCGGAAGATTTTAAAAAAAAACAAGCATTCTTTGGTGAGGTTAATAAGCGACCTACAGTCATTCCCCCATACGGAAGGTCTCTGCGAAGAGTTGTCGATGAAAATCTTGACAGATACCCGATGGAGAATCCGAAAACATTTGACATTGATCCGTATAATCCAAAATTCTCACTTGAATATATCGGAAGTTCCGGCATCGGAGTAGGATTTAACCAAACCAGCACGGCATTAGCCGGGGGTGTAAGTTTGTTGTTCAGCGATATTCTTAAACGTAACCAGTTGATTACTTCTTTGAGTATTAATGGAGAAATATACGATATTGGGGGGCAGGCTATCTACATTAACAACAGTTCGCGTTTGAGCTGGGGGGCTTCGTTTTCGCATGTTCCCTATCGTTCAACAAGAGCCTACATAGCGCCGGATAGTATCGAATCTGTACGTGTAACAAATCTCATTTACATTCGTCAGCGCACTTTCGAGGATGAACTGGGTCTGTTCGGCAGATACCCATTATCTAAGAACCTGAGGTTTGAAGGTGGTATTACTGGTTCTGTCTATAGTTTCAGGATAGATAGTATAAATAATTATTATGCAGGTGGATATAAAGTGGATGAGAGCCGGACCAAACTGGATGCTCCTCCTCCCTTTTTTATGGGACGGACATATGTAGCTTTTGTCGGCGACGACTCGAATTTTGGTTTGACGTCGCCCATGCGGGGATATAGGTACAGATTTCAGGCAGGTAGAACCTTTGGTGAAATTAATTCATGGGACTTACTGGCTGACTACAGGAGATATTTTTTCAAAAAGCCGGTGGGATTTGCTTTCCGGTTAATGCATTACGGACGGTATGGAGGAAACTCAGATGAACTTTATCCTTTGTTTATCGGCTATCCTTATTATATACGTGGATATAGTTCAAATTCTTTCTATAAAAATGACTCTTACAGTGAAAACAGTCTGAGTATAAACCAGCTCTCAGGGAGTAAAATGGCGCTTGTAAATGGTGAAATTCGTTACCCGTTAAGCGGTCCTAAACGTTTGGCGCTTATTAAATCCGGATTCCTGTTTAGCGACCTTGTGCTATTTTTTGATGGAGGCATGGCCTTTAATGACTTTGATGACATCGGATTCCAGTGGGAACCAAAAAATAAAAATGAACAAATTCCTGTTTTCAGTACAGGAATTTCGATTAGAATAAACTTACTTGGAGCTATAATAGTGGAACCCTATTACGCTATCCCCTTCCAGAGAAAGGATGTAGAATTCGGTACTTTTGGGTTCTTTCTGTCCGCAGGCGGGTTCTAAAATAATTACTGATTGTAGAATCTTTCTACAACACTTGTGAAATCATTTTCACGATGTGGAAATATGAAACATCAACAATGAAATTGACTACACAGGGAACCTTTAGAATTGAACTTTTGATATGATTGAAAATGTTTTTGTTATAATTCTTAATGTAATATAGGGATTGTTTTGGTAATTATTGGAATACACTTTGACATTGATATTAATGTAATTCATTTTATTGTTTAACCCGTCCGTATTAATTTATTAATCCGGACATGAAAAAAGGAGGTATATATGGCTTTAATGAAAGTAGCAACCCCACGTTATCCATCATTTTTGGATAGATTTATGGAAGGTGACTGGATGGATTGGATGAATGCCAATTATTCACCAACCAACACAACGCTCCCGGCAGTCAACATCAAAGAAGATGATGACAAATTTGAAGTTGAACTTGCAGCGCCGGGAATGACAAAAGATGATTTTGATATCAATTTACACAACAGTCAGTTGACTGTTTCTTCGGAACGTAAAGAAGAGCATAAAGAAGATGAAGATGAAGATGAAGAAAACTATGCAAGGAGGGAATTTAGCTACCAGGCATTTACCAGAACATTCACTATTCCGCAAAATATCGTAGATGCAGAAAAGATTGACGCAAAATACGATGACGGAATATTGCGTATTGTTCTTCCAAAACTGGAAACAGCTAAACCAAAACCTGCACGCAAAATTAAAATCATGTAAACGTGATTTTTTCTGAAAATTCCTGCTAACCAGAGCCACACCAAAGGATGTGTATCAATAAAACCCAAACACAAAAAATATTTTCGCTCCTTTGGGTGGCTTTTTTAATCACAAATCAATCAAAAAACCATGAAAACATACATTGGCTGTTCTGGTTATCATTATGATAGCTGGCGAGAGATATTTTATCCAAAGGACTTGTCAAAAGACAAATGGTTGCAATTTTATGCAAAACATTTTAACTGTGTTGAAATTAATAATACGTTCTATAATAATCCTTTGGAAAAAACGCTTTTAGACTGGAAAAATAAAACACCTGCTGATTTTAAATTCTCTGTTAAGGCAAACCGGTATTTTACGCATATGAAGAAACTGAAGATTGATGATGATTTTAAACGCCGGTACAAAGATTTTGAGGAACTGGTATTGACACTACAAGATAAACTGAGTTGTATTTTATGGCAATTACCCGGGAATATTGAAAAAAAACTTTCGAAACTATCCTCATTTTGTGATTTCGCAGGAAAAGGTATTCATCATGTCATTGAATTCAGACATGAATCATGGTTTGCACCTGAGGTTTATGAAATACTGGAATCTGCAGGTATGAGCTTTTGTATGGTCTCAGCTCCTAAAAAGATACCAGAGGAAGCTATTACTACCAGTCCGGTTGGCTATCTCAGATTTCACGGCAAAGACACCTGGTATAAATACCATTATTCGGGAAGAGAGTTGGATGAATGGAAAGTGAAGCTCGAAAAGCTTAATATTAAAAATTTATTTGTCTTTTTTAATAATGATGTTGATGCCAATGCTGTGAAGAATGCAAAGATGATGACAGAGAAATTTGAATGATATCTACCGGAACCTCCCGGATTTTAATGTCAATACAAATAATTAGAGAATTAGCAACTGTACTGTCCCTGGTATATTTTGTTTGGATTTTGTA
>CAZVTW010000268.1:0-7895 GCA_964629805.1 uncultured Bacteroidales bacterium | reverse complement strand
GACAGTCATCGAATGTGCCTTCAATTTCAATGGCAGTGATGTTATTTCCAAGTGTGGTAAGTTGTTGTTCCTGGATGGTGCTGACACCTCCTTTGGGATATAAAATTGTTACATGAATCCCGGGAACATTAAAAAAACCATTGGCCACAGCGCTGCCTGTATCACCGGAAGTAGCAACAAGAATATTAGTTTCCTGAGATGCCTTTTTAGAAAAATGACCAAGCAAACGGGCCATGAATCTGGCGCCTACATCTTTAAATGCCAGCGTTGGTCCATGCCACAATTCCAGGACGAAAGTTTCATCATCCAACTGGACAAGAGGGGTTTCAAAATTTATTGCATCAGAAATAATGGCCTGAAGGTCCTTGTATGGAATATCATCAGCAAAAAAAGCTTTGGCAACTTCAAATGATATATCCTGAAATGAGTAATTCCGGATATTTTGAATGAAATTTTTGGGTAAAGAAGGGAGAGTTGCCGGCATAAAAAGACCTTTGTCGTCTGCAAGTCCTTTTAAAACTGCTTTTTTTAAAGAAACCCGGTTTTTAGCATTATTTGTACTGTAATAAAGCATATGTCATTAAATTTTCTAAATAATCTTTTTGAGAAAATCGTATAATCCTGTATTTCAGATTAATAATCACAGAGCACATATTTTTTCCGAACATTCAAAATTCGAAAAGACTTTTGAAAATAAAAACTTGTATTTCTAAAAAAATTGTATAAGGATTAAGAGACTTTAAGAAACTTTTTCATAAACTCATTGCCCTGTAACAAGCCAAAATAGCCATCTTTTACACTCTCTTCATTGTATTGTAAAACATGATCCGGTGTCTCTCCGGGGTGATAAATGATGAAAGGTACCGGTTCGCGAGAGTGCGTCTTTATTTCACAAGGGGTAGGATGATCAGGGAGTATCGCAATTGCAACATCATCATGTAACTTTTGTGATTCTTCGATAATATACTTCACAACCCTGTAATCGAGGTATTCTATTGTTCTTATTTTTAAATCAACATCACCTTCGTGACCAGCTTCGTCACTGGCTTCGATATGCAGATAAACAAAATCGGCTGTGTTAAGGGCTTTCATGGTAGCCTCTGCTTTGCCTTCATAATTTGTATCATATAAACCTGTTGCTCCTTTAACTTTAATGATTTCGAATCCTGCATAATGACCTATCCCCTGTATGAGGTCCACTGCTGAAATTACAGCGCCACTATGAATGTGATACAGTTCTTCAAAGGTTTTCATCCTGGGTTTATGACCCGGGGACCAAAACCACACGAGGTTAGCCGGGTCTTTCCCGTTTTTGACCCGCTCAATATTAACCGGATGATCACGGAGTATTTTTTGTGATTCACTGATGAGATTATTCAGCAGATTTGCAGTTTCATTCCCTTCCTGATTGAGCGGTTTTATCAATACTTCTTTAAAAGGTGTACCAGGCACATCATGAGGTGCAGTACAACTGATATTTTTATTGCCGTCTTTGACAACCAACAAATTTCTGTAACTGACTCCCGGATAAAACTTTATTGAGTCATTTCCGAGTTCATGATTCAGGTAATCAATCAATTGTCTTGCCTCTTCGGAAGGGATATGACCGGCAGAATGATTTTTGATGTTATTTTCCTCAACACAAATCAGATTACAACGTAGGGCCAGGTCTTGTGGCTCAAGATCAACACCCATACTTGCAGCTTCAAGCACCCCCCTTCCTTCATACACATCATGTACATCATATCCAAGGACACCAAGGTTGGCAACATCGCTGGCGGGTGGCATATCAGGCGGAATAGTGCTTAATCGCCCTGTTCTGCCTTTTGCACACAACTCATCAATATGTGGTGTTTTGGCGGCCATGAGCGGGGTTTTTCCGTTAAGTTGCGGGATTGCCCAGTCTGCCATTCCATCACCTAAGATAATTATATATTTCACACCTTTGTTTTTTCGTTTTACAATATACTAATTAAACAATCAGGAATTTAAAGTGGTTCTTTTTAAAAGTTGACTATACGAATGATGTCTGCAAATATCCCTGCAGCAGTCACTTCGGCTCCTGCCCCGGGTCCAATGACTATCAGGGGATTATTTTTGTATCTTTCAGTTGTAAAGGAGATAATATTATTGCTCCCCAGGATATTATAAAAAGGATGTTCCGGGCCAACTTCCTTAATTGCTGTTGAAGCATTATTATTTTCAAAAGTAGCGATATACTTTAATCGTTTCCCTGTTTTTTCTGCACTAAGTCTTTTATTTTCAAAAATTTCATTATCAACTTTCTTTAATGATTCCCAATATTCATCCAAAGTACCGGCCTTTTCACTTTCTTCAGACATACAACTCTCAACAACAACATCTTCCAGGTTAATGTTCAAACCAGCTTCACGACCAAGAATAAGAATTTTTCTGGCCACATCCATCCCGCTTAAGTCCTGTCTTGGATCAGGTTCTGTAAATCCCAGTTCTTTAGCTTCCTTAACCGTTTCGTAGAAATTTTTTGTGTCACTGAAAGTGCTGAAAATATAATTCAGGGATCCAGAAAGAATGGCTTCAATCCGTATTATTTTGTCACCACTGTTTAGCAGGTCCTGAAGGGTGTTTATGATAGGTAAACCGGCACCAACATTTGTTTCGTACAAAAACCTCACACCATATCTTCCGGCAGCGGTTTGAATTTTTTTGTAAATATCATATTTGCTGGCATTGGCAATTTTATTCGGGGTTACAACAGATACATTGGCATTAAGTAACTCTTCGTACACAGCTGCAATGTCAGGGCTTGCAGTATTATCGACAAAAATACTGTTTCGCAGGTTCAGGTCTTTTATCCGCCTGACAAAATTCAGGATATTTACCGGTTTACCATCTCTTTCCAGAATTGTTCTCCAGTTATTCGGCTCTATTCCCTGTTCTCTCAGAAGGTCATAATCCTGGTTTGCAATTCCTACGATATTAATTTCGATTGAAAAATTTTCTGCCAGATTTTTTCTCTGGCTGGCTATTTGATCAAGTAGAGTACCACCAATTGTTCCGGTACCAACAATAAAGAGGTTTATTGATTTTGTATCAGACAGGAAAAAGTCCTCATGAATGGCATTGAGCGCTTTCTTCGCATTTAAACTCTGTATGACCAGTGAAATATTGAGCTCAGAGGCGCCCTGAGCAGTTGCAATGACACTGATACCATTCCTGCCGACAGCAGTAAACAATCTGGCCGAAATTCCTGCCCTGTTTTTCATGTTTTCCCCAACCACTGCTATAATGGTCAGGTCATTTTCTATTTTCACCGGCTCAACAAGGTTGAGCTTGATTTCTGCTTTAAATTCCTCTTCAATCAGTTCTTTGGCAGTCCAGGCATCCTGGCAACGCACGGCAAATGTAATGGAATGTTCTGAGGAGCCTTGGGTAATAAGGATTACATTGATTGATTTTTTTGATATAGCCTGGAAGAGTCTTGATGCAATCCCGACAACTCCAACCAATCCGCTTCCTTCGATAGTAACAAGACTAACATCATCTATACTTGAAATACCCCGGATGAGCCTTGTTCCGTTATCGCTTGTATGCTCGGAGATGAGCGTGCCTTCACAATCCGGATTAAAGGTATTTTTTATCCTGATTGGTATTTTTTTGCCTAAAGCCGGCAGAATTGATTGCGGCTGAATAACCTTTGAGCCAAAATGTGAAAGTTCAAGCGCTTCAGGATAAGATATATGCTCAATGAGGAAGGCTTTTTTAACAAGCCTGGGGTCTGCTGTCATCATTCCGTCAACATCTGTCCAGATTTCAAGTAATTCAGCATCCAGTGCAGCTGAGAAAATAGCAGCAGAGTAATCCGAACCACCACGTCCAAGGGTGGTCGTTTCTTTGTCTGATGAGGAAGCGATAAATCCGGTTGCTACCTGTAATTTTTTCTTGCCTTTAAAATGTCTTTTTATCTTATCTTCAGTAACTTCAAAATTTACTGAGGCATATGTGAAGTTTTTATCTGTGATGATAACCTCACGGCTATCAAGGTATTCCGCCTCTATGCCCCGGTCATTAAAAGCATGGCAGATAATCATTGCTGACAGTCTTTCTCCAAAACTCAAAATCAGGTCTTTACTTCGTGGTGACAATTCTCTTAACAGGAAAATACCTTTTAGTAAACCTTTGAGTTCGTCCAGCAACTGGTTTGTCTGGCTAATAATTGTCTGTTGATTATCTTCGCTAATCAATTCTTTGATAATCTCAAAATGCCTGGCCTCAATATCAGCAAATAAACTCAGGTATTGGTTATTGCCTTTGGCTGCATCAAGACAGGTATCAATTAATTCCTGGGTAATTCCGCCAAAAGCAGAAAGGACAACCAGTCCGGTGTCTTCTCTCCTGTTTTTTACAATATTAATGACTTTCCTGATGTTTTCTGAGTTCTGTACCGAAGTACCACCAAATTTTAAAACTTTCATGGTATTTTTATATTTACAAGATAATGACAATCCGAAAATTACAAATCATTCATAATAAATCCTTTATAGAATTATTTTACATATGAAATAACCGGCTTTCCTTTGTTTCTGAAAGCCTTTTTCAAAAAGCAAGACAAAAAAAAGAAAAATATTCTACAACTCTAAAGAATAATGTGATTTTAATTTATAAGATTTAAGGAATATTCCTCAGAAGAGTATATCTTAAAAATAATTCAAGGATTACAGCAAGCGCTGCAAACAGGGCAAAAATGAGATATTCCTCCTGTCTGCGGCTGAATTCTTTGACTTCAATCTTTGATTTTTCCAGTTTATCTATTTCTTTATAGATGTGTTTCAGCTTTTGATTATTTGTTGCTCTGAAATATTTACCTTCGGTTATTTCTGAGATCTTTTTCAGGGTTTCTTCATCAATTTTCACCTCAACTTGCTGATATTGGATCCCAAATGGTGTTTGAAAAGGATAAGGAGCCATACCATAAGAACCAACCCCAACAGTATAAACTCTTATTCCAAAAGTACTTGCAATTTCCGCAGCAGTGATCGGATCAATTTCTCCGGCATTGTTTTCACCATCTGTTAATAAAATGATGACTTTGCTTAAAGCGTCACTGTCTTTGAGCCTGTTAATAGCATTTGCCAGTCCAAGCCCAATGGCAGTACCGTCTTCAATAATACCACTTTTGATGTCTTTAAATAAATTGATTAAGACAGCACGATCAGTCGTCAGTGGACATTGTGTAAAACTTTCACGGCTGAAAACAACCAGCCCCATCCTGTCAAGCGGCCTGCCTGATATAAACTCTATGGCAATATCTTTTGACGCTTCAAGCCTGTTTGGCTTAAAATCCTGTGCAAGCATACTGCTTGAAATATCCAGGGCCAAAACAATGTCTATCCCTTCTGTCTGAACATTTTCCCAGCGCTTAACAGTTTGAGGTCTTGCCAGCACAATAATAAGCAGACCGATAGCAATTATTCTCAAAACAAAAAGAAAATGCCTGAGATAAAACTTGTATGTCTTTGGTGCATTGGCAAAACCTTTAAGGCTTGAGAACTGAATTGTAGCATTTGCATCTTTTTGTTTGAATATATACCAGACAATCATCGGTATAAGTACCAATAACAGATATAAATATTCAGGATTTGCAAATACGATTTGATCCATATGAGATGATTATTTTATCGTTTTATTTTGTTTTTAATTGTTTTTCCTGATTACTGTTCGTTTCTTCTGCTTCTGCCTGTTCTTGTTGTATTTGTGTCTTCTTGGTTGCATCAATAATAAAATATGCATTCTTCAGACTCAGGTCATTTTCGTCTGGTAGCGGCTCTGCTTTGGCAAATTTCGCAAGATCGGCAAGCCGGAGTATTTGTTGTAATTTTTCATCAATATCTGATGTAAGCAAACCGGAATTATTCAAAGATGATAATATTTCATCGCTGGTGAGTTCCGGGGCAGGTATCTGATAGCGAGCTTCAATATAGTCTCTGAGTATTTCGGTCAATTCACTGTGATATTGTTTGAAAAGATTTTGTTGCCATAGCTTTTTGGCTTTCAGTTTATCCAATCTGTTAAGCGCTTCAATGTGTGGAGGTAATTTCGGTTTCCGGAATTGAATGACAGGTTTTTGGGCTTTTTTACGCCTGTAATAGAAAATCCCTGCGATTAGTATGGCTATGAGTAAAATTGCAGACAGGATATAAGGATAATAAATCTTGATAAATTCTTCAAAAGTGAATGGTGTGTCAATAGGCGCTTTGATATCAGCGATTCCTTTTGCCGTATCTACTTTGAAAGAAACAACCCTGAAAGACAGGGGATTTGTTTCCAGCGTGTCTGTTCTTCCGGCCATTTCTACCTTAAACTTAAACGGCCTGATGACATAATCTCCCTGCTCAAATGATGTTATGACAAAGTTCTGAAGCAGGCCGACAGATGAGCCATCAGCCTCTACCGTATCAATGCCGGATTTTTTTATGATTTCAATTTCGGAGATAATCGTATCCTGTATATCAGGAAATGAGATGTTCACATTTTCAGGCACAGTGGCTTCCAGGGAGAGCGTGGTTTGCTTTCCGATAAGTATCCGGTTAGTATCCAGAACTGCATTAAGTCTGAATTCCTGTGAATACCCAACTTGTAATACTGTTGTAAATATTGCAATGATGAATGAATATCTTATACCAACATCTGAAAATCTCATGATATTCTTTTTATCTGCGTTTAAATAACCGGATAAGCGGCCTGACATAATCTTCTTCTGTATTGATTGAAACAAAATCAACACTGCTTTTCATGAAGGTGGTTTTTAATTCCTGCTGCTTTCCTGTCCACCATTTTTTGTAATTCTCCCTGACCTTCCTGTTCGATGTATCCACCCAAAGATATTTACCTGACTCTGCATCCTTCATCTTCACCAGTCCGATGTTTGGTAAACCCGTTTCACGCTTATCATAAATCTGTAAAGCAATCATATCATGTTTGTGGCTTGCTATTTTGAGTGCATCGGAAAAACCGGAGTCAAAAAAGTCAGAAATAATGAATGCTGTACTTCTCTTTTTAACAACATTTGTAAAATATCTCACACCTTCAGAAATATTAGTTCCTTTGCTTTGAGGTGTAAAATCTATTAATTCTCTAATAATTCTTAATATATGCTTTTTTCCTTTTTGAGGGGGAATGAATTTTTCAATTTTATCACTAAAAAAAATGATGCCAATTTTGTCATTATTTTCAATGGCAGAAAATGACAAAACTGCTGTTAATTCAGTAATAAGTTCCTGTTTAAGCTGTACACGGGTACCAAAAGCTTTTGAGGCGCTGACATCCACAATCAACATCACTGTGAGTTCACGCTCCTCCTCAAAAATTTTGATATAGGGATGGTTGAATCTCGCTGTCACGTTCCAGTCAATGTTTCGGATATCATCGCCATACTGATACTCACGGACCTCGCTGAAAGCCATACCTTTTCCTTTAAAAGCGCTATGGTACTCACCTGCAAATATATGCCGGGTAAGTCCGCGTGTTTTTATTTCAATTTTCCTGACTTTTTTTATCAGCTCTGATGTTTCCACAAAATAATATATTTATTAAAACATTGCTCAAAGATTACCAATACAGACTTTCTTCTTTCATCCTTCGCCGGCTCCTTACAAAATTGTCACAAATATGTGAATGTGATTAAAAAATTGATATCTATGGAACTTCGATAGTGTTAAGTATCTCAGAAATAATATCTTCAGAAGTAATGTTTTCTGCTTCAGCTTCGTAAGTAAGTCCTATCCTGTGCCTCATAACATCGTGGCATATAGCCCTGACATCCTCGGGGATGACATACCCTCTGCGCTTGATAAAAGCATACGCTTTAGATGCAAGTGAGAGATTAATGCTGGCACGTGGTGAACCGCCATAGCTAA
>CAZVTW010000267.1:0-7901 GCA_964629805.1 uncultured Bacteroidales bacterium | reverse complement strand
GCTTCCGGAAGCGGTCAAAAGTCATTTGTAATAATGTACGTCCTGTGCTTAGGATATCCAAAAATTGTTTCGGTTTTGAATCCCTGCTATATGGCCAAAACCTGCTACCTGCGCCGCCAGCCATGATAACACAATATAAATTTTTTTTCTCCATTTTTTAGTGTTTATATATGTTCGTTTATGTATAATAAGATTTAATCAGTTTTTAAATATATAAAAATTTATCAGGTTACAAAAAATGATTTTTAAAATGCCACTGAATTTATCTTTTGGTTTTTCATATTTCTCCTTAACTTTGGATATATTATTTTTACGAAAATATTGAAGTTGATATGAATCTTATGTTCCATGTTGGCCGGTATTTTTTGCTGGTTGCGAAAATATTTGCCAGACCGGAGAAAAACAGAATATATTTCAGACAGATTGTCAAGGAAATCGAAAGCATGGGAATAAATTCCATCGGGATAGTCATTATCATCTCTTTTTTTATGGGAGCTGTTATTACTATTCAGACGGCCTACAATCTTGAAAATCCTTTTGTTCCAAAATATTATATTGGTCTTGGAGCCCGTGACTCCATGATTCTTGAGTTCTCCTCAACAATCGTAGGGTTAATTCTTGCAGGAAAAGTCGGATCAATGATTACCTCAGAAATTGGGACAATGCGGGTGACTGAACAGATTGATGCGCTTGAAATTATGGGGGTTAATTCAGCCAGCTATTTGATATTGCCAAAGGTCATCGCTGCGGTTGTTTTTAATCCGGTTCTGAATGTTATTAGTATAACCATTGGTATTTTGGGCGGTTATATAGCTACCTTTGCAACAAATGTGGTATCAATTTCAGATTATGTTTATGGTTTGCATTATTGGTTTATTCCGTTTTATATAACATATTCATTCATAAAAACAATTGTTTTTGCGTTTATTATTGCCACAGTGCCGGCATATCATGGTTATTATACATCCGGTGGCGCTTTGGATGTGGGGAAATCAGCAACCCGGGGCGTTGTTTATACGAGTGTGCTTATTTTGATGTTTAATTTGGTTATTACTCAATTATTTCTTTCTTAATGATACAAATAGAATCAGTTCATAAATCTTTTTCTGATAATCATGTTCTTAGGGGCATAACTATGGATTTCCATCAGGGTCAGACAAATTTGATTATTGGACAAAGTGGTTCCGGCAAGACTGTTTTACTTAAGTGTCTTGTCGGATTACATGAAATTGATGACGGGGAAATATATTATGATGAACGAAAGTTCACTGAGATGTCATTTAAAACAAGAAAAGACCTGAGGAAAGAAATAGGAATGCTTTTTCAGGGAGGCGCTCTGTTTGATTCACTAACAGTTGAAGAGAATGTTATTTTTCCACTTGAAATGTTCACCAAAATGTCGCATGAGGAACGTCTCGAAAGGGCAAATTTTTGTCTTAACAGAGTCAATATAGTAAATGCAAATCATTTGTATCCCGCCGAAATAAGTGGTGGTATGAAAAAACGTGTTGCTATTGCCAGAGCTATTGCTCAAAATCCAAAATATCTGTTTTGCGACG
The DNA here is from genome assembly GCA_964629805.1 of uncultured Bacteroidales bacterium. Taxonomy (GTDB): domain Bacteria; phylum Bacteroidota; class Bacteroidia; order Bacteroidales; family CAZVTW01; genus CAZVTW01. The sequence goes on along the minus strand of CAZVTW010000267.1, from coordinate 6,342 downwards.
AACCCAATTCAGGCCTTGATCCACGAACTTCAATAGTCATTGATCAACTTATCAGTGAACTGACCTATGAATTTAATATGACAACAATAGTTAATACTCATGATATGAATTCTGTTGCTGAAATTGGCGATAATATCTTATTTTTGCACCAGGGAGAGAAATGCTGGACCGGTAATAAAAAGGATATTTTTACTTCTGACAATGAAACGCTCAACAAATTTATTTTTGCAACAAAACTCATGAAGCGAATAAAACAAACTGCTTGATTAATACATAATGTAATGCCACGCCCCCCACGAAACAGACGAATGATTAGTCCGCCGGTGATGAAAGGATACAAGCCTTTTGGCATTCCTTTTTCTAAAGTCGGACATATTACCTTGCTCTTTGAAGAATATGAATCTGTCAGGTTAACAGATTATCAGGGACTCAATCAGGAGCAGGCTGCTTTAAAAATGAATATTTCAAGACCCACTTTCACCAGGATATATGAAAATGCCAGGAACAAAATTGCCACAGCTTTCGTCGAAGGTAAAGCTATCATCATTGACGGTGGTAATGTGGTTTTTGATAATGACTGGTATAAATGTGATAAATGTCATCAAACATTTAACTTGCGCCCGGAAGACAAAAAATCTTGTCCGTCTTGTTTTTCAGACCAAATTATTTATATAAATGAAAATATGCCGGCATCAAAGAAGATTTTGTTGCAAAGAGGTCAGACAAAATATAGTAAAGGTATTGAAGTACATTGTATTTGCATTCATTGCGGATATAAAAAGCCACATAAAAGAGGAATCCCATGCAGAGAAGAGAAATGTCCGAATTGTAATAAACCGCTTGTCAGAGATGAGGCAGATAAAACCAGGAGTGCAAGTGATAAAACCAGGGGCAAAGATGATTTATGAGAAAGAATAGGAAAATTTATCCCGGTTGGAAAATTTCTCAATCTTCTTAATAATTTGATTCTTTATATTTTCATCAATCATAATTTTTAATTTGTTCGTCAATATCACATAATAATTCATATCATCAACGGATATATCTTTGATATGATACAGATTTATAATGTTTTTGTTGTCTACTTTCAAAAAGCAGGTTTCAGGCAATAAGAAATCCGGGTTTTTGCAAGGAACATCGAGTATCTTTGTCATTCCTGAGGATAAATGAAACCTGCATATATTATTAAAAACATTAAAACAAACGATATCCCTGAACAGGATTTTTTTTTGTGAAGTGCTGTCCTCTATAAAATGTCCTTTTTGGCTTGTTTTATTATCATCAATATCGTAAAATCCGGTTTTATTATAAAATCTTTTATATTTTTTCAGAATATTTTCTATTTTGGTCTCAGTAAATGGCCTGCTAATGAGAGATAAAGCATTGCATTTAAATGCAGTAAGAGCATATTCCTGATTTTCGGAAATAAAAACAGACCTGGATTTTGAATATGATAACTCATTTAATAATTTAATTTCTTTTGTGTCAATGAGTAACGGATTGATAAAGAATAGATTAACAGGCTTATTTATGGAATATGTAAGTGCCTTATCAAATGAATCAACAATACCAACTAAATAAACATCAGGCGATAAACTATCAAAATGTTTTTTAAGCTCATCGCATATATTTTTATCATCATCTATTATGAGGCAATTAATCATGAAAGGGGGTCGTACTTTATTATTCAATATAATGAGTCTACTCCTAAAAGTCCATTTGTCGCCAAACTCTTCGTTATTGAGAATTTTTCAATCCTCATCCGCCAGCTGGCGGACTCCGGTTAAAAAATTTAAAATGCCCCCGACATTTTATTTACGAGGGCAGGCTCGATTTTGACGAAAATCTTACTTTTAGGAGTGAACTCATATAATTCAAATATAATAAAGAATTTACTGTAAATCAAGAACAGATGTGAGATTTGGTTGTATGAATGTGAAATTGTGTTGATTCTTTGTGAATTTATGTAATGATTAAAATACTTCCTTTTAACCGCGTGCAATTGTATTGAGTTTTTTTAAAAATTCTTTTTTCTTACCCTCTGATACATAAACAGTTGTTCCGTCTGATAGGATTATGTAACCTCCACGGCCGCGTATATATTTTTTGATATAATGCAGGTTCACGATATGTTTACTATGTACACGGCTGAAATCCAGATCGCATAATAAAGTTTCATAAGTACTGATTGACTTGGACACTGTAAATTTCTCTTTAGTATTGAGATAGAAGGTCGTGTAATTGTTTTGAGATTCACACCGCATTATATCCTTGAGCTCAATAATACTTATTCCGTCTGTTGTAGGTAAAATTATTTTTGTGAACTTTTCTTTAATTGATTCATTAAGAACTTCATACTGAGATGTCTGGTCTGTCGATTTTTTTGAATTTTCGTATCTGTAAACAGCTTCTATTAAATCTTTATAATTGATTGGCTTTAAGAGATAGTGAATAGCTGAAAATTCAAATGCTTTGATTGCATAGTCATTATAGGCAGTAACAAATATGACCTCAAATTGCTTATATTTAACTTGATTAAGTACATCAAAGCCATCGCCGTCGGGTAGGTTTATATCAAGAAAGACCAAGTCCGGTTCTCCATCCTCAATGCAACTAATACCATCAGTGACATTTTCTGCGATTCCAATGACTTCAATATTTTTACAATATTTATCTAAAAGATTGGAAATCAAAAAAATGCTATCATCCTCATCATCAATTATTATCGCACTGATTTTCTGTCCCATTATGTATATTGATTAACAGCCTGTTATAAATACAAATATATAAAAAAAAACGAAACTTATTTTTAACATATGTTAACTTAATATTATTTCAGCGTAGCATAATATCTTTTATTCTTGTGGCATAGAGAAAGACCAATTTGTTTTTTTTAAAATTTGATTCAAATGACGCTTAATAGCTTTTTCAAAAAGTGAAATCTATTTTTAACTGCCTGTTCATGAGTCTGAAAGATCGCCTGTGATATTGTGTAATGCCATAAGTGTGAATAGCATGCTTGTGTTTTGCGGTTGGATAGCCTTTATTTTTGTCCCATTCAAAATGAGGATAATCCTGATGGATATTCGTCATATAATCATCCCTGTATGTTTTGGCCAGGATTGAGGCAGCTGCTATTGAAGCATATTTACCATCCCCTTTGATGATACATTTATGTTGTATGAATTTGTAAGGACGAAACATATGGCCGTCAATAAGCAGTAGTTCAGGTTCAGGTGTTAGTTTTTGAATTGCCTGATGCATGGCTAAAAAAGAGGCATTCAGTATATTGACCTGATCAATTGTTTTATTATCTATGATGCCTACAGCCCAGGATATGGCATATTTTTCGATATGTTTACGAAGAATATGGCGTTGTTTCAGGCTTAATTTTTTCGAATCATTCAACAATTCATGTTTATAGTTTTCAGGCAAAATGACTGCTGCTGCATATACAGGGCCTGCAAGGCATCCCCTGCCGGCTTCGTCGCATCCGGCTTCTATTTTGCCCGGTGTAAAGATACTTTTCAACATATACAAAAGCAAATTAGGAACAACAAGGTAGAACTTTTTCGATACTTTTCCAAAGTCTTTCGCTGGTGGCTTCCCATGTGAATTTTTTCACCTGCTCAATGCCAAGTGTAATGAGTTGTTCTCTCAATTTTGTTTCATGATATATCCTGGCCATTGCCCGGGAAATGGACTGAATTGATTGAGGATTGGCATAAACAGCAGCATTACCACAAACCTCCGGCATAGATGTTACATCAGAGGTGATAACAGGTACCTGGCAACTCATGGCTTCAAGAAGTGGAATACCAAATCCTTCAAAGTGCGGAACAAAAGTCATGGCCAAAGAAGCGCCAATAAGATTTATTAATTCCCTGCGGGAGACGCGACCGGTAAAAATGACATCTTGTTTCGCCTGTAAAGAATTGTACGTTTTTAATATTTCATCTGTTTTGAACATTTTACTGCCCACCAGTACAAGTTTCAACGGAGCTTTTTGAGTCCGTTTAAATTCATCAAAAGCGATAAGCAATCCTGTGATGTTTTTTCGCGGGTGGAGCGAACCAACATAAACAAAATAATTGTTTCCGGAGGTATAGGCAGATTTTATTATATGTTTTTCTGCTTCCTGAAGAGGCCGGAATTGTTCGTCTACACCATTGTATACGACATCTATCTTTCCCGGGTCAATCCGGTATGATTGAGCAATATCGGATTTTGAGTAATTTGATACCGTAACAATTCTGTCTGCTTTTTTTGCAAATTTCGGGAAATAATATTTGTAATAATGCCTGGAAGAAAATGGTAAATCCTTGGGATTGTGCTCAAAATTTATATCATGAATTACCGGAACAGAGGCACACGTTGTATTAAGAGACAGGTATCCGTCCGGAGATAGGAAAAGGTCGGCTTTGATCTTTCGTAATACCATCGGTATCATATAATTGAACCAGAAATACCAAAGGAAAGGGTGACGAGTAGGAGGCGGAAGAGTGATTGGGGTAATGTTTGAAGAGAATATAAATTCTTCGGCAGGTTTCCTGTCAAAAATGAAGTAGAAATGATGCTCCCGGTGAGTTTTTGTCATTCTTTTCAGTGTTTCACAGGTAAAGTATCCAATTCCTTCCAGTTTGTCCTTCAACAATAACCTGGTATTAACTGCAATATTCATGTAGACAATCTTTACTTCGTGTATTAGCCTCCAAAAATAGCGAGTAGAAAATAAAAATTATTATTTTTGAGGCTATTTTTATTGATGTTCGTTTTAAACATGAATCACTTTGAGGAAAAAGTTTATTACAAATCTTGTTCTTTTACTGACACTTAACCTGTTGGTCAAACCATTCTGGATTTTTGGGATTGACAGGACCATTCAAAACACAGTTGGCGCTGAAAGTTATGGGCTTTATTTCTCCCTGTTTAGTTTTTCTATGTTGCTAAATATCCTGCTCGATCTTGGTATTACAAATTATAATAACCGAAATATTTCCCAAAACACACAATTGCTTAGTAAGCATTTTTCTAATCTTGTTGTTTTGAAATGTTTGCTTGCTGTTGTTTATTTTGTTGTTGCAGTCATCGTTGCTTTAATAATCGGATACAGCAGCCTCCAAATAAAATTCCTGGTCTTTTTGGCATTTAACCAGTTTTTATTGTCATTTATATTATATCTCCGTTCTAATCTTGCCGGTTTGCATCTGTTCAAAACGGATAGCATGATATCTGTCCTGGACAGGGTTATCTTAATAGTTTTATGTTCTCTTCTGCTTTGGGGAAATATCACGAGGCAGAAATTTCAGATAGAATGGCTGATTTATGCCCAAACATTAGCTTATCTTTTTACAGCCGGAATTGCATTTTTTTTGGTGGTCAGAAAAACAGTTTTTATCAGGTTAAAGTTTGACAAACAATTTTTTATTGTCATTCTCAGGCAGAGTTTTCCGTTTGCCTTGTTAACCCTCCTGATGCTTTTCTACACACGCATAGATTCAGTTATGCTGGAACGTATGCTCACTGAAGGGAAAGCCCAGGCTGGTATTTATGCACAGTCATTCAGAATTCTGGATGCAATGGCAATGTTTGCTTTTTTGTTTGCAAGCCTTTTGTTACCAATTTTTTCAAGGATGATAAAAAACTCAATGCCGGTGCTAAACCTCGTTAACCTGTCATCTTCCCTGCTATTGGTACCATCATTTATTTTTATCATTTCCTGTTTTGTCTATCGTGTTGAAATAATGGATTTACTGTATCACCATCATGTGGAGGAATCTTCATCAGTGTTTGGGATTTTGATTTTTGGATTTCTTTCAATTGCTGTATCATATATTTTTGGAACACTGCTGACAGCAAACGGGAATCTACGTCAACTTAATATAATAGCTTTCTTTGGGGTTATTTCAAGTGTCATCCTGAATCTGATTTTTATTCCCTGGCTCTATGCATTAGGCGCGGCTATTGCCAGTCTTATTACCCAAACACTGACCGCTTTGTTACAGGTTTGGTTTGCTGACAGAGTTTTTAACATTTTAAGTAAAAAGCTCATTTTAATGATTAAAATTGTTATGCTGGCACTCTTTATTTTTCTACCTGGATTGCTATTGAGAGATAATTTGGAAAACTGGATACCGGGTTTTTTTCTGCTTATTATTTTTGGTCTTGGTCTGGCATTTCTTATGAGGCTAATTTGTATCAGGAATATTTACGAGATTTTTAAGTATGGTGATATATCGGACTGAGATACCCCGAAGCATAAAAAAAACTATTATAGGCCTCTAAAGCATAGATGAGTCAATACCTAAACCACTTCATTGTTGTGGTTATTGCGAGCAAATC
>CAZVTW010000266.1:0-8020 GCA_964629805.1 uncultured Bacteroidales bacterium | reverse complement strand
AATGTAAAGATTATATTTACCTATACTATCTAAAATGACCGTTTCAAAAATCCGGTAATTATAATGATGAAAACCCAAATCGACTTTGTAATTGGCAGGCAGATTTTCAACAAAGGTATTGTACAAAACATCCTTGAATGGAGAAAATGAATCCAGGAATAAAAACACACTGTGTTGTTTGTTATTGACATAATATCCTTTGGTAGGCGTAGATTCTATCAGGCCCCTTCGTTTAAGTTCGGAATAAGCCTTAAAGACCGTATCTCTTGATATAGCGAGTTCTTTACTCAACTGGTTGACAGAAGGCAAACTATCGCCTGGCTGATACCCATCTGTGTTTATTTTGTCAGAAACAGCGTTAATGAGCTGATTTACCTTGGTGGTATTAATCCTGGTATCAAGTTTAATGTTGAGCATACAAAAATACTATACTGTCCTGTGCTGTGCTGAAACAAAGATAAGGTGATTTTTTTAATAAGAGAAAGTTTTTGGAATATTTTTTTATGTCTTGTAAGGAAAAAATCAAATCAGGAATAATCCACGGCACAGGAGATCATTTATGCTGAAAAGGATGGCTATAAGTAGTTGTGGTACAAAGTTAAAATAAACCTGAAAAGAGAGAGATTTTTGTCAGGTCTATCAATACTGTTTCCCTTTTTTTCTTCTCCAGTATTGAACATATTTGTCGAGCGAAATGATACCAACCGGACCTTCATATATTCCTCCGCCACCGCCACGGTCATAGACTCTGACTGCGATGGTATTGATTTTTCCTGTGTTGAGAATATCTGCATTCGTAAAATATGCACGGAAATCATTGTAATCATATTCAGACTGAATGTTAAAAGGCTCAAAACTGTTAAACTTTCTGTTTGAGACACGTCGACCGTTTATGTATAATTCATCATTATCATCAATTTTGCCGAGGACGATAACGATTTTTTCATGATCTATTTCTGAATCAACAAAAAATTGTCTTCTGTACCAGGCAAAACCGTCATAATGTCGGTAGCCCTGATTTTCCCACATGCCGGGGACCAAAATATCATTCCATTTAGAATCATCAAAATCTGAGTCTATATAACGGCTGTTATCAGAAATTTTAAATTTCCACTTTCCCTGAAGATTGATATCAAGCGGGAACGGGTCACGTTCCGAATAAATACCAACCTCACCTTTAATAATTCCACCGTCCAGTTGTGCATCATATACCCTCACAGCTATGACATTATTTCCGCCATAGTTTAAATATGAATCTGGCAACGGGTATTTACGAAAAGCATTGTATGCAGTGATATAGTTTGGTGGCGGTGCCCCTGATCCTCCAAGCAATTTGCCATTAATATACACCTCGTCAACATCATCAATAAAGCCCAATAAAAGGTACAAACCATTCTTCTGAAAATGATCAGGAATTTTAAAACTTTTCCGGTACCATGCAAATCCGTTATAACCATGAAAACCTTCTCTCTCCCAACTCGAAGGGACATATATTTTTTCCCATCTGTCGTCAGGGTAATCAGGTTCAGCCCATTCAGGATCATCGCCTATGGAAAATTTCCACAGACCTTTCAAATCAATCAGCTTAATCAGGTCATTAGAATAAACTTTACCCGACTTTACAAAGGATAACAAAATCAACACAATAACTATTATCCACCTGCTACATATCCCACTTTTCTTCATAACTCACCCCCTTTGCTTTTTAAATCAACTTTTCTTTTAACAATCCGCTTTAATTGAAAAGTTTCTGACTCACTCCCACGTAGAAACTCAATCATATCAAGCTTTAAGGCTTAAAAAGAAATGCACTGGACATTTTATTCTGTACAGTCTATTTCGCATCAAACCCATAGATTTCGTTCATTGGCCTTAACTTTTTTAGTCATAAAATATCAAATCAATCAACTCATCCCAAAAAGTTCGCTCCCATTCATGTTTTTGGTTATATTTGTAATGATCATATCCCGTCATAATACCAACCGGACCGGCATAAATACCACCAGGACCTTTATAATCATAAACCCTGACAGCAACAACATTAACTCCTCCCCGTATTAACAGGTCCGTAGGTATTTTATATCCTCTCCTGGCTTTGTACATGCCATTTTTTCCCCGGTAACCTGAACTTCTCGGCAAATCGTAAACTTCACCGATTTTTTCTCCATTCAGGTAAACCTGATCAATGTCGTCTATCATCCCAAGAACAAGATACAGGTCATCTTCTTTAAAATCTGAAGGGATTCTGAATTTTTTCCTGTACCAGGCATAGCCGTCATGTCCTTCATAGCCCTGATTCTCCCAAAATGAAGGGACATAAATGGTTTTCCAGTCCGAATCATCATAATATTTCCTTTTCCAGTCCCTGTTATCATAGAGTTTAAATTTCCAATCACCGGAGAGGTTGACTGATAAAAAGGAAATATCTTCATCAATACAAATTCTTACCGGTCCCCAAACCAGTCCTCCTTCACCTTTGCTGTCAAAAACCCTGATGGCAATAACATTTTCTTCTCCATAATTGATGTATGCCGGATTAATAACATATTTTCTTTCCTGTCCCCATGCCGTCTTTTCACGTGGTGGAAATTTACCTGACTGTCCTATTTTATTACCGTTGATAAAGACTTCATCAACATCATCAATATTTTTTATATGCAGGAACAATATTTCTTCCCTGCTAATATCAGGAAATCTGAAATGCTTCCTGTACCATGCAAAACCATTGTAGCCTACATACCCTTCATTTTCCCAACTTGAAGGTACATACATGTAATCCCACTGTGAATCATCAAAATTGGTCTCCGCTCTTACCGGATCATCACCTATTGAAAACAACCATTTTCCTTCAAGATTTACTATCATCCGCAAATCTTCCGCCAAAGATATGCTTTGAGAAGACATGATGAATATTGTCAAAAAACAAATCACTATTTTTTTTATGTTATTTATAACCATTTCTTTAATTTTTAATATTTATACTCCCTGTCCTGTAATTTTCTTATCTTTTTTTGTTAAACTTCTCCGAAGAAGAACACTATGAAACACAACCTATTCCATAATTATTTATTAAAAATAATATTCCATCCTGGCATTCATCATGACAGGCTTTTTTGTTTCCTGTTTTTGTTTTAAAGAAGAAGTTCTTTTTACATTTATATCTTTCTTCCTGTGAATATCTTTAACAGAAGGATGAAGTTTTATCTTATCAATAAATACATTTCCATTCGAGTTAAGACTTGTTGTTGTAATAACAAATAAAATAGACAGCAATAATGTTTTAATCTTCATGGCTGATTCCTTTTTTAAGTTCATCCTTTTTTCTATGACAAAGATAATTCATGAAGATTATAAAGCTGTCATTGCAGTGTCAAGGCTTGTCAAAAAATGTCACAAAAATGTCATCATTTGGAGATTTTATATCATTACTGAGTATAATGACATCACTATAGAGAATTGATAAAACTTCATCATATCCATTTGGATAAGGTAATTCATTTCCTGCTTTGTCAACAAACATAACTGTTGGTGTACCAGGATACACTTCTTTCAGATATGGAATATTATAATCAGGCTTTTAAGGCACGCGTTACAAACGCGTTCCAGCTATGGTTATACATTCATTTCTCCTTCCTGGAGATTCTTTCCCGGATAGACTGTGCAACAAAATTGTTTAATGATATCTTATCTTCCATTGCCAGTATAGCCGCTTTTTTATGTAATTCTGCAGAAACCCGGACATTAAACCTACCCTTAAACGGTTTTTCCGGTGTGATGCCTTCATCTTTGCAGTCATTTAAATAAGTATCAATAGCCTCCCTAAAATCATTTTCAAGTTCACTCCCGGTAGCGCCTTCGTATGAAATTAAACCCTTAATTCCAAATACTTTTCCATACAATAAATCATCTTTTTTACTGTATTCGATACTACCAGTATAACCTTTATATTCCAAATGTTTCATAATCCTAAAACCTCCTTAATTTGTTTTAATTGATAATGCTTCATTATCCCTGTTTGATGTGGCTTATGTAATAGTATCGGGACACCTTCAGGACTGATAAATCTTACCCTTGAACCTGAATTTTTCCCTTCTTCACCTCTTTAAAATCAAAGTAGACCAATAATTTAACCACTTCATCATAATGAAAATTTGATGGCATGGTCAAAAACCTGGCAATGAGTTTCTCTTTTATACTCATACGCAAATGCAACTATATTTAGTTGCAAAATCAATATTTTTTTTAGCAAAATTGATGATATTTCTCCACTTACTTCTTTAAATCCTTCAAATTAACCTACCAGTAAAGCTCTGTAAAGCTTACCAGTTAAACCCCGGCAAGTTATTGAGTTTTTCATAAACCTTGTTCATCTGTCCACAAAGCACTAAGGCTGTGCCGAAACTGGCTGAACTGTTTATACCGGTATGCTGTGTATGCCGCGCAGGCAGTCCTGTTTGGGAAAACGCCTGGTGTATGCCGGTTTTTTGTTTATAAAAACTTGTTCATGATTGAAAAACGTCAAGCGTCATCGAAAAGAGGTTTTTCATATTCATTTCAGGCACGCGCTGCAAACGCGCGCCAACTGGGGTTTTTCATAAATCCTGTTCATCTGTCCTTAAAGCAATACGGCTGTGATGCAACAGGCTTAGGATATAAATTTCAATATCAATCTTTTCTTTTATTTGCTCCTATACTATCTTGTTCAGGTGCTTAAATTGGGTCAGGTAATATTTCATATACCCTGTTTTCAGAATCCTTCAATAAACATTCAGCTTATCAAATAACCAACTTGTAGCCAATACCATGAGCTGTAAGAATAATTTTTGGTTGTTCAGGCCTTTCCTCGATTTTTTGTCTCAGCTTAAGAATAAAATTATCCACTGTGCGGGTAGTAGGTTGGTAATCCAAACCCCATATATCGACAAGAAGATCATCCCTGCTTACGGTTGAGTTTCTTCTGTCCCATAAATAATGAAGAATTTCATATTCTTTGTGCGACATTTTAACTGCTTGTTCTGAAATATAAGAGTCATATGTATCAAAATTGACCCTCAATTTACCGATATTCACAAAAGCATCTTTTTTTGATGTTGTATCACTCACCTGGATTCTTCTGAGAATAGCCTTGATTCTGGCCAGTAATTCTCTAAGACTAAAGGGCTTGGTTATATAATCATCAGCGCCGAGTTCCAAACCCAGCACTTTGTCTATTTCTTCTCCTTTGGCTGTTAAAAGAATAATAGGTGTTTTTATTCCTTTTTTTCTGACTTTTTTACACACATCAAACCCTGACATTTTAGGAAGCATCACATCCAGTAAGACCAAATCATAACTGTTTTTAAGGATTTTCTGCAGGGCAGTTTCTCCATCACCGGCAATGTCGGTTTCATAGCCTTCAAAATCAAAATTATCACGTAGTCCTGATTGCATACCCGGTTCATCTTCGACAATTAGTATTTTACTCATAATTTCATTCATTAATGGGAATACTCAAAAATAAAAAATATATCTGTTAACATGAGCCTAAAGAAGAGAATAATTATGATTTTTTCACCGGGAAATTTAATCTGAAACAACTACCTTTCCCAACTTCACTCCTTAATGTAATTTTACCATCAAAATGGTCCATGAAATTTTTCACAATTGCCAGTCCAAGACCCGTGCCTTTGGCATGATGAGCAAGGTTGCCGGATGTAACCCGGTAAAATTTATCGAAAATCTGCTTTTGTTTTGATGGCGGAATACCCAAACCCTGGTCCTCTATTTCAATAAAAACATAATTATTGCTCAGACCTGTCCTGCATTCAATATGTTTTTTGTCCTTGCTGTATTTTATGCCATTATCAATCAGATTAACAATAGCATCAGCCAGCGCTTCCGTGTCTGCCATAATTTTTGGTAAATCAGAACTGAGTTCAATGTTATATGAAAATCCCTTTCTTTCCATGTGGGGTTGATACGTATGAAAGATGTCATCAGCTACATGATTGACATCAATTACTTCATCTTTGTACTTTCTTTTACCTCTCTCTATTTGAGAAAAATTCAGTATTTTATTCACAATTCCCGACAGGCGTTGAGTTTCCTGGTAAATAACCCGATAATATTCCCTGATTTTTTCCTGACTCTTGATCCTTCCCATTTCAAGGGTTTCGATGTACATGCTTATGAGGGCAAGAGGTGTCCTTATTTCATGAGAAACATTTGATATAAACTCAGATTTTATTCCGGCTAATTTAACTTCTTTACTGACATTTTTAAACACAAGCCAAACGCCAAAAATGAGAATAATATCAATAAGAATAATCAGTACAAGATTAATTTTAGTTCGCTGCCTGACAAGATCATCAATGGTTTGTTCCTTCAGTCTGATAAGCATATTATAACCGGGTAACAGCCACATAGACTCGCTCTGAAATTCTTTTTTGATTTTTTCAGTGGCGGGCAACTCATTTTCTCCGGTCCGGTAAACAATATTATCATTTAGTTCATTCATGATGACTATTTCAAAAACATCAGATGAAACTACCTGTATACGATTACCCAGAAATTCACTGACGAACTGTGTCGGATCAACTTCTATTCCACACACCTTCATGTCATTTGATGCGGTTCGGACAACAAACAAAAAAATGACCGGTTCTTTTTTATCACCCAAAGGCACAGGAAGAATTTTCCGATAACCTGTATTTATCATATAGCCCTTGATTTTTTCAATGTCTTCCTTCATGCTCTGCAGGAAATTACTTATAAATTCTGTTTTTTCCATTTTATCGAAATTTTCCTGAGGGTGAAATATTTGTGTATGCCCGGAGAAAATGCTATCAGTACAAAAAAACATGTTGACTGAGGGTGTTTGTCTCATGAAATCTTTAACCTGTTGATGCTTTATCTTTTCTTCAAAAGAAAGGTAAAGTTGCAGTTTTACCGCCCAGGCTCTGACTGCATCATCAGAATATTGATTGACGGAAGAAAGAATAGACCGGAGTTGCTCATTATAAATATTAGTAACAAGCTTTTCATTTTCACGCATTGAGCCAATTTCATAGGCTGAGAAAAAAATCACAGGCATGAGTACAATTAAAATCAATATCAGACCTAATCGTTTCGTTGTTGATGGCATAATTATTTCGGTTATTTTTGACAATTGAATTTGAGAAAGAAAAAAAATCCGGCTTCAAAGAATATAACAATTTAAAAAATTTAAAATTACATATTCATCCGGCTTTGATATTATTCTCATTCTTAAATAAATCTGCTGGTAACTGATAGTTTGTTACTACAATTTCATTTATATCTCCCCTTCCTGTTCCTTTTGAATTTACAAACCTTTTAGCTTTGATTCTATGTATGTTGAAATCAGCATACAATTCATCAAAAAAATGATCCTCCGGATTCTCATTTTTCGGATCAGAATTGCTGAGCATCAAAAGAGCATCGGACTTTTCATTTATTTCCCGGAAGAGATGACCTAACTTCATTTGTTCCTGATCGTCAAATACATGCAGGGAATATGCAGTAAAACTTGATGATTTCTTTAGTGGCCGGTATGGCGGATCAAAATATACAAATGTCTTTTCAGGAATTTTTAATGAGAGATTTTTGAAATCCATCTGTCCAATCTCGGCTATCTGAAGCGCTTTTGAGACACTCATAAGATTATCAGTATCACAAATGGTCGGATTTTTATAATCTCCAAAAGGCACATTAAATTTTCCTGTTGAATTTACCCTAAACAATCCGTTGTAGCATGTCCTGTTCATAAAAATGACTTGTGTGGCTCTCTTTATCCATTTTTTTGAAAACCTTTTAAAATTCATACCAGGCAAGTCGTTGTTAAAAGATTGACGGGTGTTATAAAAAAAAGCCTTTCGTTCTTCCTGATTCCTCGAATGATACTTTTTTTCTATTTTTTGCAAAGAATCAATCAAGGCTTCAACCCGGGTTTGAACAACCCTGTACACAAGAATTAATTCCCTGTTAAAATCAAAAAGTTGGGCTGATTTGACAGGAAAATGCT
>CAZVTW010000265.1:0-8027 GCA_964629805.1 uncultured Bacteroidales bacterium | reverse complement strand
ACAACAGAATACGTGCGAAAACAGTTCGCGTAGTTGGTGATAACGTCGAAAACCCTGGTATTTATCCTATTGAAGAGGCTCTTCAGATTGCTGATTCAATGGAGCTGGATTTGGTGGAGATATCCCCAAAAGCCAATCCACCGGTTTGCAAAGTTATTGATTATCAGAAGTTCCTGTATCAGCAAAAAAAGAAGCAAAAGGAAATGAAAACAAAGGCTCAAAAAATTGTTGTTAAAGAAATACGATTTGGGCCGAATACTGATGATCATGACTTTAATTTTAAATTAAACCATGCAAAAAAATTCCTGAGTGATGGGGCAAAAGTAAAGGCCTATGTGTTTTTCAAAGGCCGCTCTATTTTATTCAAGGAAAAAGGTGAAATTCTGTTGTTACGATTTGCACAAGAGCTTGAAGAACTTGGGAAAGTTGAACAGATGCCCAAACTCGAAGGAAAAAGAATGATTATGTTTATAACGCCTAAGAAAAAATAATAATATATTTCAGAAAAATTAAGAAGGTTAACAAGAGAGAACGCAATTATTCGTCCCACCTTCTTGATATTGTTTCATTTAAAATTTATATAAGGTATGCCAAAAATGAAGACAAACTCGAGCGCTAAAAAAAGGTTTAAATTAACTGCCTCGGGTCGAATCAGAAGAAAACATGCTTACAAAAGCCACATTCTGACCAAAAAAGAGAAAAAAAGGAAAAGGAATTTGACTAAATTTGCAGACGTTCACAGTCATGATGCGAAAAATATCAAATCATTGCTTGGTTTGAAATAAGGATGTTTTAAATGTATTTTGTAAAAAAATTTTTAAGTATTTAACCAGTGTGTAGAGCCTTTAAAGATTCTATTATTTATCGGAACGCCTGCATACAAAAATTGTAACATTATGCCACGCTCAGTAAACTCAGTAGCATCAAAAAAAAGGAGAAAAAAAATTCTGAAGGAAGCCAAAGGATACTTTGGCGCGAGAAAAAATGTCTATACGGTTGCAAAAAACTCGGTCGAAAAAGGTTTGCAATATGCTTACCGTGACAGAAAAACAAAAAAAAGAAATTTCAGGTCTTTGTGGATTCAGAGAATAAATGCTGCTGTCAGGCAACATGATATGTCCTACTCTGAATTTATGGGAAAACTAAACAAGAAGGGTCTTGAACTGAACAGAAAAGTCCTGGCCGATCTTGCTATGAACAACCCCGATGCTTTTGAAGCTATCGTTAAATCAGTGAAATAAGTTTGTTATTTAACTTTATAAAGGGAAGCAAAAATGTTTCCCTTTTTATTTGTTCGGACAACCATTTTAGCGGATTATATATGAAAAAAATATTCAGCACGAAGAATAATTACAATAATTGTGTTGATGAATCAGAAAAATACGTTCATTAAATGATTTAGAAATACAAAAAATCAATACTATCGCCCTGGAAGAAAAATCATATTAAAAATCACAACAGATTATCATGAACATTGCATTGATTGGATACGGAAAAATGGGTCGTGAAATAGAAGCAATAGCCCGGTCACGAAATCATCAAATTCCTGTTATCATTGACATTAACAATCAGGATGATTTGACAGTAGAAAATCTTCAGAAAGCGGATGTTGCCATTGAATTCACAATACCTGAAGCGGCAATGAATAACTTTAGCCGTTGTTTTGAAGCCGGTATTCCGGTTGTTTCCGGCACAACCGGCTGGCTGAAACATTATGACGAAATTGAAAAAATATGCAGGGAGCAGGGTAAAGGTTTCTTTTATGCATCAAATTTCAGTCTTGGTGTCAACCTGTTTTTTGAACTCAATAAACGTTTGGCCCGGTTGATGGAACCTTTTGATGAATATGATGTTTCTATGACAGAAACACATCATACCCAAAAACTTGATGCACCAAGTGGTACAGCCATAACACTTGCCCGGGACATATTTGACAAGCTGTCACGGAAAAACAAATGGGTAAAGGAAAAAGCAGCAAGCAGTGATGAACTCCCGATAAAGTCCATTCGCGAAGGACAGGTAACAGGTATTCATACAATAACCTATGATTCTGATATTGATTTTATTGAAATAACCCATCATGCCAAATCCAGAAAAGGTTTTGCTCTTGGAGCTGTCCTGGCTGCTGAATTTATGAAAGGAAAAAAAGGCATGTTTGGTATGAAAGATTTATTAAAACTCTAAGAAAAAAATAGATGAAACAGATATTCCGGTTTTTAAAAAATAAATGGGTGAAATTTTTCATTGCAGCAATCATTTTCATCCTCTGGGTTATATGGATAGGAAATTACTGGTTACTTCTCGGTCTTCCGGTTCTTTTTGACATTTACATCACCAAAAAAGTCAGATGGGCATTTTGGAAAAAGCCTGTTAAAAAAGGCGAAAAGCGCAGTACAGTTGTTGAGTGGGTTGATGCCCTGATTTTTGCGGTTATTGCAGCTTCTCTTATCAGGTTGTTTTTTATTGAAGCATATACAATACCGACATCTTCAATGGAAAAAACATTGCTTGTAGGAGATTACCTGTTTGTAAGTAAGGTCAGCTACGGGCCAAAGATGCCTAACACCCCGCTTTCATTCCCTTTTGCGCATCATACCCTGCCCTGGTCAAAAGAAACACCATCATTCCTCACCTGGATTCAGTGGCCATATAACCGTCTTGCAGGCCTGACAGACATCAAAAGAGATGACATTGTTGTATTTAACTTCCCCGAGGGGGATACTGTTGTGCTAAAATACCAGGACCAAAGTTATTATCAACTTCGCAGGGATGCAGGCAGAGAATATCTTTGGAATAATTTTGATATTGTTGTCAGACCGGTAGATAAACGCGAAAACTACATCAAACGATGTGTTGCCATACCGGGTGATACCATTGAAGTCATTCACGGTCAGGTTGTAGTTAACGGCAAAGAACAACCCGAAATTCCCACAAAGCAATACAAATATGATATAGAAACAACCGGCAGACCCCTGAGCAGATATATGCTAAAGAAGGTGGGTGTAAGTCAGGAAGATATACCTCAGACACCTGTTTTGCCCAATGTTTACCGATTACCCCTGACAAAAAGCACCAAAAATACGTTAGAAAAAAACAAATTCATAAAATCAGTTGAACGCGTAGAAGCCCCGCGGGGAAAAAGAGCTCCTTATGTCTTTCCGCATCACGAAAACTATAATTGGAATGAAGATAATTTCGGACCATTATATATTCCTGAAAAAGGAAAAACAATAGATATTACAATGGAAAATATCCCGCTTTATGAACGAGTTATCGGACATTACGAAGGCAATGACCTGGTTGTTGAAGACAGCACAATATTTATAAACGGCAAACAAGCTGACGCCTATACATTTAAAATGGATTATTATTTTATGATGGGTGACAGCCGCCACAATTCAGCAGATTCGCGTTTTTGGGGATATGTCCCGGAAGATCATGTTGTCGGTAAAGCTGTTTTTATTTGGCTATCACTCGATAAAGATGAAAGCTTCCTGAATAAAATTCGCTGGAACAGGCTGTTTACTGTTATTCATAAAAACTAATTACACACTTATTGCGGGGGCATATCAATTTTTGCCCCCGGAACAAGCTCTTCCAGTTGCTGAACCTGGTCAAATGAAAGTTTATTAGGAACGAGGGCTATAAATTCAAGCTTGCTCAATTGTCCTATCTCATCCGAAATATAGCTCAGGTTATATGACATAAGCGATAATTTCTTTAAATTCTCCAGGTTAGCTATACCAGGGGGTACATTTTCATAATCTCCCGCAATATACAAATCTTCAAGTTTTTGGAGTTCAAATAATTCACGGCAAAAAATATTTGCACCCCCCAGTGACAATTTTTCAAGCTTAGTGAGTTCTTTGAGCACAAAACTACATTTTTCAAAATTATTCGCAGCAATATTAAGTTCTTTCAGGTTTTTCAGGTTGCCCAATTGTGTGGGTAGACTTGATAATGCATTTTTGCTCAATTGTAAACTTTCAAGACTTTTTATATCGCCAATTTCATTTGGCAGTATTGATATCTTATTATCTGACAACTGAAGTGTCTTTAATTGTTGTAAATTCCCAATTGAACCTGGCAGGTTTTCTATTTCATTACAGCACAAATACAAAGAATCAAGTTTAGTCAGATTTCCAATTTCACGAGGTAAGGCGCTTATCGTATTCCAGCGTAGATCAAGAAATCTCAGGCTGTCAAGAAGTCCAATTTCTGAAGGTATGACAGTGAGTTCGTTTTGTGGAGCAACTAAATGTCTTAAAAAAACCAGTTTTTTAATGTCTGCAGGTATTTTTTTAATCTCCGTTTTTTTGATGTGCAAATATTGTAATCCTTGTAGAGTAAACAAATCTTTTGGCAAGTCTTTTAAAGGATTGTAAGAAATGTCAAGAACCTGAAGGTTTTTCATTTTGAATAAATCTTCAGGGAATGCTGTCATATTTTGCCTGCTCAGATTGAGTTTAAAAACACTATCAGGTTTTTCAAGGGCTTTTTCAAGTGAGGTAAATTCCTTTTTTGAATTAAGCTGTTCTTCATTAAGGACTGTTGTCTCCTGTTGGCAATTAAAAAACGCCAAACAGGATAGGACCAAAAGAATATAAATTGAAATTTTTTTCATGGTTTTTGTATGCAAATTATTGCATTTTTTCAAAAAAAACAAATAATCGATGTAAATATTCAAACAGGCAAGAATTCATTTATTTAAAAACACTCACTATTTAGTGCCAATAAGACAACGCTTGATTTTCTTAACGCCACTATTTACCTGTCGAAAAGCTGTTCTTCTGTATAAAAACCATCCTGAACAAGTACTTCTCTCATGTTTTTTTTGTCAACCACCTGTGGTTCCAGCAGGATGGCCGGAACATTGGTTCTGCCATTTTCAACAGAAGAATTGATACCTTCCGGTTTTTTACCGGTTGCTATCGAATAAGCAGCTCTGGCAGCAGCGTTGGCAAGATTTTTAAGGGATTTGTAGATGGTCATATCCTGTTCACCTTCCAGAATGTGATGACAGGCATATAAATCAGCATCCTGACCGGTGAGGACAACTTCGCCACTGAGTCCATGTTTTTTTAGTACAGGAATAACACCGTCTGACATACCATCATAAAAGGACAGAATTGCATCCACTCTTTTATCAGTAAAAGACAATACCTTACCAATATGGTAAGCAGCATTCTCACCTGACCATTCATTCACAAATACATCATAAATAATTTCTATTCTTCCCTCAGAAATGTGTGGTTTTAATATTTTCATCACACCTTCCTTCAACCAAACAGCATTTTGGTCAAATTTATCACCACCCAGAATAACATAATTTCCGGATGGCTTTTTCTCAACAACATACGCAGCCATCAATTCACCTACTTTGACATTGTCAAACGAAATATAAAGGTCCAAATCCGAATTTTTTATAAGCCTGTCATAAGCAATTACCTTTACATCCCTTTGATGGGCTTCCCTGACAATAGCTGCGGCTGTGTTAACATTCACCGGCACAACAACAAGAACATCTATATCCATGTTAAGCATTTCAATGGCTTTTCTCAACTGCATATCTTCCTTTTCCCCGGCTTCTTCTACAATGACTTCAGCATTCATTGAATTAGCCTGCACTACAAAGTAATTCTTATCTTTTACCCAGCGTGCTTTTTTAAAATTATCCATTAACAACCCGATCTTCACATCCTCTTTCTCAGTGCATGTCAAAAAGATAGAAACCATTGCTAAACATAAAAAAAACTTCATAAATGATATTACTTCTTTTTTCATAATACGTATAATTGATTATAATTGCATATGTTGATATTTAGATAAAATAACATAAATATTTTCAAAAATACAATTTTGGACTGAGTTTTGCTATGTTATTTATTATAAATCTTGGTTGCTGACGAAAACCTTAATAAAGGTAATAAAAATACCTGACCATACTTCTGTGAAGATAAGTGTTTTTTTTTTCATAACAGGAACACGAATTGTTCTTTTTGTGTGAACCATCTTTAAGTATACTCACAATTGACCAACACAGCAACGATTTTCAATTTTTTGTCGAACTTAAACCTGAGGCTATGAATTGGAAGAATTTAAGAATAGGAGCAAAAATAGGCCTGGGATTTGGTGTTGTCATGCTGTTGGCAGCTTTTATCGGTTTGTTTGCCATACTTAATATGAATAGTATTAATGATGAAACCCGGGAGCTTGCCGGTGAATATATACCATCTGTCAATGATTCGTATAAACTGGACAAATACTGGCATGAACTTATGACAATGTCACAGGCCTTAGATTTTACAAAACGCCCGTATTATGAAAACCGTGTACAGGAAAACCTGGAAAGGGCTGAAAAATCCGCCGAAAATGTTCAGGTTATTGTGCAAAAATCACCCGTGCTTACTGACAAAGAAGATGAATTAGAAGAAATAATTTCAATGCTTGCTGATTACAAAGAGATGATCAGTAGCTATAACAGTCAGATAGAAAAGAATCGGGAATTGCAGAATAAACTGGAAAAATCCTTTGATAGTTTGAAATATCAGGCTTCAAATGTTCGGGAGGGACTTACCGCAACCAATCGACTTTTTGGGTCTGTTGCCGATAATAAACAGGAATTAGCAATAATGGCAGAGAGAATTATTGCCCGTGCGAATAGGTTGATGGGGAATATTTTTCTCACCGTCTATAAAAGAAAACCCCTTGGTCTCAAAATCGAAACCCGGCATGCTGCAACTCTCCAAAATCAGCTGGACAGTTTGAGAAATAATATTAATACCCAAAATATCAATGGTTTGATTGAATCAACACAGCATTTTTTAGAGGCTGTACAGCAATTTAATACAGGATACATGGCTGCAAGAGAAATGGAACTGTCAAAATATGAACTTGAAAGCAATATTTTGTGGAATGTAAAAGCGCTGTCTGAGACAGGTCTGGACCAAATAATAGAAGTCGGGGAAAATACAAACTTTATCATACAAAAATCCAGGGCTACTCTTATTATTGTCATTTTTATTATTTTACTACTGGGGTTGTTGTTTTCATTCACGATATCACGGTCTATTTCAAATCCTTTAAAAGCAGGGGTAATTCTGGCAAACAAGACAGCTAAGGGCGATCTGACAGAGACTATTGACAGTAACAGGACAGATGAAGTGGGTATGTTACTCTCAGCGATGAACGAAATGGCCATCAACCTGAGACAGATGGTATCAAAAGTTAAATCAATTGCTGATTATATTGCAGATGCCAGTCAACAGATGAGCTCAAGCGCCCAGAACTTGTCTGCGGGAACGAGCGAACAGGCATCTTCAGCAGAAGAAGTCTCAACTTCCATAGAACAAATGCATTCAGTCATTATGAAAAACACGGAGAATGCCCGTGAAACAGTTAGGATAGCAGAGGAATCATCAAAGGGTATTCAACAGGGAAATAAATCCTCTCAACAAGCTTCACGTTCATTTGAAGAAATTTCACAAAAAGTAGCGCTCATCAGCGATATCTATTTCCAGACCAATATTCTTGCCCTGAATGCCGCAGTTGAAGCTGCCAGGGCCGGAAAATACGGCAAAGGTTTTGGTGTAGTGGCAAGCGAGGTGAGAAAACTTGCCGAGAAAAGCCAGGTGGCAGCCAATGAGATAAAAAAAGTGGCAGGAACAACCATGGAATTTTCAAAAGTAGCTGCTGAACAACTCCGGGAAATAACCCCGGAAATAGAACGAACTGCCGGCCTGGTCAAAGAAATTGTTCAGGCCAATATGGAGCAATCTTCCGGCGTGGAACAGATTAACAATGCCATGCAACAACTGAATAAGGTAGTGCAGCAGAATGCCGCAAGTTCAGAAGAGCTTGCCACAAGCTCGGAAGAACTCTCAAGCCAGGCAGAGCAGCTTCGTGAGTTGATTTCTGTGTTTAAACTGCCAGAAAATAAGAGGGCATAACTTAGGGTTCGAAATGAAATAACCTCTGAACTCAGTAATTTTCGAAATCTATGCGTTGCAAGGCATCGTTTAACTCCT
>CAZVTW010000264.1:0-8133 GCA_964629805.1 uncultured Bacteroidales bacterium | reverse complement strand
CAGATTTTTTGCCTTGTTAAAATCCAAAATAACTTCCTTAACCCTTTATAACTTATTATCTAATCGTTCCTAAGGAATTTTTTAACAAGTACAATAATTGAAAATTATGATGAGGTTTGTTGATATTAAAAATGATGTGGCATTCAGGAAAATATTTGGAAATGAAAAAAAACAGAAATAATTATATCTTTTTTAAATGCTATCCTTGAATTGCCTGAGGGAAAAAGAATTGTTACTGCCAGGGTTGTTAATCCTTTTCAAATGCCTGAGATACAAGAGCTGAAAAGTTCTATGCTTGATCTCAGGGTTGTTGATGAAAAAGAAAATTCAATAAAGAGTTAAAAGAGAGTGATTCATTGGAGGATAAATGGATTTTTTTTCTAAAAAACGCCAAAAATCTGGATATCATCCCTGAAAATATTGATGATGAAGGATTGAAACGCGCCTATGAATTTGCAGATACACATTCATGGACAAGAGAAGAATTGAAGGCATACGATTATGCTGCAATGAGAAAGCAGGATGAAAGGGGAATATTGCAACTGGCGCTGAGAAGGGGCATGGAAAAAGCTAAGGCCGAAGGTAAAGCCGAAGGAAAGGAAGAGGAAAAATTAGAGATATTAAAAAATGGGATTAAGGAAGGATTATCAAATGAATTACTACAAAAAATGACCGGTGTATCAGAGGATACCATAGAGCAAATTCGGAATGACTTGAAAGGATAATCCAATTATCATCTTCATTGTAAACCAAAATCACGACAATCCATATTCAGGAATCAGACTCACAGACAAATTTTTCGTTGTTTCCCGGATACTTTTTGAAAAATACATTTATTGATTTACTTTTGCGTGAGAGAGGCGATAAAAGAATTCCGGTTTTAAGCATTAAATACGCTACCCAAATATTTAAGCAATATTATAATAATTTATCACAAAAATACTCATCATGTTTGCAGAAGAAGGTAAAATGTTCCTCGATGTCTTCATCGAGAATGCCATATATGAAGATATCAGGGATGGAGATCATACATCCCAGGCCTGTATACCTCATGATGCCAAAGGTGAAGCCAATCTGCTCGTAAAGCAGGATGGTGTTATTGCCGGTGTAGAAGTTGCTATGCATACTTTCCGGAAACTTGATCCTGACATTAAAATGGACATTTTCATAGAAGATAGCACTAGGGTAAAGGTTGGTGACATTGTGTTTAAAGTGAAAGGAAAAATATTGTCAATTTTACAGGCCGAGCGTGTAGTTCTTAATATTATGCAACGGATGAGTGGTATAGCGACAAAAACCAGGATGTTTGTTGATAAGCTGGAAGGTCTGCCTACGAAAATCCTTGACACCCGGAAAACCTGCCCGGGTCTGAGGCTGATAGAAAAAGAAGCAGTGAAAATCGGTGGTGGGGAAAACCACAGGATGGGTCTTTACGATATGGTCATGATTAAAGACAATCACATAGATTATGCCGGTGGAATAAAGAATGTACTCTTAAAAACTGAAAAATATCTACACGAAAGAAACCTTAACCTGCAGATTGAAGTTGAGGCCCGTAATATAGAAGAAATAAAAAAAATTCTTGATATTGGAGGCGTTAACAGGATTATGCTGGATAATTTTACACCAGAGGAAACAAAAGAAGCAGTGAAATACATCAACGGACGAGTTGAAACCGAATCCTCGGGCAATATTGATCAGACTACTGTCAGGCAATATGCTGAATGTGGTGTGGATTATATATCTATTGGCGCCCTGACACACCAGTTAAGCAGTCTGGATCTGAGTTTAAAAGCTATTAATACCTGATTGATATGTTTTTTGTTTTATCAAAGATTTTTCATTTCCTGGTTGCTCCCTTTGTTTGGTTTCTCATTTTTTTGATATTATTCCTGGTTTCTAAAAAGCAGAAAAGAAAAAAGCTGTTTTTGACTATCTCAGTGGTCATTATATTATTGTTTTCAAACTCCTTTATTTTTGATGAAGCTGTTCGATTATGGGAAATTCCCGCCACTCCTTATCAAGAGCTCGATTCTTCATACCAGGCAGGAATTGTATTGTGTGGCATGATGAGTTGGGACGCTGATTTGGAGAGAATTAACTTTCATGGCGCTATTGACAGACTTTTGCAGGCGCTTGAACTATATAAACGCGGATATTTAAAAAAGATACTTCTTACTGGAGGTTCCGGAAGTCTACTGACACAGTATGAAAAAGAATCGATATTTCTTAAAAATTATTTGGTAGAAATTGGTATTCCCGGGGAAGACATCATCATAGAAACATCTTCGCGCAACACACGGGAGAATGCCATTTATACAGCCCGAGTTCTGGAAGAAAAAAATATAAATACTGACAATTGTCTGCTCATTACTTCGGCAAGCCACATGAGACGGGCTTTAGGATGTTTCGAAAAAGCAGGAATATCTACGGATACCTATTCAACCAACAGGATAGCCGGCCCAAGAAAGTTTGACCCGAATCACCTGATAATTCCGCATGCCTATACGTTAGCCGGCTGGAGCGGACTATTTCATGAAATATTCGGATATGCAGTTTACAGGGTGATGGGCTATATCTAAAAATGTGAATATGCATTTAAAATTACATTTCGTCCAAAAATTACATTATTTTGTACTTTTTTTGTGTATTTTTACACATAAATGACACATAAAATGTGAACATCATGAAAATTCAAAGAGATATTATTCAAAAATTAAAACAATGGCAAGATAAAAAAACCAGAAAACCCCTTGTTCTTAAAGGAGCGAGACAGACTGGCAAAACCTGGGTTATGCGCGAATTTGGGAAAGCATGTTTCGCACATACAGCTGAATTTAATTTTGATCGAACGGCAGAACTTGCTGATATTTTTGAAAAAACAAAAGATGTAAAAAGAATTTTGAACGAATTAGCTCTTTTTTCCAACGCTCCGCTTATTCCTGGCAAAACACTTATCATTTTTGACGAAATACAGGAATGTAATGGAGCTCTAAACAGTCTAAAATATTTTTGCGAAGATACCCCTGAATATCACATTATTGCAGCAGGTTCACTTCTTGGTGTTTCAGTAAAAAAGAAAAAAATGTCGGTTCCTGTTGGGAAGGTAGAAATTTTGAATATGAGACCTATCTCATTCAAAGAATTTTTACACCATGTCGATAAAAAAATTTCCCATTATGTTGAAGAAATCTCGCGGATTGAACCCTTACCTGCGATAGTATTTAACAGGTTGCATGAAGAATACAAAAGATACCAAATAAGTGGAGGAATGCCTGAAGCAATTGTTTCCCTGCTCGATAACATGGGAATGGAAAAGGTTGAAGATGTGTTACAAAACATGCTAAATCTTTATACCCTGGATTTTTCTAAGTATGCAGATGCTGTCCAAATTGCGAGAATAAACAACATCTGGAATTCGTTGCCTTCACAACTTGCAAAAGAAAACAGAAAATTCATTTACAAAGTAGTTAAAACAGGGGCCAGGGCACGCGAATATGAAGATGCGCTACTTTGGCTGGAGGAAGCAGGGCTTGTTTACCGTGTTTATAATGTTTCGAAACCAGGTATTCCGCTCAGCGCTTACCGCGATGTTTCATCTTTCAAACTTTATGCTTTTGATTGCGCTATTTTAAGAAGACTGGCAAAACTATCTCCACAAATTATGCTATCGGGACATTTAAGTTTTACAGAGTTTAAAGGCGCACTGGAAGAAAATACCATATTGCAGTCGATTGAGCCCCAATTTGATGAAAATCCTTATTACTGGACTTCCGGAAACAAAGCTGAAATTGACTTTTTGATTCAAACACCATCACAAATCATTCCTACAGAAGTTAAATCTGATAAACGTTTAAGCGGTAAAAGTTTATCCATATATAATAAAAAATTTGCTCCTGAAATAAGGGTAAGATTCTCTTTAAACAACCTCCATCATGAGAATGGCTTCATTAATATTCCGTTATTTCTGGCCGATTGGTTAAAAAAAATTATCGAAAATAATTAATTTTCAATAATATATATAATGCTAAAAATGAATTTATTAAGCATAGGCAATACATGGCAGTAAAACTTCCATATTGCTTGTACATCAAGATATTGGAAAAAATGCCGCAATGGCATGATTGCTTTTGGACACCCCTGAATTTCATCAAAAAAACTCAATCGGTCATTCAACCGACCATATACTGACAACAATATTTCTTCTGTCCCTGGGACCGTCAAATTCACACAGGAAAATATTTTGCCAGGTCGATAATCCCAGGTTTCCATTGATTACGGGGATTGATTCTGACGGGCCGACAATGCCGGCTTTCAGGTGTGAATCCCCGTTCCCGTCCTGTTGATCGTGCAACCACACACCGCGGGGAATAAGCTTTTGAAACATGGCAACAACATCAATCTGTACCGATTCATCCCAGTTTTCCTGGATCATGATTCCTGCAGTGGCGCCCTGAACATATACGTTTAACATGCCAGATTTAATACCACTTTTAAGAACAAATTCATTTACATTGTTAGTGATGTCATATAAGCCTTCTCTTTTTTCAGTGCGTATTGTGAATATTTCCTGCATAAAGTATTAATTTTACCGAATTAGCGCTCCGTTTTCAAATTTTTCCTCTGGTGATACAAACATCAATCTGCCTTCATTGTTTTCAGCCATTAAAATCATACCTTTAGATTCTATCCCTTTTATCTTTCTTGGCGCCAGGTTTACCAGTAAACAAACCTGCTGTCCTTTTATGTCATCAGTATTATAAAATTCTGCAATACCGGAAACTACCGTACGTGTTTCAAAACCCAAATCAATGCTGAGCTTCAAAAGTTTTTTTGTTTTCGGAACTTTCTCTGCTGCAAGGATTGTCCCGGTTCTGATGTCCATCTTTTGAAAGTCATCAAATTGTATTTCGGGTTTGACCTCAGGTGCATCAGAATTTTCTGACGCAGCTGTCTTTTTAGCTTCTAAAAGTTTATTGACCTGTTTTTCAACCAGTTTATCATCAATCTTTTCAAAAAGCAGTGATGGTTTTGATATTTTATGACCAGGTTTTATTATCGCATCATCACCGATTTTCTCCCATCCGGTGTTTTCAAGATTTAAAAATTCAAATAATTTTTTTGAGGTAAACGGAAGAAAAGGCATTGAAGCCACAGCAAGATTAGCAGTGATCCTCAGACAAACATTTAAGATTGTTTTGACCCGTTCAGGCTGTGTTTTAAATAATGCCCAGGGTTCCGTTTCAGTAAGATATTTATTTCCAAGTCTTGCCAGGCTCATCATTTCTTTCAGCGCTTCCCTGAAACGAAATTGTTCGAGACTATTTTCAATATTCTCTTTGATTTTTCGTATTTGATTGAGAACTTCACGGTCTTCATCTGTCAATTCGGTAACCTCCGGGACAATGCCCTGATAATATTTATTGGTCAGAACAAGTGTCCTGTTGACAAAATTACCATATATAGCGACAAGCTCGTTATTGTTACGTGCCTGGAAATCTTTCCAGGTGAAATCATTGTCTTTCGTTTCAGGCATATTAGCGGTGAGTACATACCTAAGCACATCTTCCTTTCCGGGAAGTTCCTCCAGATATTCATGAAGCCATACAGCCCAGTTCCTTGATGTAGATATTTTATCTCCTTCAAGATTCAGGAATTCATTAGCCGGGACATTGTCAGGAACAACATAACTGCCTTCTGCCATCAACATGGTTGGGAAAATAATGCAATGAAAAACAATATTGTCTTTTCCAATGAAATGGATGAGACGGGAATCTTCTTCTTTCCAGTATTTTTCCCAGTCATCAGTTAGTTCTTTCGTTGCCGAGATATATCCGATTGGTGCATCAAACCAAACATACAAGACTTTTCCTTCAGCTCCTTCAACCGGTACAGGCACACCCCAATTTAAATCCCGGCTAACTGCACGTGGCTGAAGGCCTTGGTCCAGCCAGGATTTGCATTGTCCGTATACATTGATTTTCCATTCTTTATGATCCTCAAGTATCCATTTTTTTAATGTTTCTTCATGTCTGTCTAAGGGCAAATACCAATGTTTCGTTTCCCTTTTCACAGGTTTATTACCTGAAAGCCTTGATTTGGGATTGATGAGGTCTGTGGGACTAAGCGATGTTCCGCATTTTTCACATTGATCACCGTAGGCGTCTTCGTGGCCGCAATGGGGACATGTGCCGGTGATATATCTGTCTGCCAGGAATTGTTTTGCCTCTTCATCAAAGAATTGCTCAGATGATTTTTCAATAAATTCTCCTTTGTCATGAAGTGTCCGGAAAAACTCAGAAGCTGTATCATAATGGACTTTTGATGTGGTTCGTGAATATATATCAAAAGAGATGCCTAGTGTCTCAAACGATTCTTTTATTAAGTAATGGTACTGATCAACAACTTCTTTGGGTGTAAGTCCTTTATCTTTTGCCTTAAGTGTGATGGGAACACCATGTTCGTCAGAGCCGCATACATATTTTACATCTTTACCTTTCAAACGCAGGTATCTTACATAAATATCTGCCGGAATATAAACCCCGGCAAGATGACCAATGTGAATTGGACCGTTTGCATAAGGTAAGGCAGCGGTGATGAGATATCTTTTGTATTCCTTCATAATGATTTGATGATTTGAATGAATGAAATAATCCGGACAAAGATAATTGAGAAATATAAAAATCAAATGGACTTTAACGGATTTTTACGAATAGCAATTTAAATGTAGTCATTGAGATGATAACTGCCGGTTATGCCAGGATTGAATTATGAAAACCAATCCTTCAATTCATTTATGAGTACACTCCTAAGAGCCTCCTTATTGCCAAATTCATCGTTATTTATCATAGTCGGGACAAATCCCCCGACATTTTATTTAGGAGGGCAGGCTTGACCTCGACTAAGTTGAGGCAAAAATAGTACTCTTAGGAAGGGACTCATTTATTATGGCTTATAGGTCATTATATGCCTTTCTTTCTTTTTCTCATAAATATCAGATATAGTAATCATGAGTCCGGTTTCTTCTACCTCACCAAATTTATAATTCAATGCCGTACCGAAAATTCTGGCAGTAGAAGACAGATTCATATAAGAATTTATAAGCGGTGGTATAGTTTCTTTTAACTTGCGAACCTGTTTCGACAAAATCCTGTAATCTTTGTCATAGTCATTACCATGAAAATAGCTTCTAAGTACGTCTTCATCGTGATGTAAATTACAGGGATCTTTTGGATACACAAGGTTTTCATTATCCGGAAAGTATATTTGCATGAAATAAAGTATAAGGTCCCTGCCCAGGGTATTAAAAGTTAAATACATGGTAACTTTTCCGAAAAAATACTTTTTTGAGGGATTATTGACAACAAGAGCGCCAAGTCCGTCCCAGAGATTATCCAAAGCATAAAGTGTTTTTCGTCCGGCAGCGCTCGACTGGTACTTTGGCTGTACGAAAGAACGACCGAGTTCAATAACATGAGGAAGATAATCCCTGACAAATGGATCGGAAAATTCAAATAACCCTGTCGTTGCCAGTCTTATATTTCCGTTTTCATCTCTGGGTAATTTATCACAGAGAATATACCTGTATCCGCCTGTAATTTCTTTTTGTTTCGGGTCCCAGACTATCAACTGCTTGTATGGAATATCGCCTGTGTCATAATCATCAATATCAGCTTCTTTCCCTGTCCCGCCGCCGGCATTCCGGAATGCTATCTCTCTCAGTCGCCCGACTTCTTTCATCAGATTAGGAGCATCGTGACTGGAAAAAATATAAATTTCATTGTTGCCATAATTGGTCAGTCGCACAAATTTATCCTTTGTTAACTCTGATTCAATTACATCAATCGGTATTGGCTCAATTATTGGCTTCACTTGTATATGCTTCATGAGATTTTAATATCTTTCTGCTTCTTTTTTACTTTAAATTCATTAATGGTATAAAAAAAACCTGATATTCCATATCAAACAACAAAGGAATATTTGCAAAAATAGAATTTTTAGGATAAATTTAATAATTCATTTACAATAATAAAAGGAAATTGTCTAAGAAAAAATACAAATATTATTGAAAATGAGGGTCTGAATCATCCTTTAGTTTATAAACATGTTCTTTTACTTTTTGAGCCCATTGTT
>CAZVTW010000263.1:0-8141 GCA_964629805.1 uncultured Bacteroidales bacterium | reverse complement strand
CCTCATGCCTGCCTGTAGCAGACAGGTGTGTACCACAGGCTTTCCAGCCTGTGAGTTCACCTGCAGGCTGGAAAGCCTGTGGTACATGACTGTTTTATTTTTACATATTTCGTTATCAATATTCCTTTAACCTCTAATTTGTACCTTATTATGCAACGATAAAGAAGGTTGGGGGCCTGCAAATAATAAATTGGTGTCTGTACATAAAAGTCAAAAAGTCCTCTTTGTGGATGGACACAAGTTAACTAAAGAAGACACAGAATATTCTGTTTTAACGACTTGTCAGGTATTAAATAACAATTTACGCATGAGTTTACTTGCCCGGACTGCATCTTTTTGTTTGAGTACTTGTCCTATTTCCTGAAAATCAGCCTTGTCAAGGAGTTTTTCCAGCGTATCCATCCAAATGGCGCTTTCCTCAACTGCATTGCGTCCATCTTCACGATAGGGGAATTGGTCAATAGTCATCCATCCTTTGTAATTTGTCTTACGTAACCAGTAAAAAAATTCCAAAAATTCAACTTGTCTGATGGATCCGACAATCATGTCATCATCCCAATACCTGTAGTTATCATTGATATGTACATGTTTTAACTTATTACCATATTTACTGAACAAAGCAACAGACTCAGACGGATTTTCATATCCAAGTAAAGCGTGTCCATAGTCAAGAAGGGCTCCGGAATTGGGCTCATCAATGTCATCAAGAACCAGAATGGTTGTCGAAGCTGAATTCAGATAAGAATGTGTTCTGGGTTCTTTTAATTTATATTCAATGTAAATATCCACATCTCTGCGGTGTTGACAAGCTTGTTTAATTCCTTCGGCAAACCATGTGCGTTCCTGTAAATAATCGGCCTGAAAAAGATAATCCCAACCATCCTGGCCCGGCCATAAGGTCACAGAAGGACAATTGATATCTGCTGCAAGGTCCATAACTTTTTTTGTATCATCAATAGCTTGCTGTCTGATTTCGGGGTCAACAGAAGAAAAGGATCCCTGCTTCCATCTTTCCTGGGTAAAATGGTCTACTGCGATAGAAACAACCTGAAGGCCTGTACTATCAATACACTGTTTTACAACATCCCATTCATCAAGTAATTGCGGTACAGCAACAATATCAACTCCTGAGAGCAAGTCTATTGATACGACTCTTTCAAATAATTCTTTGGTTGTGAACGGCTTAGCATATGCCGGACAGTACCTGTCGAAACAAGTCCCGACATTTCCTAAAAATACGGAATATTTTCTTTCCATCTTATTATTTTTTTATTGGATTTCTAAAACTCTTACAAAGTACAGCATTTTAAAAATGAGTTGATTTATTGGAATTATCCAAATTTTCCACTATTTTTGCCATATTTATAGGATATTATGAAAATGAAGCCAATTATAGAGAAGGTTATTGTTCCTGAAGAATACTCATTCAGCACTGAGTCAATTGAGTTGCCTTATTTTAAATCGAAATGGCATTTCCATGAAAAAGTAGAAATTATCTATATTTATGATTCAGCCGGAATGGGATTTATTGGTGATGGGTCAACAATGTATTCAAAAAGTGTTGTTTCAATAATAGGCTCTTCCGTACCACATGTGTGGCTTAACAGGAAAGAGTATTACAAACCGGATTCCGGGCTGGTTGCCAAAGGGATTGTGATAAAATTTAAGGAAGATTTTTTGGGAGAGACCTTTCTAAAGCTCAACGGACTGCAGCTTATTAACGATTTAATTTATAACCGGTCAAAAAGGGGTATACTCTATAAGAACAGGGCTAA
The DNA here is from genome assembly GCA_964629805.1 of uncultured Bacteroidales bacterium. GTDB lineage: Bacteria > Bacteroidota > Bacteroidia > Bacteroidales > CAZVTW01 > CAZVTW01. The sequence goes on along the minus strand of CAZVTW010000263.1, from coordinate 6,366 downwards.
GGGGAAGATTGCAAAACTGATAAAAGAGATTGTTAACAAAACAAGTGATTTTGAGAGAATTTTGTTGTTACTCCGGGTATTGCAGGAAATGGCAATAACCACTGATTTTCACTATGTTTCAAGCATGTGTTATTCAAATATGACCAAATCATTTGATCATGAAAGGCTTGATAAAGTGTTTAAATATGTGATGGAACATTATAACGAAAAGATTGAGTTAAATGAAATTGCACAAATAGCAAATTTATCTCCCTCTGCTTTTTGTAAATTTTTCAAAAGCAGGACACTGAAAACATTTACCAAATTTTTAAACGAAGTTAGAATTGGCCATGCTTGTAAATTATTAATGGACGAGAATGTAAAGGTGAATGAGGCCTGTTATATGTCAGGGTTTCAGTATCTGTCTAACTTTTACAAACAATTTGAAGCTATCCATCATATGACGCCGCTTGAATTTAAGAAAAGGTTTTTTAACATTGAGGAGTATTCCAAACCTCATTTACAAGATAAAATAATTGATGTAACCGAATCTTGAACGGATTGAAAGAAATAATTATCGCTTAAAATAATATTAACCCTTACCCTTACCGGTTAATTCCATTTCAATTTCTTCCAGGGATTTTGATTTTGTTTCAGGGACAAACTTCAGGATAAATAAAAACCCGCTGATACAAATAACTGCATATAGCCAAAATGTATAGGCGCCCTGCATAAGTTCCATGAATATTGGAAATGTGAGAGATAGTAAATAACATGCTATCCAGAGGAAAATGGTAGCCACGGAGACACCAGTTTCCCTGATACGGTTTGGAAAAATCTCAGATATAATGACCCAGACAACAGGTCCCAGAGAAGTAGCGAAAAATGCTACCGCCATCATTGATAAAATAAGAAGCCAGTAACCTTCAAAATAGTCAAACAGAAAAAGCATGCCTATCAATGTGTAACAAAAAGCCATACCAATCGAACCGAAAAGCATGAGCGCTTTTCTGCCAAACCTGTCAACAAAAAACATGGCCAGGACTGTAAAGACAACATTTGTTAAACCAACAACAGTTGTTTGTAACAAACTGGCGTCTACACCAAGACCTGTCCTTGCAAAAATATCCGGGGCATAAAAAAATATGACATTTATTCCGGAAAGTTGCTGAAATACGGCAAGTACAATTCCAATAAGCAGTACAAATCTGACCCGTGGACTCAACAATTCACGAAAACCAGCTTTTTGTTCACGCGAGGTTTCCAGGGAAAGATTGATTTGTTCCAGTTCTTTTTCAGCATAGCTTGATCCGCCAACACTGGAAAGGATTTTTAATGCATCATCTTCTTTTTGTCTTTTCATCAGCCAGCGTGGACTTTCCGGCACAAAAAACAGGCACACAAAAAACAATAAACCCGGGACACTCATGGCTGCAAACATCCATCTCCAGCTTTGATCGCCGATTTCTAATAAAAAGTAATTGACAAAATAGGCCGCAGAAATACCAATGACAATAGCCAGCTGGTTAACCGCAACAAACCTGCCGCGGATTTTGGCCGGTGAAATTTCCGCAATAAACATAGGTGAGACAACCGCTGCCATTCCAACACCAAATCCTCCGATGAGTCTGAAAATAATGAGGTTTGCTATGGAATCTGACATACTGCATCCTATGGCTGATGAAAAAAACAGGAGAGAAGCTAACAAAAGAATTTTTTTTCTGCCATATTTGTCGCTTAGCTGTCCGGCTATGAAGGCACCAAAAATACAACCAATATAGGTGCTGCTAACAACATGTCCTTTGAGCGCTTCAGATAAATGGAACTGACTTTTAAGAAATGGCAATGTGCCTGAAATGACTGAAATATCATATCCGAAAAGCAAACCTCCCAGTGCTGCCACTATGGTGACCAGGATAAGATACATCTGGTTGAATCCTGTGTTGTTATTTTTCATTGTTTATAAATGGTGAGTCTACTCCTAAAAGTCTCTTTATTGCCAGACTATTCGTTGTTTGAAATTTTAGAATTTTCATTAACAGCGAATTAGTTTTGGTTCAAGAATTCCAAACGCCCCCAACATTGTATGTGCAAGGGCAGGCTTGATTTTGACAAAAATCATCCTTTTAGGAGTGGACCCATTATTGAAGAAATTTTGATTTAAAGAATGCCAAGATATAAAATTTTTTGAATTCAAATAACTTTTACTTAAGAACCGCATTTCTTTTTTTTTATGTTTCCGCTAATTACCCTTTTCAAAAGGAGCATATTCACCCATTTGGGTGAATAATAATTTGTGTAAATGTGCCTCATTTGCGAATCAGAAAATTCATTCACGGATTTAAGGTTGTACTTAAAATGTTCAGGAATATTTTGAATCAACACCGTCTGATTAAAAATTTAATTTATATACAGATTTTTCGCTCAGAATGACAAGGTGTAACTGTTGAAGAAACTTTGTGGAGGGGGTCGGTTTGTGGCTCTGCCATAAACCGACCCCTCCACAAAGCAAATACCATAAAAAATGAGTCATTCCGGGTGAAACGAGGAACCTGTTCAATATCAACCAGACACTCGTATGATGTCCCAAAAATTATTAAATCTTTACCATTTGTTTAAATAAAAGAAAAATTTACTTTTGGGGTGTATTTATATGTATACATATCAATATTATTACAATAAATTAAGATACAATGGACATTGAACACATTTTTCTCATCCTTTTTTTTGTTTTAACACCTCTGATAATTAAATATCTTGAAAAAAAATATGCTCTTGTCAATAAGATAGGCGCAGTATTGTTATGTTATGGTCTTGGATTGATAATTGGTAACATGGGCATTATCCCTGATAGTTTTGAACCATATCAAATACATTTGACAAATCTCACCATACCCATTGCATTACCCCTGATTTTATTTTCACTGAATGTGAAAAAATGGATCAAGATGGCCGGCGCTGCTATGCTTGCATTGTTCACCGGATTGTTTTCCGTTATCGTCATGATTATAGCCGGATATTACCTTTTTCATAGTGATTTTGAAGACATCTGGAAAGTTGCCGGCATGCTGACAGGCATTTATACTGGTGGCACACCCAATATGGCCGCTATGAAAACTGCCCTCGATGTGAAACAGGAACTCTATCTTATGACCCATACTTATGAGGTGGTTATGGGTGCGTTCTATCTTGTTTTCGTCTTATCCATCGGGCAAAGGGTGTTTTTGACATTTTTACCTGCTTTCAAATCTCCTCAACAAAAATCCGGAAAGGGAAATGCCGGTTTTGAAAATGAATTTGATCATTATGACGGGATTTTCAGGAAAAAAGTGTTTTTGCCACTACTCCTTGCCTTTGGTCTTTCTGTTTGTATTGTTGGCGCCGGCTATGGTATTAGCCTGCTGTTTCCTGATGATTATCAGACAGCTGCAATTATTCTTCTTATCACCACATTTGGAATTATCCTGTCTTTTGTACCCGGGATAAACCGTATTGAAAAAACATTCCAGGGCGGCATGTACATCATCCTGATATTCTGCCTGGTGGTTGCCTCCATGGCTGATATCAGTCAACTGGCAAATATTTCCTTTTCATTGTTTTGGTATGTTGGACTGGCAATGTTCGGCTCTCTTGTGCTTCATGCAATATTAGCCAGGATATTTAAACTGGATGCAGATACCATCATTGTCTCAAGCGTTGCATTGATTTGTTCCCCGCCTTTTGTTCCTGTTGTGGCAGGTGCCCTCAAAAACAAGGAGGTTATACTTACCGGTCTTACGGTTGGTATTGCAGGATATGCGCTTGGTAACTATCTTGGGGTTGCTATGGCATATTTGTTGAAGTAAAAAAAAATGATTTCTATATCCTTTTTCTTTCCTTTTCTCTTATTTTTGTGATTCCTCCGTCTGGAGAAATAAATATATTGTTGAATTCCTTCAATTAATATATGAAAAATTATTACATTTACAGGATGTTGAGATTTGCCTTCATATTACTACTTGCTTTGTTTTATTCTTGTAATACAAGAAATACACATTCCATCTACCAAATTCATCCTCAAAAGGTCATCAGGCTTGTACCTGTTATAGAGGATGATTGGTGGGAGATAGGTCCTGAGCCGGATTTGCGTGAGTTGGGTCTTCAACCCGACCCTTCAGACATCCAGCCCAATCAACCTAATGACCACCATATTTTTTTGGACAAATCCGGGAAATGGCATCTTTGGGCTTGTGTCAGAAAGACAAAAGTCGGCAGGATATTATGCCATTGGCAGGCCGACAGTATCAGGCAATCTCCCTGGACATTTACAGGTGAAATTATCCGGGCCGATAAGTCATTTGGTGAGAGTCTGGTCGAATGGAAGGGACAGGAATTTATCCAATCTCCATTTATTGTAGAAAAAACAGATACCTTCTGGATGCTCTACGGAGGGTACGACAGTGGTATTGATGCTGACGGAAACCCCGTTAATCCTGCTGGAGATTATAACACAGCTGAGAAACAACTTTGTCTGATGAAATCGCCGGATGGTTTAAACTGGACACGTTATACCAACGAAAATGGTTATAGCCGTGTTTTTCTCGGTCCGGGCGCTGCACGTGATCCATGCCTCATTAAAATCCAAAGCTCCTGGTATTGTTATTACTGTGGCCATCATAACCGTGACCGGACCTGTGGCGCTATTTATGTCCGTACATCAAAGGACCTTATAAACTGGTCTGACTGGGAGATTGCTCATTATGATAAAGCACACGAAGGGCAACAATGGGTGCCGGAGTCTCCATGTGTTGTTTTCAGAAACGGATATTACTACATGTTTCGCTCGCATGGAGAACTTGGAGGAACATATGTATACATGAGTGAAAATCCTAAAAATTTTGGTCATGGTGATGTTTCAGGCCGGTTTGTTCGAAGGTTTGATGATATCCTGGCAAATGAAATAATCGTGGATAAACATGGTAACGAATATATTACTTCAATCACTGACGGTGAAAAATACGGTATCCGCATGACCTACCTGAAATGGATACCCGCAGAAAAATAGTGATGGGAAGTCGGGAGGTCGGAAATCAGAAGTCAGAGGTAGGAAGACGGAAGTCGAAAGCGGGAAATCAAAATTGCCACTGAGTAATAACATATTGATAGAATGTCAATTTAAAGCAGACCCGCCGCACCATGACCTTAAATCGTCCGCCAGCTGGCGGAGGATTTAAGCGTCCTGAAGACGGGAGAAGAAGACCGAATTCATTGTTTGAGCTTTTCCTGAAATATTTTTTCGAATTTTTCAATCTTTGGCGTTATTACAACTGAGCAATAGGGTTTGTAGGGATTGTTTTCATAATATTCCTGGTGATAATCCTCAGCAGGATAAAACTTTTCGAATTTTGATATTTCTGTGACGATTGGTTTATCCCAGATTCCTGCCTGGTTAAGTTTTTCTTTGTAACTCATTGCCAGCTCTTTTTGTTTTTCGTTGGGGTAAAAGATCACTGACCTGTATTGTGTTCCGACATCATTTCCCTGCCTGTTGAGTGTTGTCGGATCATGGGTTTTCCAGAAAACTTCCAATAATTCTTCGAAACTTATTATTTCAGGATCATAAGTGACTTGCACCACTTCTGCATGTCCGGTATTTCCTGAGCATACCTCTTCATAGGTCGGATTATCTTTCTGCCCGCCAGAATATCCTGAGACAACTTTCCTGACACCTTTCAGCCTTTCAAAAAAAGCCTCGGTACACCAAAAACAACCTGAGCCAAATGTTGCTTTTTTCAACTGATTATTAACTGTGTTGTTATTTGTCATAGTATTTAATTCTTTATTAGCGCTCTCTGTTAAACATGATAACATGAATACCATAAGAAAGAGCATTCCGGTTCGTATTAAAAAACGTTGTGCATTCATAAAACTTCTTTACCGGATAACAAGATAACTGACAGTTTGTTCATGATGCAGAGAAGAGAAAGAAGCTAAAAGCTGAGAGGGGGAAGGGGAGAGGGAGAGAAGAGGAGAGGGGGGAGAGATTTGACAAATGACAATCAAAATAACTCAAGAATATCCAAAAATTGTATAAAAGAATTGTATTTTATCATGGTTTTCTTTAATTTTAATAAATTCCTAAACCGGACAAGCCGGAATAGAATAACATTTTTTAACCTTTTTGGGTTTGAGCGCTAAACCTGCCGGCGTGCTTGCACCCGGCAGCGTTGTAAATAATATTTTCTGCCAAAAAATACAAGAAAATAAGAATTAAGATACTATGTTTTTCCCGATGGAAAAAAGCCCTTTGGGGAATTTGAACACCATTTTGGTATAAGTTTTAGGCTAAGCGCCTAGTTCTCTGTCCCAAAAGTTTCATATAGGTTATTGACAATTTATAATTATAAA
>CAZVTW010000262.1:0-8172 GCA_964629805.1 uncultured Bacteroidales bacterium | reverse complement strand
GCAGGAAATGATACCATCGTACTACATTTTGAAAATAACCCATCTGTTAATAGCAGGTCAACAGACATAACAATATCTTCCACCGGGTTACAAAACAAAACCATCATTATCACACAGGCAGGAAAAGAACTAACTTTAGCCATTTCTACGAATACACAATCACTGACTTCTCAGGCAGGCAGTTTTTCATTTGAAGTAGTTTCAAACACAGACTGGACTATTGTCAATAGTGAAGACTGGCTTCATCCTGATAAAACAAGCGGACAAGAAAATGACAGCATTACAATACATTATGATGAAAACACATCCACAGGCACACGAAATGCTGAAATATCAATAGATGGCGGTGATGCTGGAACAAAAACCATTTCCGTAACACAGGACGGGAAAACCCCGGATGAAAAATATGTGACTATTCATTTCCAGGAAGAATGGGCTTCTGCACAGAAAGATTCCCTGAAATTCGAAATAGAATCCAACACGCACTGGACAACCAGTGAATATGCCAATTGGTTTACCCTGTACCCGGCAGTCGGTGATGGTGATGCAACAATAACCATTGAATATGATGAAAACACCGCAACAGAAGAGCGGTCAGAAAAAATTTCGATAAATGGTACCGGTGTTGGATTACAATCAGTGACATTTACACAATCCGGTGCTGATCCACTGCTCCTGGTATCAACCAATGAAATAACCGTATCTTCTGCACAGGGAAGTATTACTTTTGATATAACCTCAAACCTGGACTGGAACGTTGCTGAGCCTGAAACCTGGCTCAGCGCTGCTCCAGCTTCAGGTAATGGTAACGGGACCATTACAATAACCTATGAAGAAAATACCCAAACAATTCCGCGTAGTTTGTATATCAAAGTGACTGCCCTGGATGTCCCTGAACAGACCATAGTGTTTACACAGGAAAAACCCGGAGAAACAACAGGCACTGTGGAGGATGTTGACGGCAACACGTATGAAACGGTTAAAATAGGAGAGCAATGGTGGATGGCCGAAAATCTTGCAACCACACAATATAACGATAACACGGAAATACCACTCGTGGAAGATGCCGGAGAATGGGCAAATCTGAGCACACCGGCATATTGTTGGTATGATAATGATGACGGGGTAATGAAAGAAGAATATGGCGGGCTGTATAACTGGCATGTGGTTGAAACAGGCAAAGTATGCCCCACAGGATGGCATGTGCCTACCGATAAAGAATGGAAAGAGATGGAAATGCACCTCGGCATGAGCCGCTCTGATGCTGATGATTTTGGATACAGGGGAGAAGGTATAGCCACAAAATTAAAAAGTACATACGGATGGGATGACGGAAATGGCACGAATGAAAGTGGTTTCAATGCATTACCAGGTGGTTACCGCAACAACACGGACGGTTCTTTTTACTTTGATGAATGGAACGGAAATTGGTGGACAAACACCCCTTCCGGTGATGAATACGCCTGGAACAGGGAAATGTTCTATAACAAAGATGGTGTTCGCCGTTTTGATTATGACCGAAAAACGGGATTCTCTATCCGTTGCGTAAAAGATTGATGAATCTGCTCCTGTCTGTCACGTTGTCAGACAGCAAATAAAAACTTACACCTATGCAAAAAATAGTTATTACATTACTGGTGCTTGCTTTTCATATAAGTCTCACCGCACAGGAACCCCGTCTTGTCATTCAAAAAGGGCACGGGCGTGTTTTCCAGGCCACGGGAGTCAAATTCAGCGAGGATGGGAAATATCTCGTTTCATCCGGTGATAATATTGTGCTGTGGGATACATACACAGGCAGGCAATTATTCACTTTTAAAGGTAATTCCCCGGCTCTGTTGTCACCTGACAATGCATATATCGCATGCGGAGCATCCGATGAAAAAGGTTTATCCTATCATATAAAATTGTACGACAGGCAAACAAAAAACATTCTAAAGACCTTCAAAGGGCATACAAATGCTGTTACAAGCCTTGTTTTCAGTCCTGATGGTAAAAAACTGTATTCAGCATCCAGCGATGAAAGGATTATTGAATGGGATGTTGCATCTGGTAAGATGTTGCAGGATTTTGAAAAGCATAAAAGCTGGGTAACATGTATTGATATTTCACCTGATGGAAATTACCTGGTAAGCGGAAGTGGTGATAAATCTGTTTTGGTGTGGGATTTACACACAGGAAAAATCATACATAAGCATAAAAAAAATGACCAGACAATACGTCATGTTGAATTTAACAGGAATGGGAGACACCTGTTATTTGTCTGCTCCGGTGACGGAGAACCGGGGCGGGTAAAAATAATGAATCTACAGGACGGAAAAATCGTTTTTCATTATTCTGCGACAGCGCCGGTTTGTTTCTCTCCTGACGGTTATCACATCTTTGCCCAGGCAATGCAAGGAAAGGATATCGTCAAAATAAATTACCAGATTCCTGACAGTAAACCGGTAGTTTTCCGGGGACATACCGACTGGTCTATGGGAGTAGACATATCCCCGGACGGACAAACACTTGTTTCCGCCGGCCAGGACGATGAAATTTTAGCCTGGGATGTAAAGTCAGGATACAAGTTGCCAAAATATGAAAGCTTTGTTGACCTTACCGGACGTATTCGTTTCACTGCTGACGGCAGATACCTGGTCTCTAATCACGGATATAACAAAATTATAAACTGGGATTTGGAAAAAGTAAATATTTCATGGTCAGAAAAAAACATGGGATTATTTGATTTACACCCGGATAATAAAACAATATTTACGATACATGCCGGTAAGGACTCTGCATACTACAAAAATCCAAAAGACAGCCTGTTTATTTCATACACAACAGATAAACATTATTTTATTAAGGATGTTGCAATGAATCAGAACGGGAACCTGGCTGCCATCAGTTCCTCGCGTTCTGTCACCCTGTATAGTCTGAATCCTGTTAAACAAGTTGATAAAATCAGCCTGAATAACAATCCCGGTGAAATTGCTTTTATGCCGGGTAAAGACATATTATTGTATGAAATTGATAATAAAATCTATGCTTATGACATTAGCAGTCAGAAATCTAATCGTCTTTTAAAAGGAGAAGGCCGGGAAATATTGTGCTTTGATATTGATGAGCAGGGCATTTACCTCGGAATTGGTGATTCTGACAAATCAGTCAGGGTTTACAATCCTGAAACAGGCGAAAAAATCTGCGAATACGCTTTGCACCAGTCAGCAATCACTGATTTGGATTTTAGCATTGACAGCAAATTCATTTTCAGTTCTGCTTATGAAGAAGATGTTATTCAGTGGAATATCCCTCAGAATACATTTGTACGAAAATTAACCGGCAACACCTCAAATGTTTTTAATGTTGAAGTACATCCTTCAGGCAGACTGGTGGCTACCGGGAGTGATGACGGCCAGATACTGTTTTTTGACCAGCCAACAGGAAAACAACTTCTTGCATTGCTGCCCCTCAAAGGTTACAACATGGAATATATTGCATACACGCCCAAAGGATACTATTATTCCACACGTCGCGGAACCGAAGCCATTCATTTCTTTTTTGAAGACAAAATATACTTTTTCGACCAGTTTGATTACCGATTTAACAGGCCAGACATCATCCTGGAACAGTTAGGCCTGACATCATCCAAAAGAATTGACATGTTCAGAAAAGCAGTCGAAAAAAGATACAATTATGCAGATGAAATATTACAGAAAGGACAGCCCTACCATGCGCCTGACATGAACATAAAAGATATGCCATATTTCTCGGTTTCAGAATCTGACACTGTTGAATTTAGCATGCAGGCAACGGATACATTATTCGGATTACAGTCGGTTGACATCCTGATTAATGGCATACCGCTTTACGGAGAAAACGGATATCCGGTCGGAAAAGCAAAAAACAAATTCGATAGCAATTTCTGGATACCACTCACAACAGGAATGAACAAAATTGAAGTGGCAGCTCGCAACACTACCGGAACGCAATCGTACCACCATAATTTCCTGGTCAGGTGTAAAAAAAAGCAGGTTCAGTGCATACATCTTATCACCTTGAGTGTATCAGAATACAGGGATTCGACCATGAATTTGCGATATGCTGTCAAAGATGGCCGTGATTTAATCAGCGCCTATTCAAAGCTTGCAGGAAGTAAGCTGCATGTGGATTCGCTTTATAACAAAGATGTTGTCATCGAACAAATTGACAGTCTGAAAAGAAAATTACTATCCACACAACCAAATGATTTGGTGATTCTTTTTGTTTCAGGGCATGGTTTATTGGATGAAAATCTGGATTTTTACTTCGCCACCTGGGACACAGATTTCCACAATCCTGCCGGACGTGGTATTTCGTTCACTACCCTGAGTCATTTACTTGACAGCATCCCGGCCAGGAAAAGATTATTCCTGATAGACGCCTGTCATTCGGGAGAAGTTGACAAAGAAAGCATCACGTGGATCGACTCACAAACCACAGAAACAGGAGATATTACCTTTCGTTCATTCAACAAAAGCCACGGGAAAAAAATCATTGGACTGGAAAACAGTTTTGACCTCATGAAGGAGCTTTTTGCTGATCTACGTTTCAACAACGGCGCTCAGGTCATTTCCTCTTCAGCAGGTGTGGAATATTCATTAGAAGGCAGAAAATGGGAAAATGGCGTTTTTACTTATGCTTTTAAAGATTTGCTGTTGGATAAAGCTGTCAGTAATGAGCAGGATGACGTGATAACCGTATCAGAACTCAAAAATCACCTTTACTATCGGGTTCAGGAACTAACACATGGCCTCCAAACCCCCACCATGAGACAGGAAAATCCGGAGTATGATTTTGTGGTGTGGTGAATAACGATTTCTCCCGATGAGGTTTCTCTGTCACTTATTCCATTATTTCCGTGTTATTTGTATCTTCAGGTTCAAACCTGACAAAATAGTGACAATAGCTGAATCTTTAGGAAAAAATCAGCACGATTTGAAATATTTTTATACATTTTTTTGTTCGCCCCTTCTTTTGCCGGCCTGTTATTAATTATGGTGCAGTGAGTTTTTGTGCTGAAGCATTATATTTGAAGTTATACCAGTTCTGTTTCTGTATGGGCAGAATTCCGGAGGTTTTGAAGGGCGGACTGAATTGAGGCATCCTTTATAAAACCCTTTAATGACAAGTCTTCATCCAGTTTTTCCCACCTTATTCCAACACCTTTTTGCCGTAATGTCCATTGCTCCAATTCCTTCTGTGTGGCATCTTTTAATAATCTAAAAATACTTATTTTGCTCTTTATTACTTTTCCGATGTTAAGGATAACCAATAATAAATCAAGGTCTTTGAGAATGAACAGCGTCTTAATCCTTAACCCTTTTTCATATATCACAATATCTATCGGATTCGAAGGCCTTTTATTTGTTATTTTATTTGTTGAAATGCTCATACCATGCTTTTTTTAATGTTTCAGGATTTTCAGTTGCTATTTTTCTTATTTGTTTGAGTTCACGTGATGAAAAGTCATAATAAAATTCATATTCTATCTCCGGAACTGAGACTATTTTTGCAGTTACACCGCCTTTGTCCATATGCATATGGATTGGTTCGTGATCATTGCTGTAAAAGTAAAACTCAAACCCTTTTATTCTTAATGCGACCGGCATGATGTAAATTTACATGTTAATATTTCATTTATCGCAAAAGGGTGATATTTTTCACCCAAAAATGCAAGAAAATAAAAATTAAGGTACTCATATTGCTTTATCCAATGATTCAATAAATAAATCAAATACAATCATCAAAATATTCCGTTAACGTACACGGAAAATAAAAAAATCTTTTTATCTTTGCATCGTTAACGCACACGAAAACTAAAAAAATAACAATCATGAGTATAGAATTAAAAAAAGACTGCAAATATGCATTACTAGTCCCTACAAGCATGGGCATCAGGATAACACCGGAGAACGGACAGCCTGTGCACAGCAGCGATACATTTAAAATGCAGGCAACCAGCGCAGAAACAAATGTGGCCAGCATATCCTCATACCTGGGACTGCCGGTAAAAGTGCTGACAACATTTGTTAAAGGAAGTCCGATTGCCGGCTTTATCAAAAGTAACCTCAGGGCCAGACACATGGACTATGAGGGACCGGAAGTTGAGCAGGGACATCCCTGGGGATACAGACATCAGATTAATATTGCAGACAGTGGATTCGGGTCACGAGGCCCGCGCGTTTTTAATGACAGGGCCGGCGAGGTAGGAAGAACCCTGAATGTTAATGATTTCGATACTGAACGGATATTTGGCAAAGAAGGGGTACAAATTATGCACCTGTCCGGTCTGATTGGCGCTTTATCTGAAAATACCAGCAAATTTTGCCTTGAACTTGCGCGCACCGCAAAGAAATACGGGACAATCATTTCTTTTGACCTGAATCACAGAGCATCCTTTTGGAAAGGGCGTGAAAAAGAACTGCGTGAAATTTTTACAGAAATAGCTTCTCTGTCGGATATTTTAATTGGCAATGAAGAGGATTTTCAGCTCTGCCTCGGTATAGAAGGCCCGGAACCTGGCGGAAAAGGCATTGAAGCCAAAATAGATGGTTTTAAAGGGATGATTGGTCGCGTCAAAGAATTATTTCCCAAAGCCTCTGTGTTTGGTACCACCCTCAGGCAGGTTGTCAGTACGAATGAGCACTTATGGGGCGCAATCATGCTTGAAGGTGATAACTGGCAGGTCATTGAACCGCGAAAAATCAATGTTCTGGACAGAATTGGCGGTGGTGACGGATTTGTAGGCGGACTGCTCTATGGTATCCTCAAAAGCTGGGAACCTGAAAAATGGCCACAGTTTGGATGGGCAACCGGCGCACTGGCAACAACCTTCCTGACAGATTATGCTCAACCGGCAGATGAAGATATGGTCTGGAGCGTATGGGAAGGAAATGCCAGGGTAAAACGGTGATTTTTGTCATAAAACATTTTGTCATAAAAGGCACATGAAAAATATATTTGATTGTTATAAAAACCACAAATAATATTTTGACTTTTTGTATGTTTGTGATAAGAGTAATGTATTTGTGTATTCGTAGTATGAAATACAATGATTATGAATATTGGAAAAAAGATAGCAGATATAAGAAAGTCCAAAAATTTTGCTTAAAAAGCAGTAGCGCTTACTATAGGTATCGACAGGGCACAATATTCACGTATTGAAAATGATAAAGCAAATCCAACTCTCTTAACACTTGAAAAGATAGCTAAAACTTTAGATGTTAATATTAAAGACTTTTTTAATGATGAAGAAAACTATGATATAAATTCATATGATAAATGTGTACGCCAAGAGAAGGTGTAACCATCACGCTATTACAGAAACTCATTGTGACCTCGTAGGGGAAGCCCAAGCGAATCGGGTGGCTTCACAATAACGACACAGAAAGACTGAAGCGGGCGATGGCGAAACATCTTGGTAAGCTGGAAGTTATACGAAACCGCCATCAAGATTATGAATATAATTTTGATGGTATGGTTGAGTTAATGCCGGACGACTGAAACTTGAGAAAATTTATTTTCTCTTAGTTGATAGCTGTTCGGTATTATGGGACAGGGTAGGGGAGAAGTCCCTGAAAATAACTATTGATTACAACAGAGCCTGTCCCGCTATTCGCGGGATGAAATTTCTGTCTGCCCCAAGCCTGCCTGTCGGCAGACAGGCCCGCCAGCAGGATGGTTGAGGACTATTCTTCAGGCTCAGCAAGGGAATAGGTAACTCCCTTAGGATAGCAAGACCGGCCGGAGAGAGAGAATTGAATACCTTTAAAAATAATTAAAAAGAACCACTGGCCAACCCCTTGGAAACGTCCGTAAGGACTTTCCAACGTGGGACTCACCCTGCAACAAAACCCCAGACGTTTTCAAATCCTCCCACAGGCTTGCGCAATGGCCAACGGATGTTGGAAAGTCAGGACCAAATCCCGCACCTATTTTAAGCGCCCGTATGGCTGGACCGTCGAAGCCAAGGTCAAAGCCTGATATGGCAGGGCTACAAAGATTTACTAAAACAAGTCCCCTTGCCAACACCTAAAATTGTCCATTCAAATGTGTAACTTAGCAGGACTGATAGTGAAACGTAAATACAGAGAAACCGGATACGGGAACTAAGCGCAGCGATCTCATGAATACAATTGAAAAAAAAAT
>CAZVTW010000261.1:0-8175 GCA_964629805.1 uncultured Bacteroidales bacterium | reverse complement strand
AAACCATATATGCTTGTGTCGCGGAAATTAAATGTGACGTCCTCGGTGATTTGTTGCCTGAGTTTGTAATATGGCCTGTACTGCTCAGGCAAAATGTAATCCTGTATCCATACGATGTTGGTATCAGTTTTCTGCCGGATTAAAGGTTCTATCTTATAATCCCCTTCTGCATAACCGCTGATTTCAAATTTATCGCTGAGTTCTTCAGATGTATACTTTCCTCTTAAATACAAATAATAATCTTCAGGATATATCACATCCTGCATTACAATCTTCTTAAACTTCTTCCCAAAGGTTTCGTGCTGGCTTGTTCTGAATTTCAGGTTAAAAATGGGTTTTTCATCGGCATCCTGCAGGGTTTCTTTTATGTCTTTGGTCACCACGTCAACATAGGTGTTCTTAACCTCTATCTCGCGGGTGGTGATGCTGTCAACATTGCCATCCGGTTTTTTATATTTTTTGGGCGGGGGAATGTTCATGATAGCCATATCGTATTCTGTGGCGGTTTTTAAAAATGTCTCCGGCGCTGTAAATTCAAGGTAGTTTTTATTCTCTGATAAACTGAAAGGAACCTCGATTTTGTTTTTAGTGTCATTTGTTTCAAAAAATCGCACCTTTTGTTCCCAGCCTTTAGGGACATTAAAGGCTTTATTCAGGCCAACACGCAGTTGTATATATCCTTTACCGTATTCATTTTTATAAAAATTGACCTGCTTGTTAATGGGATAGGTATAAACAACAATGTCTTCCGGGATGTAATCAGGTTCTTCACCTGTTTTAAAGCTTGCCTGTTCATCTTCTGCATGTCCGGCATCAATCCATCTGTTGTTTTTCTTCACCTTAAAAGACACTTTAGCTTCTATTTTCATGTTGGTATATTCAGGCAGTACCATGTCAGGTTTCAGTGTGAGGGTTTTTTTATCATCGCTCCATTCCTTTTCCCCAAGCACCTCGATGTTATCGTTATCAAGCGTCCTGAAATAGTCCAGTTCCACTTTAAAAGTTTGTTCAACTCCGTCAACTTCATAATCAAAATGCTGTCCTATTGGAATATTAAAAGCGACCTGGGGCTTTGTAAATACATTAATTTTATTGCCTCTATCCGGGCTTAGTTCTTGTATTATTTTGAGGGCGCTAAGTTCCCCGCCTACTTCTTCACATTGGCTTCCGAGTTCAACCGGGAAATCGCATTTTCCTTTAATAGCCCCGCCCAGGATGTTATATTTACCATGTACTTCTCCCTTAATCCATGTTGGATTGGGCAGTTCAGCTTTGCAAAAAGCAGCAGCAGAGACATCAAAAATTTTTGTGTCGACTTTGAACCCTCCGAATTTCCCCTTGATACCAACCTTTCCCTGAAAACCGGCATATGCCTGCCCCATGGCGTACCAGCCGTTAATGCCTATTTCTCCACCGTGTCCGGCGCACCTGATATTTGAAGCATCACCCATAAATATATCGAAGCCAGCCATAGCCTTTAAATATGCATAAAAAGGAACATAATGGAATTTTTTGTTCAGTTGAAATTTCGAACCAAACCCAAAACCTTTTGTCCCTTCCAGCAAAGAGCTGTTGCGTGTATATTCGCATAAATCCGATCGTCCGGTTAGTTTAAGGATTTCAGTATCAATGTTAGGCATTTTTGGCAGTTTTTTTCTGGCAACAAAATAGCTTTCTGTTTTGAAGAAGTCGAGAAAGTTCAGGTTCATGGGCTCTGGATAACCAATGTAAATATGCCAGTCGTCCTCAGAAAATTTGATGTCAACATTTCCGCTTCCGGTTACAAAATCGGTATTGATTATAGTATTTAGACCGGCTTCGAAATTTTTTTCATCAAAATTGTAATTAATTGTTCCTTCAGCATAAACAGATGGAGTTTCATGACTGGTTATATCCTGCATAAACCTGCTTGTGCCTTCAAGACCAAGGGAATACAGGCCAAAACTATTATTAAATGCGACATCAAGGCCCACATATCCGTTGCACATGCTTGTGACGGTGGTCGCATAAATGGCTTTTGCCTTTACTCCGAGGGCAACATCTTTGTCAGGAACATATTTTGTCAAAGACCGACCTGCTTCCGGAGTATCATCGCCAAGTGGTTCATCGTTCATGACCGGTTTCATATGGCGGTACAAGCCCCCTCCAAAACCATAAAGCCCGGCAACTCCGGCGATAGTCACAAAAGGTGTTGTTTTATTTACATACAGGGCATCAGCATAAAAATACCTAAAGTCATCTTTTTTCCCGAACAAGGCATTTGCAGATATTTCTATGCCCGGTTCAAAACCGAGTTCAAGTCCACCTTCAAATCCGTCACCGTAATCCGGGTCATTATTATACAATTTAAGGAACCCATTTAGTGAAAATCCCCCATGATTATTATCAATCCTCATTTCCTCCAGGGACACTTTTTCGTATGTATATTTAAAGACTTTTTCGCGTGGCCGGCAGTCAATCTTCCCCCACAATGTCACTTTTCCGCCGGCAGATAATAAATCTTTCGCCAGGTTGACTTTTGCATCAACGCCCAGACCAAACAAATCATCCTTTTTTGCAATATAGATTTCATTCAGTGTAATTGGGAAGTTATTGCAATCGCTTTTCTTAGTGACTAAACCGGCAGAGAATTCATCAACATCAATATAGGGTTTTTCAGTCTGAATTTTGAGCCCCTGGAATTCAGCGCCGCTAAATTGTAATTTCAGGTCTTTTTTTGATTCAACATCTATTTTCCCGTTTAAAGAAGTGGAAGCATAAAACTCATTGTTTTTGCTTTCAATAAAGATGTTGCTACCAGGTTTAATTGTCAGCCTGGAGCTGAGTGCCGGAACATCAATGATTTTTGCGGTTTTTAATTCCAGCACAAAAAAATAGCCCTGGTCGTTAATACCCCCGGTATAAGCAAAACCTGTTTTGTTGTTTTCATCTCCTATTGGTATGGCCAGACGTCCGTCCAGCTCGGCTGAGCTCAATTGATTATGTTTTAAACCCAGCTCAAAATGGTCCAGGGAGAAATTCCAGCCCCTGATATTTCCTTTTTCAAAAGAAATAATACTATCAACGAAAAAAGCGCCGGTAAGACCTTTATCGTCAATAACAAGGTTATGTATTCCGGCTGTGGTTTTTACATTATCGCTTCGGCTGAATTTTTCCGGGAATGTTATTGATAATTTTTCTACAAAAAAGCCGGTCCAAAGCAACTTATCATCCTCAGAATAATTAAGGTCACTGAAATAATCATCCAGCCCGCCTGATTGCTCTGAAATTGTTTCACTAAAATCAAACACAAAATTTTTTGGAGTGAATACAAATTCCCCAAGCTCATCATTTGTTGCCATCACAAAAGGGTCCATATTGCCGGATGCGATGATGTCATTCAGACCCTGTCCTTCAATATTTGCTTCAAAATCGGCCTTTACCTTTGTGTCATGAACATCTTTCGGGGGTTTAATAAAGGAAGGATCAAAAATGATCTGTCCGTCCAGTCCCAACCCCTGGTAGCCGTTGCAGTCAAATTTAACATAATTGTTACTGTTTCTGAGGCTCCCTTTTAATACAATATCTGCTTTATCTTTAAATAAGGTTGTCCTGAAATCTTTTGCCAGGTACAACATACCTTCCTTTTTAAAGCCCCCGGGATGTATTCCGACACCGCCTGCAAACACCATTTCTTTTTGACTTTTTTTCTCTTCGATGACAATAGCCGCTTGTACCATACCGCCATCCTTGTTGAAGCGCATGTCTGTGACAATAACAGAAAAATCCTGATTTCCGATTTCTTTTTTGATGCCTACAGGCAAGGCATGAATATTGTTTGGATTCAGGCTCTCTATAAAACGATCAGTCTTTGCGATGAGCTCACTTTGCTGTTTAAACCATTCCACGGAATCCAATTCAACGGTGTTTTGAGGGTCCTGTGCTTTTACCAGACCGGTATACCCGCTACATACCAGTATGACCATACAGATTTTTGCCAGTCCGTGTATTATGTATTTGTGTTTCATCTTTGCTCAGAGTTTGCTGTTTAAAACTTATAATTATACCCGAGTGTTCCTGTGAATTCATGGTATGAAGCGGCCTGATTTTGCTTTTTATTCCTGTTTTGGTATACCAGATACGCTGAAAACCTGTGTTTTTCTTTCCAGATATATCCAACATTTACACGGGTGTTTAGGACGCTGTTCATTAATACGTTTTCATAAGACCTGTTATAAGAAACAGAGATACCGGTTTTTAAATCTTTCTGTATTTTTTTAGACAGGGAAAAGACCGGTCCGATTGTATAATTATCTTTCATGGCTGAAAAATAATATACATTTAAGCCAGAGGTGAAATTTAAGTTGTACTGCACCATGTTGAGTGAATATATCAGAGAGCCGTTTATGTTTTTTGAGTCAGGTGTGATGTTGTTATTTGTTTCTTGGTCAGACACAAGCTGGTAATTGGCATGCATGTTGATCATTTGCTGTTTGTTTTTACTTTTCATATCCCCAATGACATATGTAGCAGAAAAATCCGCCCCCTGTGATATTTGTGCATAATTCATGGTATCGGTATCTGCGTAAGGATCAATGCGGTTAATATCTTCAAAACTTGATTCAACGCGCATATAGGATGCAAAATTGGTATATCCGAAATTCATGTTTAGCTTGGTATCGGGGCAAAACATAATTCTGAGTTGAGTGGATGTATTAGAATTTGTCCCTGCATTTTTTCCCTCCAGATTGTCGTTTTGTTTTCCCAGTGAACCGTCAAATCTCAATTTTCCCTGCAAGAGGCTTGTTGAAAAATTCAGGGATATTGTCCGCAGATCACTTACCATATAAGGCACTCCGAGAGATTTAAATCCCGGGGCTATTCGTTCATACCCGATTCCTGCACTGAAAAGTGATGCATCGTATGTTATCCTGGAGCTGAAGGCATTATCCTGCCTTGTCGAATTTTGCCATTCAATCAGCCCTGTGTTTATTGCGCTATTGGGCATTTTTTCGGCTTTCCCGTGCCTGGTATCGGCTGTAAATGTGCTCAAAGCATATTCCAGGTCAAAAAACAATCTGTTTGCAATCTGTTTTTTTCCCTGAAGGTTGATAACCAGGTTTTCTGCCGGCATAATATCCGGCGTAAGCAGGGTAGTGTCAAGGGAGCCTGCATGATCATGTGCTTTAAACAATACACATGTCAGGTGATCATTCTGCCTGCCCACTCTCAATTTAACAGCATACCCGGTTCTTTTATGCGCCGGGGTCACATTTTTGGACGTATCGGGTTGTACGGCATTCCTGATTTTTCCATACATAGCGCTCAACTGTAGCCAGTCTTTGGGAGTAAGCTCAATGCCTGCGCCATAAAACATCTGGTTAAAAGTAAACCTGGAAAACCGCATATAACTTTTTCCGGCATACAACTTGATCCATTTGTAATATGGCGCTATGCTGTAATGACTCAGGGGTTGAAGGACAGGATAGGAATAATTTATTTTTTGGTTAGTATAAGCAAACCTGACAGGCATATTCCATTCGAGCCATGAAATATTGAGTCGTCCGGACAGGTAGCACGAAAAGGGATTTCTCCTGTTGTTTATACCTGCGGCATGGTATAGTATTGTTTTAGCGCCAAGGCTACCGTTCACCGAAATTTTTTCCTGTTGTATGCGTCCAAATATCCCTTCCAGATTTTGACTATACGCCCAAACACCCTGGATACATAAAAATAACACCATAATGACTGTCTTTTTTCTGCCCGGGAATTTATTATCCGCAAACAGATACTGGCCTGGTATGTTTTTTATTTGTTTGATAGCCGATTAATTTACAAGTGTTCAAATCCAGTCATCCGGATACCTGTTGAGGTATACAGGTGGCTAATGTCATCCCTGTTGACACGCCTTTGCAAGGCGAATCAAAGAGAGGGAGGCCAACAGGTACCCGGATTTGATGAATTATTTGATCAGTAATTTTCCTTTACTTGTCATATCTCCCTGTATGATGTTGTATACATAGAAACCT
This sequence comes from uncultured Bacteroidales bacterium, assembly GCA_964629805.1. Lineage (GTDB taxonomy): Bacteria > Bacteroidota > Bacteroidia > Bacteroidales > CAZVTW01 > CAZVTW01. The sequence continues at coordinate 2,167 of CAZVTW010000261.1, read as the reverse complement.
TTATGTAGATGACTGACAGAAAGTTTTCTGTTTTGGACTATTACTTCGCGGATAACTTTTCTGCCATGCATGTCAAATATTTCTATGATTGCAGGTTCTGCATTATCATCTAACCCGCATGTTACCTGATTCCTGGCAGGATTTGGCAGAAGACGGGCTGTGCCGGTACGGATATTATCGGATATGTTGACAACTTCCTGTTCTGAGTAGTAATATGTTGCATAATAATCGTTTATGATAGATTCCAGGACTAAATTATGAAAATATGATTGCATTTCTACATCCGGCATTATAACCTCATCGATGGTATAATCATAATCATACGTGAATCTTTCATAGTCGGAAGGTTCAGAATACCAGTCATTTGTTACGCTATTCCAGGACATCTCTTTAATCTCAGTCCTGTTATCATTGTTATCATAGGTATATTCGATTCTGTAATTGCCAACGAGACTTTCGGAAGTGCTATTGTAGGAATACCATTCTGCGGATATTTGGCGGTTTTTAGAATCGTATTCAATTATTTTTTTTGATAGTGGCGTCAATTCGTTGGTTTGATAATCTATATGATGTGAAATTGAGCGGACGGGATTATTATTTTCATCGTGGTAGATTTCTAATCTAAAATAACAATTCCATTCTTCCGTCATATCATCATAGTTATATAGGGCATTTACAAATAAAGTATCGTCAAAGTTCAATTTTTCCGATTTACGGCTGAAAACGAATTCGCCTGTGTTTTCATCCAAAGCATAATATAAAACGGTTTCATCATTGCCTTCCTGCGTTTTCTCAGACTTTCCCGTAACAATCCATTTAGATGAATCCGGGTACCAACGGCTAAAGTTACCCAGCGTGTTATTGCTATCTAGGTAGGTGAATTCTTCAACATAATCAGGTGTCCAGCCTTCGGCATCTATGTCATATTCAAATCTTTCCTGCTTTATCAATTTATCATCTTCATTATATTGATATCTCATTTTAATGATCAGCACCCAGGTTTTTGATTCGTCGTTAAAATCATAACTAAGTGACGTTTTTGTGAGCTTTTCATCATCATAGCTGGTTGCTTGTTTTATAAGACCAATCCAGCAATTTTCGTCCTGGTCCCAGTATTTGGATTCATAATAGATTTGACGGCTTTTTTCATCATATTCGCTTGAATCTGATTCGACAATCATCCAAATATTCAGGGAGTCTGACCATTCATAAGATTTTTCCAGTGTCCGGTTTCCAAACCGGTCAAATTCCTTTTCTGTTTTATCCCGGTACACCCAGGTAGTGTTGGTTTCATCCCATTGATAAATATGTTGTATGTATCCCTTGTCAGTGTAAATGTATTCATTCTTTCTGGATGGGATTTTTGATTCTTCGCCATCTCCGGGTGTTTTAAAAACAACACTGTCTAAGCGCTGATTTACCAGCTTGAGAGATTTCAGCAGATTCGGATTGCCCTTCAGCCATTTAGCGTTTGCTTTTTTTTCTGTGTTTAATAATTCTTTCAGCTTTGTTTGGTCTGAAAATTCCGGCAGGTCATATAATTCTACCTGCCCTGCCAGGGAATGAACAATGAATGTTGTTACAAGTAAAGTCAAAATTTTTTTCATGTTAATGTTTTTTAGTCGTTATTTAATATTTATTGTTTTAGTGTTAGCCGATGATGAAAAATTAAAAAAAGATATTTTACATTCACTCGATTTGAAAATTTTATGCGTTTTTAACAGACTTTTTATGTGTTTTCCTTGTATTTCGTCCCTGTTTTTATATTTACAATCGATGTCTGCTATAATAACTGAAACTGTTTTACATTACATGCTTTAAAGCACAAACAAAAGAAAAAACAACTTTTTATTTATATATTACTGTTTTATAAATTATTACAAGATGTGTCTATCATAGTTAAATTATGAAAACAAGTTTTTATCTCCTTGGTAATATGTAAATTATCTCATAAAATGAAAACAGTTGTATTCTATATTTTATTCCACACATTCAATACGTTACATGTTATTTATGTCTATAAGTCGTTGAGAATATATATAAAATGGGTATATGGAATTGATGGATAATGACTCGTGTGTTTCCTGATATATGTGAAAAATTTATATTATATGATATAATTATTAAATACTTTTGTTGGTGTCAAATATAAAACAATGATTTTTAA
>CAZVTW010000260.1:0-8184 GCA_964629805.1 uncultured Bacteroidales bacterium | reverse complement strand
CCGGTTTCTTTCCTGAAAGATATATATGTGCTAAAAAATTCATTCTGTTCAGCAAAAATTACCAAATCTATCCAAATTAAAGACAAATTAAAACAAAAAAGAGTTGAAAAACGAATCAGGAATTAATTATACTGTCAATAGCAACCCAGGCGCAATAACAACCGAACATGGCAGGCATATAGGAAATGGTACCAACCGTGTTTTTTTTGTTCTGCTCATTTGCTATGGGTTGAATAGCTGATACGATTGTCTCCTCCGGGGAATAAACAACTTTAAAACCACTGTATACACCCAGCTTATGGAGCCTTTTTCTGACCATTCTGGCGAGATTACAATACCGTGATTTGGAAATATCCTCTACCCGGATACAAGTTGGGTCGGTTTTTCCGCCTGAACCCATTGAGCTGACCAGCTTACGTCCATTCTGAATGCAATTATAGATAAGAAATACTTTAGGGGCCAGGGTATCAATGGCATCTATGACAAAATCAAATGGTTCAATAAGCAGATCATTCAAACGCTCATCCCGCAAAAATTCATTTAATGCTGTGATTTTCAACTCAGGATTAATATCAAGCAGACGTTCGGCTACCAATTTTGATTTGACTCTCCCGATTGATGATTGCAATGCAATAATCTGCCTGTTGAGGTTGGTTAGTGCGATTGTATCGGCATCAGCAATTGTCATCCGGCCAACACCGGCCCGGCACAATTGTTCTGCGGCATATCCTCCTACTCCTCCCAGGCCGGCGACAAGCACATGTGAATCTTGCAATTTTGTGCTTGCCTGGTTGCCTATTAACAATTCTGTGCGTTCTTTCCAGTTCGAATTCATATTATCTTCTGAAAACATCGTTGAAAATTATCATATATGGCTTCCTTTAAGTGTTCTTCCGGCATTTTTTTCACCTCCGAAGCCTTTTTGTAGATTTCCTGTATCGGAATTTTTGAGTCATCATTTTCAATGAATACCTTATCTGTTCCAATTTCAGAAAAAGCCTTTACTATTTTGGCTTTGTGTAGTAAGAATTCACCAAAAGAGAGGTAACAATTCTTGGCTGCCAATTGTTGAGCCATTTCAATGCCTGAGTTAAAAGCATGAAAAATCCAGGGCAATTCATTATCAGCATTTTTTCGCAAATGCAAAAAATCATCCCAGGCTTTCACACAGTGAATGATCAGGGGCAAATTGTATTTCTCCGCCAGTTTTATCTGCATGGCAAACACCTCTTTTTGAAGGTTGTAATCTGTTTGACTTATTTTATCCAGCCCGGCTTCTCCTATTGCAATGATGTTGTTGTTTTGGGCATATTCTTCAGTTATTCTGATGTGCTCTTTAATCCTTTCTTTTTGAATGTACCAGGGATGTATTCCGGCTGAGTAGAAACGATGTCTGTTTGTCTCTGCAAATTTTACTTTTGAGCCCGGAAACAAATTGACAATGGAGATACTGTCCTGGTATTCCGTATCATGGGTATGGATATTGATATATGGTACTGTCATAAAAACTAATTTGGCACTTATAAAATATCGCTTTTTTTGGCATTTTTCATTTCTCGGTTTACACTTTATTTTGAAAAGAAACATTATTTTCCTTTTTCAACCTCTTATGTAGGAAATAAATTTGGGTTCTGTTTTAACCTGATTACCTTATTGATATGCTGACAAATAAGGTAATAAAGGAAAGTGAGATTGTTACATTTTTTTACTAAGGGCTTGATGCGAAATAAACTGTACAGAATAAACGAAGTTATTTTGTTCTTTGCCAAGGCGCAAAAACTCTTGCCCCGGATTTCAAATCGGGGGCGAATAGCATTGACTATTTAAAGCTGTTTGCAACGCATAGATTTCGAAAATTACTGAGTTCAGAAATTCTGTTCAGAAAAAAATAACAAAAGTAATTTTTTTTAATAAAAAAGGGTAAATGAAACTCATTTACCCTTGAAACCAAAACTACTAACTAAAAATTACTCCTATGAATCAATTCAGGTTAAGCCAGTTAATAGCGCCTTCCTCATTGTCAAAATATTCAAAATTAAAACTTGTATCTTCATACTCGTTTTCATCTTCAGAAAGATAGAAATCCTCGTAATTGTCACTTACGATAATCGCTTTACGCAGAACATATTCTTCATAAATTTTAGATGTTACTTCATCTGTCCAGACTTGTGTTTCCCTGGGTATGGTATAACTGAAATTTTTCATATCAGCCAGGATACGATCCGGCTTGAATTTTTCAACATATTGGGCATATGAGAGAATCTCCTGTTTGTACTTCTCATCAGTGAGTTTTGATGAAGTTGGTTTCCATTTGAGTTTCAGAAATGAATTTTCTTCATCAAACATAGCCATGAGGTATTCACTGTCATAAACTTTTTCCATAACAATATATTTTTAAAGTTTTATATGGCAAAGATATGGTAAAATTCCTTTTTAAAATACGGTCTTTTCAAACTTTAACTTACTGTTAATACAAGATTAACAAAGAAAATAAGTTGACTGTGAAACAATTTTGGCAGGCTATTATTTTATGGTATTTTAAGCCTTTGTGCCAAAATTAACAATGACATAATACTTTTCAGTACATATGAAAGGAGGGAGGTACAATTAACTTTATATTTACACTATTTATCACCTTTTTGGAATATATTTTTTTTCATGAAAATGAAATTGTATCTTTAGTGCCTCTAAGCTACATTTAAAATATTTAAAAACAATCATTTACACTTTATTAGTGTATGTGAGAAAAATTTTTATAATGTTAGAATTTATTTATTTCATTCTTGTTGGTATTGCAGCCGGATTTTTAGCGGGTTATATCATGAAGGGCAGAGGATTTGGCTGGCTTGTTAATATGCTTGTTGGTATTGCGGGAGCTATCATTGGTGGCTGGCTTTTAGGGGCTCTTGGTATTAATTTTAGTGAAGGAATTATCGGGTCGCTGGTTACAGCCCTTATTGGGGCTATCGTTTTATTATTCATCATCAGCCTGGTAAAACGAAAGTAATTATCTTTTTCGTGGATTTCCCATCCCCTGCAATTCCAGCGAAGAAACCACTGACTGTCCGGTTTCCGGCTCAATGGTTTTTCCCTGTGGCTGAATGTTTTCTTTTGAATCATTTCGGGGATTTTTTATTGCTGTTGATATCGGGTAGGCATTCATCAATTCTCCCGCGTATGGTTTTAACATGCTTGTAATGTCTGTTAGGGGCGCATCTGTATCTAGCCAGGTTCTTTCATCCCGTCTGTCAAGGATAACAGGAGACCTGTGATGAGGAATTTTTTGTAACAGGCTGTTGGCCACTGTTGTAATGATAGCAAAAGAGTAAATCAACTCATTGTTTCCGTTGTCTTTCCAGGCATCCCATATACCGGCAAAAGCAAAAGGCCGGTTTTTGTTTCTTAAATATACAAGATAAGGTTTGCTCAGTTTTTCTTTCGTTGTTCCCTCAATAAATGCATCGGCAATGATAAGACATCGCTGAGAACGTATTGGTTTCCGGAACGATGGTTTGGTAATGATTCCCTTTGATCCGTGATAAGCCGGATCATTCTCCTTGTTATGGTCGCCTTCACTTCTGGCATTGATAAGCATCATCGGTTTTTTTGCCCAGAATGGTGTCATGCCAAAACGAAACAACTTTAATTCACGAGGGTTCTCATTTGTTATAACCGGGGCATATTTTCCCGGCGCTACGTTAAAACTTGGTTCATAGCCTAAACCCTCAGGGGCTTTTACATTAAAACGCTGCTCAATAGCTTCTATTTTTTGAACCACAATATATCTGCCACACATAATGATGATGTTTTTGGTGGAAATGTGATTTGGGCTGAAAGGAATTACCTAAATATTTATCCCGGACAATTTATTTCATATCAAACCTTTAAAGTTACAATTAAAATTTGAAATCCTGTTATATAAACAGCAACAATTCTCAAAAGTTGACGATTTTTTCAACTTTATTATTTCTTAGGTAGGATTTTATAATAACTTTGACATCCCTGTTATCATCATATGAATGAATGCAATCCTTTATCAGTTCCGGATCATTTGTCTGAATGTCTGACCCCAGGTATCCAAACCCGAGATATTTCCCTTTTTCAATATAAACAATTGATTTTTCATTATCTTCGCGACCTTTATCAATGATAAGCATATTGTTTCTGACATAACTCAGCATATTCACCAGCTTAGAAGCCCGTTTATTGTAAATCATCGGGTGTTCTTCACCAATACAGGCGCCCTGACATTGATTGATTGTATATTGAAAACATGATGAACCTGAAGCATACAGCCCGCAGAGTTTTTGGCATAAATCCAACTCCTCGGTATATCTGAAGAGGTTTTTTTGGGCTTCTGCTTTTGATGAGTAGCAGTTGAGTAACTGTCCTTTTGACGAAGTACGTTTGATACAAAAGTTAATATATCCGCCTTTATCCTCAAATGTGAAAATCCCGTATGGGAAACCTGACCGACGTTGAGCCCGGTTATAAACAGGTTTATGTTTTTTTATCTCATCTGATTCAAGCAACAGGGCTATGAGTTCACTCCCGGTTAGCTCGAAATGTATATCCGTAATTTTATTTCGCATTTCAATAGCCCTTTTTGTTGTTTGATTATTGAAATGAGAGATAACACGTTCATAAATATTTTTGCTTTTTCCGACATAGATTAGATCACCTGATTCATCATAAAAGTAATACACACCTGTTGCTCTGGGTAGCCGGTCAATGGCAGTTTTTCGCAGCTGGTTGTTAATATTCCTGATAAAAATATCCTGTATGTTTTGCTCAATATCCAGCAATTTTTCAAACAACCTGACTGTAGCAAGAGCGTCCCCGGCAGCACGGTGTCTGTCCTCTATTGTTATATCAAGGGATTTACAGAGGTTCCCAAGGCCGTATGAAGGAAGTCCGGGAATAAGTTTTCTGCTTAACTTTACTGTACACAATGTTTCCCGTTTATAGGTATATTCCAGTAATTTAAACTCCCGGCAAATAAAATTATAATCAAAACTTACATTGTGCGCGACAAAAACAGCGCCTTCTGTCATCTCAACAACATTCCTGGCAATCTCAAAGAATTTTGGCGCATCATCAACCATATCGTCAGTGATTCCGGTAAGGTGGCTTATCTGGAAAGGAATCGGACATTCGGGATTAATCAAAGAAGTAAACTTATCAATTATTGCCTGACCGTCGTGAATAAAAATGGCTATCTCAATAATCCTGTCACCGGGTCTGCCGATGCCGGTAGTCTCCAGGTCGATAATGGCATATTTTTGACTCAAGAATGCAATATTTTTGTAAAGAATGATTTACAAAAATAAGGAGATTTTTATAACAAAAAAATTTTTGTGCAATTATTCAGCATCAATCAGCTATCTCTAAATGTGTTATAATAATGATCGATATTCTGGAGAATTTCTTTAAAATCCTTACCTGATGGTATTCTTTTTATATTTTCCGGCAGGATGATGTCTTTTTCATCTGTTTGTATTCCTGTAATAAATATTTTTTGTTCCGGAAATTGATTGCCGAGTTTTTCAAGATAATTATTCAAATCTTTTTCGTGAATCGGATTGGTAAAAGTTGATAACATAAAATGGGGGTTATGGATTTTTTCCACTTCTATCAAATCCTCGAAAGGAACACTCTGCCCCAGATATATTATTTTATGATTGTGTTTTTTAATAAAATAGAAATAAAACAACAGGCTTATCTCATGTCTTTCCTGCTCGTGTAAGAATAAAAGAAATTTTTTTGATTCTTTGGCATAATTAGTCTCAATGCTGTCAATGGCAACGATGAGTTTTTGTCTGATGAGGGCAGATATAAAATGTTCATGGGCAGGTGAGATAGTACCTATTTGCCAGAGTAATCCCACCTTCTCGAGAAAAGGGTAGACTGAATTAATAAAAGTATTATCAAAACCGAATTCAAAGATCGCTTTATTGAGTGTTTTATCAAATTTTTGTTCATCATATTCAATCATTGCAATGATAAGGTTTTCTATGACCCTTTCCGGGTCTTTAATATTCCTGGTGGCGCTTATAACTTTTTCAACGATTTCCTTATCGGAAAGTTTTGCAATTTTAGATATTCTGAATCCGTATCGGTTCAGCAAAGAAATGTTCATAAGCTTTTTTAGGTCGTCATCATTGTAATACCTGATATTGGTATCGGTTCGTTCAGGCTTAATAATATTATACCTCTTTTCCCAAATGCGTATTGTGTGTGCCTTTACACCTGTGACCTTTTCCAGGTCCTTAATCGAATATTTTGACATGTCTCTTAAATAATTATGTGTCGAAAATTGTTTCTTTTTTAATTTAAAAGTTTAAACAGCCAACAATGATTAAATGTTCATTGATTTGAGTATATTATTATCGTGAAAACCAATTAATTTTGGTTCAGGAACTTTAATTTCTTTTTGTTTGATACAAAATGAATCATCCTTTATCAAGCATTTATCATTAAAAAAAAATGATAATCAAGTGTTTAAATGGTTTAAAAAAAATATGCGAAAAGATATATATTGTCTTTTTTTCGTTAAAATTGCTTTTGCACCTGTGAAAATATTTTTCTGAGAATGAAAAATAAAACAAAACCTGATGGTATAGAAAAGAATAACCATACAGCTGTGCCGGCTAATAAATCCAGACCAAGGATATAAAAAAATTGCAGGGGAGTTTCGGCAAACAGCATGATAAGCTTATCCAGTGAAAGCGGCAGTGTTTTTAAATGAAACAGTTGTTCCCCTGATTTAATAAAAGGAATAATAAAAATTAATTGCAATGGATAAACTGCGTAGTTTACCAGTTGTATGACGGCATGATTGAGTCTGAAAATCACTGCAGCAAGGGCACATAATATGGTTGTTGTGCCTAATATAGGTATGATACCAATAAAAACGCCAATGACAATGGTCAATGAAAGTTTTTGAACAGATATCCCCTGCCGGAGTTGTTTTTTAAGTCGTGTAAACAGATGAGTATATAACCTGAAAATCTTCAACATGTATATGATATCAAAATCTGCTACAAAATAAACAAATTCAGAATAATTCTATTATCATCCTGTATTAATTTGTTTTTAACATTATGAATAAACCTCCTCATAAAAAACAACAACCAATAAAGAAAAAAGCCGGCCCCGGTAATAAATACCCCGGAAACCGGCCCTACCAATTATTAACCCTAACTAAAACCTAAGTTGAGCGGTTTGAACGAAGTGAAAAAGCGCTTTACTTAGGTTTAACCCCGACTTAGAAATTGTTGGTTTTCACCGAATAGGTGAAGGTGAAAACCTTACAATTTGTTTGTCCCCGACACTTCGTGCACGGGGCAGGCAGTGAGCGAAAATCGCTCAATTTGGGTAAAAAGAAACCTATGAAAAACAAACTTGAATTTTAATTATACGCGGATTCTCCATGTTCATAGACATCCAGTCCTTCTTCTTCAATTCTTCTGGAAACGCGTAAACCATTTGCTGCTTTTAATATTTTAAAGAGGATAAAACCTGCAATCAGCGCCCAAAGACCGATAGATAAAACACCCACAGCCTGCACGCCAAGTTGTTTTAAACCGCCACCATAGAACAATCCGGTTTCGGTGGAGAATAAACCAACCAGTAATGTGCCAATGGCTCCGCAGACGCCATGAACTGATACAGCGCCGACAGGGTCATCTACTTTAAGTTTTTGATCAATAAATTCAACACTGAAAACAAGCACAAATCCTGCGATAACACCAATAATTACAGCCCCAAAGGGACTGACAATGTTACATCCGGCAGTAATTGCCACAAGACCTGCCAAAGCGCCGTTGAGTGAAAGCGACAGAGAAGGTCTTTTGTATCTTGCCCAGGCAGTGAGCATAGCTGTTACAGCGCCGGCTGCTGCGGCCAGGTTTGTGGTAAGGGCAATATGACCAATGGCTACTGTACTGCCTCCAACGGCAGCAAGTTCAGAACCGGGATTAAAACCAAACCAACCAAACCATAAAATGAACACGCCCAGAGCGCCGTAGGCCAGGTTGTGACCAGGTATAGCTTTTGCACTTCCGTTATATTTCCCAAGTCGCGGACCAAGAACAGCGGCCCCGGCAAGACCAACCCAGGCTCCTACGGAATGGACAATTGTTGAACCGGCAAAATCATGAAACCCGAGTTTTGATAACCAGC
>CAZVTW010000259.1:1434-8262 GCA_964629805.1 uncultured Bacteroidales bacterium | reverse complement strand
TGGAGGTTGTCCTGGGTGTGGACAATATTATTTTTATCTCTATTGTTTCCAATAAACTGCCGAAACATCAGCAAAAAAAAGCCAGGATGGTTGGTTTATCACTTGCATTACTGGTCAGGATACTGTTGTTGTTGACTATTACCTGGATAATCGGTTTTACCAAACCCCTGTTTTCAGTTTTTTCATTTGATGTGAGTGGCAGAGACCTGATACTTGCTGTTGGCGGAATCTTCCTCATTGCAAAAAGTACTTCAGAAATACACCACAAACTCGAAGGTGAGGAGCATCATGAAACTGGCAAAATTCAGGCCGGATTTGTAAGCACCATTTTTCAAATCATTATGCTTGATATAATTTTTTCTTTTGATTCCATACTCACTGCCATTGGTCTTACAAGACAGCTTATTATCATGATTATTGCAGTTGTTATAGCCATTATGGTCATGATGGCTTTTGCCGGACGAATAAGCAGATTTATCAATAAACACCCAACATTAGAGATGCTTGCCCTTTCATTTCTGATTCTGATAGGATTTATGCTGCTTCTCGATGGTCTGCACAGGGAAATACCAAAAGGGTATATTTATTTTGCTGTCTTTTTCTCACTGATTGTTGAAATATTAAATATGAGGCTCAGAAAAGTAAGAGCTCCGGTTAAGCTTAAAAAGCATTTGTCCGAATAACAAAAAACATATGATTTTCCTTTCTTCTAAATAGTGCCTCAAAAAAAACGTCAGAATCAAACCTGCCCTGTAAATGTTTTGTCGGGGGGGACCCGACTATAGTCGAGACAAAGTAACAAAAAGTTTGGCAATAGATATATGCTGAGCGGGCATATCATAACTTTTTAAAACGAAATAAAGTACTTATTTGTAGTTTGTTATGGTTTTAAAAAAAACGTAAGTTATGCCCAGCCGAAGTATAAACTTCTCTGTAGACTTATACAAAAAGCATGAAAAAAAATAAAAACCATACAAGCATGTCAAAAGGTTTGTTTGAACAAAATCTGACAAAAGGTTTGATATTTCACAAAGGAAGTGTTAATTTTATATTAAATTTTTTGATATGAAAAGGCATTATCTTATCATTTCTTTAATATACTTTTTGGGAACTTTTCCTAATATTGTTGTTGCGCAGGAAAAGGATTCCCTGACAAAAAATGATCTGATAAGAATGTCTTTAGAAGAATTGCTGGAACTTGATTTAAAAATCGGAACTCATACACCATCCACAATATCTGATTTACCTGTGTCAGTTACCAGGATAGAAAAAGGAGATATAGAGGTAACACCGGCCAGGAATATCCTTGATCTGATTGAAGTTTATGTACCCGGCGCTACATTTGTTAATCACTGGTTAGGTCCCAGGATTGGTATACGGGGTGTGTCAGGTGATCAAAATACGTCATATCTTCTGTTAGTCAATGGTATTAATGCTAACATGAAGACCCTCAATGGTCCATTTTTTGAAATACAAAACCGTGACCTGAACGATATCGAATGCATTGAAATCATCAGGGGCCCCGGTTCAGTGACATACGGTCATGGCGCTATTGGTGGCATCATCAACATCAAAACCCTGCCTAAAAATTTTTCAGAAAAACCGGAAACAGGCATAAAAATCAACACCAACTATCGCTATGGAAATGTCTATGCCAAATGGGGATTTAAAAGGAATGATTTCTCCTTAGGATTGTATGGGAGCTTGAACAGGTCACTGGGAGAAAAAACGCCTCATTTTTTTTATATCGACCGCGCACACGGTTATGGATACGGCTTTATGGGGAAACAATGGGGAAATAAGGGACTTGGCACACCAGCGCCAAATTTTTATGGAGACTTTAGGAATATCCCACAAAAAAAAGCCCAGATTGATGTGCGATACAAAAATTCATTACAGCTTTATCTCAGATATACTGATGTCTCTTTCATCAAACAGCAACAAAAAACAACAACTGCTGACGGACCGGAATTCCCGGGATTGATTGGCAGGATGTTCATGTCTGCATTGGAATTTTCACCTGAACTTTTCGAGCACCTGTCAATGAAGAATAAGATTGCTTTTCATTCTCAAAGCAACAGGGATGTTTTTTTCTATCGGGGTAGCAGCGCCCCGGGTGATCATATTACACAGCGTAACTATTCATTCTCAGAAAATGAATTATTTTTAGAAAGTATCATTAATTTTGACTTTAAAGACCATCTGAATATTGCCCTGGGTGGTGATTTGAGGCATCTCTGGTTAGGACCGGAATGGGGCATGAAAAAACATGAATTTATCCATTCTTTCCCGCCTCCATTGCGTTTTGCTGTTTATGACACCCTTCATTCAGGGTTCTACCAACAATATGGCGGTATGGGAATAGTCAATTATATTGATAAAACCATATCGGCAGGACAATTTTCCATTTTTGCAGAAGGAAATATCAGGTTAGCCCCGTTTTTATCTGTCATACTTTCAGGCAGACTCGACAAACATGAGTTTTCAAAAGTTGCATTTTCCCCAAGAATTGCACTCATTTCAACCATAAATGAACAACATACAGCAAAAATCATTGCACAAAAGGCAGTCAGACTTCCAACTTTTAACGAATTATATACATTCAACATGTTTGAAGAAGGAATGGTTGATCCGGAAAAAAAAGAGGGAATAGAATGTATGTATAACTACAAATTTTTAAAAGATTTTTATCTCGACTTTTCATTGTTCTACAATTCAATAGAACAGATTGCCTGGACCCCACAGGCTTATCCTGACGTTGTCGGGACTTTTGGTCTCATTGGAACAGAGATCGGAATTAAATATTTGTCGCAAGATACCAAAGCAGGCCTAAATTATGCCTTTATTGACCAAACAGAATGGGACCCTGTTGATCCGATTGATGCTTATCTAACAAACATAGGACCTGACTCTGTTAAAATCAGTCTTAATAATTATGGCCGAAACAGGATTAATAACCTGCCGGGCCATAGCCTGAAGTTTTTTATCACTCATTCTTTTAGCAAGAGAGTTAACATACATGCCAATGGGCGTCTGAACTGGAAATACGGGCAAATAGATATGTTGGACAGTTTTAAAGAAGTCCATGACAATTATGGGACTGAAGTGACAAAATCTGAAATGGATGATATATATGATGTTTTGATGAAATATGGCTACTCGAAACCATCATTTACTACGAACCTGTCGCTGACCTATCATCCTGATTTTTTGCCCTGGTCAAAAATAAGCCTGAATGCAATGAATCTGTTAAAATTTAATCATTTCCGTTACGTTTTTCAATATTGGGAAGAAGGTAATAACCGGCAATATCCAAGACATGTTGGCTTCGTTACCGAACCTGCATCAGTTAGTCTGAAATGGGTTTTGAAATTTTAAAGTATTGCAGATGAAGGTATTAATTAAGAAAGGACTTTTCGTTATAATTCTCATAACCTTTGGTATTTCTGTTTTTGCCCAACAACGTGAATATCTTATCAAATCAGCATTTATTGAAAGAATTACAAGGTTTATTGAATGGCCGGATGAGCCGGGAGATGGAAGGGGAAACATACGTATGGGTGTCATCACCAATAATAAACAAATACATTCTACTATCAAATCCTTTTTCTCTGACCAGAGTATTCAGAACATGAATGTGAATGTTGAAAAAATTAGCAAAATACACCGTTTATCAGGGTATGATTTAATTTTCATAACTGACGGACATTCCGGCAACATAAAAAAAATCCTCTCTGGTTTAAAAGAAGATTCTGTTCTTATCATCACCGAAAGTGAAGGATACGGCGAAAAAGGAGCACATATTAATTTCATTATGGATGATAACAAACTCAGATACGAAATTAATGAAACACAAATTGATAATTCCGGTTTTTACGTAAGTAGCAAATTATATGTGTATGCAACGATTATTACATCGAAAAGTTAGAGGTTCATGTTCAAAATAAAATCAATAAAACAACGCACTATTCTGACAATTCTATTGATTTGTACAATCAGTATTTTTATTGGCTGCTCCATATTTTTGTTTTATGCTGTTCGTATGTTTAAAAATGACCTTGTGAAAGAAACCAAACTGGCAGCAAAACTAACCGGCGAAAGTTCCATCGTTCCACTGGCTTTTAATGACACAACTGAGGCAAATATAGCTCTGCAATACCTTAAAAATATAAAATCCATTGACAAAGCGATTTTGTTTGATGCTGACAGCTTTTATTTCTGTTCCTATTACTCCGAAAAAGAATTTAAAACAGATGTTAAGAAAATTAGAAAAACAGGTTATTTTTATTCTGAAGGCAAATTACACCTGACTGAAAAAATATCCAGGGATAATCATTTGTATGGTTTCCTATTTATTGAAGCAAATACTAAACAGGTTAAAGATCAGGTTTATAATTTTGTCTGGCTATCACTGGTAAGCATATCTGTTATGCTCATAATAAGTTATTTACTGGCACTGTATTATCAACGAAAAATAACTTCTCCCATCCTGAAATTAAAAAAACACGCAGATAGGGTACGGGATAGCCATGATTATGGACTTGCCATAGAAAAAAAGTCCGAAGATGAAACCGGTTCATTGTATGATTCTTTCAACCATATGCTTGCTACCATTAATAAACATATCCAGGAAAACGATCAGTCTAAAGAAAAAATTGAAAAACAACACCAGGAATTACTTGACAGTTATGAAAAAATAAAACAAATCAATTATGACCTTATCTTAGCTAAAAAGAAAGCCGAAGAAAGTGACGAGTTGAAGTCAGCTTTCCTGGCCAATATGAGCCATGAAATCAGAACTCCTATGAATGGCATTGTCGGTTTTTCCAAATTACTTACCTCTGAGAAACTTGATAAAGCAAAAAAAATCAAATATTCGCAAATTATCAGGGATAGTTGTGATCAACTTTTATCATTGGTAAATGACATATTAGATATTTCGAAAATTGAAACAGGTCAATTACAATTATTTACCTCTGAAACAAACCTCAATGAATTCCTTTCTAAAATTCATCTTTTTCACCAGCCGATAGCCAGGGATACCGGACTTAGTATGAAAATGATCAGAGGGTTGCCAGACGATAAATCAATGGTTGTTATAGATGAACAAAAAATGAAACAAATACTTGATAACCTTATCGGAAATGCCCTGAAATTTACGTCAAAAGGATTTATACACTTTGGATATAGGATTGATGAAGACCGTATACAATTTTTTGTGCAGGATACCGGTATAGGAATTGAAAAAAAATACCAGGAGCAGATATTCCAACGGTTTGGCCAGGCAGATAACATCATGAAAGGCATTACAAGGGGAACCGGACTAGGACTTTCTATTTCAAAAGGACTGGCCGAACTGATGGGAGGTAAAATATGGGTTGAATCACAACCAGGTCAGGGCGCTACATTCTATTTCACCATTCCTTACAGACCAGTGAAAAATACGAAAGAGACCATAAAAGAACCTGAGAAAGGAATCGATATGGTTGTCCGTAACGCTCCACGGAAAATTCTCATTGTTGAAGATGAACATGTGAACTTTTTATTTTTGGAAGAAGTGCTAACAGACAAAAAATTCAGGGTCATCCATGTGGAAACAGGTGAAGAAGCGATAGATTTTTGTCTGCATCATGATGATATAGATATTATCCTGATGGATATAAAATTACCGGGAATTGACGGAATAGAAGCAACCAGGAGAATTAAAAAAATACGACCTGATGTTCCGGTTATTGCTCAAACAGCCTATGCCATGGCCAGGGATGAAGAAAAATTTATGAAAGCAGGTTGTAGTGACTACATCCCAAAACCGGTTGACACAGAAGTGCTGTTTAAAAAACTTGAATCCTTTGTTTAACTTTTAGTAATTTGCCTTCAAATTCAAAGACCTACCATGAACCTGCAACGTCTCCTGCCAAAAAAGCATCTCCGCCAAAACTTACTAAAAAAAAATTATTTTTCATTATAGAATTTTAGGTGAAAACTATTATTATTGTGTAAAAAATATAAATTTATGAACCCAAATTTCCGGATAAATTCTCATGATAAATTTTTCAAATACCTTTTTGGACGATTAGACGACACAAAGGAATTTATAGACAAAACATTCCCAAAATACATTGTTTCAAAAATAGATTTTGATTCTTTGAAGGTTGAAAAGGACTCATTTATAGATAATGAGTTGAAAGAATATTATTCTGATTTACTTTACACTTGTAAAAATATTAACAACAGTAATGATGTTAAAATTGCTCTGCTAATTGAACATAAAAGCACAAAAAATGATTATGTACGTTTTCAGCTCCTTCAATATATGGGTAAATACTACAATTCACTCATAAAAAACAAAAAAGAACTTATCATATTGATTCCCGTCATATTCTATCATGGGAAAGAAACCTGGCACCTCACAAAAATTGAAGAAAATTTTAATCAACCAGATCCTGATCTTATCCGGTTTTTACCAAAATTTGAAATAATATTTGTTAATCTTAAGGATTATTCTGATAAAGAAATTAATCAGTTATTCACTTCTTTGACACTTCGAATGAGCCTTTTCGTCATGAAACATATTTTTGACGAAACGACGTTATACAATAAAATTTCATTTTATTTCAGGCAACTTCCTATGCTTTTGGAAACTGAATACGGGCGCATTTTTTTTCGAATTATTTTACTATATTTGTATCATAATCATAAAAAAAATATTCATACTATTACAGAGTCGATCAAACAAATTTCAGCAAAAGGAGGAGAAATAGCTATGACAACAGCAGAACAATTGATATTAGAAGGTGAAAAACGCGGTGAAAAACGCGGTGAAAAACG
>CAZVTW010000259.1:0-1334 GCA_964629805.1 uncultured Bacteroidales bacterium | reverse complement strand
CAGAACAATTGATATTAGAAGGTGAAAAACGCGGTGAAAAACGCGGTGAAAAACGCGGTGAAAAACGCGGTGAAAAACGTGGTGAAAAACGTGGTGAAAAACGCGGAAAAATGGAAGATTCCAAAAATATGATACGGGAGGGATTTTCAAATGAAATAATCCATAAAATTACCGGATTATCTGTTGAAGAAATTGAACTGTTAAGAAAACAACTAAATTAGTAACTTGAAACTCCGAATAAAACACTCAAAAACCATCAAGAGTGAATACCTTGAAACAAAAATTTCGGAAACAGGTGAAGGAATTCCGGAGAAGTACCTGAATAAATTATATGATCCCTTTTCACAACCAAAGATCCGGACAAAGGTGTAGATACGGGATTATCCATTGTAATAATATCATCAAAGAACACAAAAAGACAATCGAATACATGTCAGAACCAGGCAATGGCACTGATGCCATCATTCATTTACCAATCAATTAGTTGCCGGAATATAAATCTAAGTTATGTTGATTGTACTGCCTGAAAAATACGATTTATCTCTCTTGATATGAAAATGAAAAATCCCCTGATGCCAGCAGACAAAAGGGGATAACAATCAATCCTAAAAATCAAACACACAACTAAAATTTATATTGTATCCCGGCGCCAAACATACTTCCAACCTGTCTGGGATAAATTGTGGCCAACTGGTTTACACCCTCAACAAAAGGTGAACTGGTAATATCATATCCATAGAGATATACATTTAATTTATGATCAAAAAATTGTTTATTTATTTTAACATTTAAAATAAATCTGTTATCAAATTCACCGCCAATCAATTCCTGGTACCCTCCATCTCCATAGAGAGGATCAAATCTTTGCATATCATATTGATACGTCGGATTAACTGTTCCGTATTTCACATAAAAAGCCGTTGTATAAACTGAAGAGATTGATATGGAGAAATCTTCAGTCATTTCATAGTATGCTTTCGCTCTGAATACATGCTCAGGTAACTGGGGATATTTATCATTAACGAGATCACGCTGCTTTTCACTGATATCCTTTTCTATATCAAAATCATCATTTTTCTGGTACTCTAACCCATAGCTGTACCAACTATGCGATAATTCAAACAATAAATTATCCATCGCCTGGTATTTGACTATACTTTCGAGTCCTGTATTATGACCTTGGAAATAATTTCCATAGTAGTATGCCTGAATCATTTTCAGCGTCAATGTAAAGTGATACCAGATGTTAGTCAAAAACAATACCACCGAATAATACTTCACCATAAATTATTTTCAATCAGGCATTAAATTTTAGACTTAATTTTAGTTACTCA
>CAZVTW010000258.1:0-8274 GCA_964629805.1 uncultured Bacteroidales bacterium | reverse complement strand
CACAACAACTGGAGTGGATTGCCCGCTTCTGCTCGGCGAATAGCAAAGGGCCTGACATTGTCATTTTCCGAACCGCTTGTGACAGGATACACTTTCCAGGATTTCCCATTGTTACCGGTTTGCCATTTCTCAATTTCAAAAACACCATTTTTTTCCCGGGAAAGATACACAACAGAAGGATTTTCATGGTCCAAAATAATACCACCTGAGTAGTTTGGTTCTTTTTCTGTTTGTCCTTCTTGAGTCTCAGGGAACCATTTCCCGGAGTTAACCAACTCATGAGTTTTCCATTTTTTCCCATCCCAGCGACTGTAATAGTACAGGTGATTATCATCGTCAGGAAAAACTGCATATACCAATACCGGGTGGCCATTTTTATCTTCTGCTACGTCCCAAATCCAGGCTTTTTGACCGGTTTCGCGCCCATCGTAGACAACATGCGCATCACGCGGAGCAACAGGAATTTCATTCAAAGATGCAATTTTATCACCATTGGCTTTCAACAGATTCCCTTTTTTGTATGCCATGTAATAAATGCTGTTTTGATTTTCCACACGCGGATGGCCGTCAGTAAAAGCTATATGGATTTTATCTTTTCCGTTGGATGCTATTTTCACATACGGACGGACATTGTTTTCTTTCTTTTTGTGGTTAATGAGGGTTTTGGCAGAAGTCCAGGTTTTACCCAAATCATCAGAAGTTGAAAAATTAGGCCTGAAGTTACCGCCACGCCAAAACAGGTATATTTTGTTGCTTTCGTCTGTGAGCCGCACCGGATTTGAGTAACAATACGCAGCAAAACCCCGTGTATTTTGCCCGGTTGTCATTTCCTGTGACCATTCGGAAATGTCTTCCGGTTTATCGCTTATCCGGTAAAACATTTCATATGGTGGTTGTGCTCCGCAGCAAGTACTGTGTTTTGTGTAAAATACCATAAGCCGTCCGTCCGGTAAAAAAAGCAGAGAAGGATTGGCATGATCGTCTTTTTGAAGGAAAGAATGAAGTATTTTTGTTACAATTTTACCGGATTTGTGGTCATAGACCCCGATTTCAATATTTCCAAAGCTGTTGACATATCCGAAATAGGTTTTTTTGTTGCGATGGATTGCCCGTAGATCTGAAAACCAGCACCAGGCACCGTCAAAGGTCAATGGCTTATATTCCAAACCCTTTACCTGGTCTGTTTTTTGTATCCGGTATCTTGCTTTTTTTTGAGCAGATAATTCTTGACAATACAAAAAGCTTAAAAGAATGAAAGCTAACAATAATCGTTTCATAATATAAATGTTTAAGGATTGTTTAATAATTTTCAGGAATTAAATGGACTTCAAGTTCAGTTTTTTCGCCGGGACTCATTTGTATTTCAAATCCAAGTCTTTCAGTACCGGGATTTTTATCTTCAAAATCATTTTGTGGATTTGTTGTCCAGGTGCGTATTGTAATGTTTTTTGATGAAATGACTTTAAAAGTCAGTCTTTTACCATCTTCTTTAATCGTCGCTGTATTGTTTTTGTTGATTTTAATATTATCATGTGTAACCATTGACCAGCGAACAGTGCTTTTTCGATTTGTATTTTCAATTATATCATTGATTTTCAAATATTTTCTGTCAACAATACTCAATGTTCTTTCCACTTTCGCAAGTTGCCCCTGATAGACATTTGTCATATCTATTTTGGTCGATGTTTCGGTGTGTTTTATTATGGGAGCAAAGCCTTTAACTTGTTGCAACTGTCCATTGACAGTCAGTGTATTGTGAAAATGGTTGGTATAACGTTTTATTCTCCACCTGTCTGCGTTCTGTTCTTTATCCCAGATATACAGACCTTGTTTTTCCAGTTTGTGGTAACCGTGGCCACCCAAATCAATAGCCCATCTCACACCCCCGGCATCCATCACGAATGAGCCAATATCCATATGACCGTGGTTTGACGAAGGTGTACCGGCTTTGATACCTGCAAATATAGCATCATCGTTCCATGAAGTACGATGTACACCAACAGGCGCATTACCATCACCTGTCCAGGAGAGTTTCTCAGGTTTTTCAAAAGTCAGTTCTTTAAGACGTGATGACCAGATAATTAAAAACGGATTAAAACGGCCTGTTTGTCCTTTTGCTATCTTTTTGGGTGAAAAATCATTCTCAATAGCTTCTTTGACCGGCTCCTTTTGCGGCCAAAGAACAGTATTATCATTCAATTTGTCTGCAAACCAAAACAGTACCGGGTTGATGCTGTTTCGCCTATGATTATCAGCATAGTTAAAAAAACCTTCCGGGCCATAGACATGCAATTTATAAACGGCACTGTTTAGAAAAGCATCAGGGGCCTGGAATCCTTTTTCATTGTTTAGAGCACTGTGAACAGCATCTATCAGTATGACATGATACGTGGTTCCGTAGCTCCAGTATCCCGGTCCTTCAGGATATGCTCCGTCCGGTTCATAAACTTTGAGCGGAATTTTAATTGATTCACGTGCACGATCAATCATTTGGCGGGCATGGTCCTGTTCTTGTTCAAAAATGGCCAAAGCACCCAATACAATGCCACCATTGCAAACCTGGTTCCAATTGTTGTGGCGGTGTGCCCAGTCGTCATGTTTTTTTGAAGGAATAAGTCCTTTTTGAATGATGGCTTCTCGTATTTTTTCTTTTGTTTTTTTCGATAAATCATCATACAACCAGTCGTAACCAATAGCCAGGGCAGCTGTCATTTCTGCCACATCAAGAAAATGGGAAGGGTTCCAGTCGCTAAAAGCCGCAGCAGCCAGCATTTCTTCTTCCGCTCTTTCCAGGTACTTTCTCTTTCCGGTCATACGGTAGCTGTATGAAAGATGTACCACCCGTTTAAGGACCGTACGTGATACACCAAGTAATCGTCTCCCGACTTGCTTTCGTTTCATTGGTTTCAGCGGAATAATGTTATCAGAAACATCAACGACTCTTTGATGCAAAGCAGATATTCGTTCATCTTTTTCAATTCCTGCTTTTACCTGTTCAAGTTGTTGGTTATTTAAAATTACCCGGGGATGATCCGGTAAGTCTGTTAATGTCTGCGCATGTATGTCTTGCCAATAAATGCAGACGAAAAAAATAATGAGTAATTGTTTTTTGAGCTTCATTATTTGTTTTAGCGAATTAGAAGATAGAGTTTTCATATTTCAAGGTCATGTTACATGATGTAAAAAAGCAATTGCGCAAACGATTGTACAAATATATAAAATATTTCTCATTTTCATAATTCGAACCGGATAAGTGGCTTTTTAATCTTCATACGGCTGGTATCCGACTCTTTATCATTGGTGTGTTGCTGCAAATTCCAGAGTGCAGCAAAAAGTTTATCTTTTGCCGCTTTCATTGCTAATTATTCAAACATTTTGAGTAAATCTAAAGGTTTTTCTATGATTATTTTTGCGCCGGATGCTGAGAGTTGTTCTTTTGAACGCATGCCCCAACTGACAGCCACAGGATAAAATTTGCCGTTTAATGCTGTGTTGATATCATTTTCCATATCACCTAAAAAAATTGTTTCTAATGCAGAAAGCCCCATTTTATGAACCATTTTTACAGCGATGCTTGCATCCGGTTTGCGGGGTTCGCCGTCAATATGTCCCCTGACTATTTCAAAACTATTTTCAGGTAAGTGATTTTTTACAACTTGCATGGTTAATTCATGTGGTTTGTTGGAAAGAATACTCATTTTTATGTTCTTTTTACGTAATTCCTCCAGCAGCGCTTCAATACCAGGAAAAGTTTTGGTGTTTACATCACAGTTTTCAGCATATATTTCTTTAAATTCTTTAGTAAGTTTTTCAATAAAACCATTTTCCCTTTTTTCCGCCGGAAGAATACGTTCCACAAGTTTTTTGGCCCCGTCACCGATAAATGCTTTATATTTTTCAATGGGATGAACAGGAAAACTGTAACGGTTAAGTAAAATATTTCCACTATTTCCCAAATCATAAAGTGTGTCTAAGAGTGTTCCGTCCAAATCGAAAATGACTGCCCTATATTTCATGTTTATTTATTTTTTGATGTTTTTGTGTTCATCGTACAAAATTAATGTGAGTATGATTTTTTTTCCAAATGTTTTTTCAGCATAAATACTGATTTTTTTAAAACAGCCCAAAAAAAATGAGGAGTGTCAGTTCCCTGTTGAAAAATAAAATTGCAGTTAAATATTTACACTGCCGTGTAAATCAAAAAATACTGAACAGAGAGTTGATTTTATTTGTTTCATAAACTGTTATTTTGTAATATTAAAAAATATAATAGATTCCGGTCATAACATCATGTCATCTAAAAATATCCTCATGATACAACCAAAAATACCAGAAAATGAACATGAAAGACTGAATGACCTTTATAGTTATTCAATTCTTGACACTTTACCCGAAAAGGAATATGAAGATATTACATATCTGGCCTCTCACATAACTGATACCCCAATTTCATTGATTACTTTAATAGATGATAAACGCCAGTGGTTTAAATCACATCATGGCATTTATGCCGAATATACCCCAAAAGAAGTAGCATTTTGTGCTCATGCTATCAATGATCAGGACAATATGATGATTGTTCCGGATTCGCGGAAAGATGAGCGTTTTTTTGATAATCCACTTGTTAAAGGCGAACCACATGTCATTTTTTATGCGGGAATTCCTCTTGTTTCACCAAATGGTTATTCGCTTGGGACACTTTGTGTCATAGACAATAAACCCAGGGAATTTAGTGAAAAACAACAAAGAGCTTTGCAGGCGCTGGCAAACCAGGTAATGCAACTTTTTCAGCTCAGAAAAACCAATAAACAGCTGGAAGAAAAGTCCGGAAAGTTAGAAGAAATGAATATCAGCATAGCGAAAGCCAATAAAAAACTTGAACAGAAAAATTTGCAAATAACACTTCAAAAGACAGAGATTGAGAAAGTTCACACAAAAATTCGGGATAGTATCAATTATGCAAGTCTTATACAAAATGCTGCCTTACCGGTTGAAGATGTCTTACGTGATAACCTTACCGAGCATTTTATCCTTTACAAACCGAAGGATATTGTTTCCGGCGATTTTTACTGGATGAAAAGCATAGGGCAATACATTGTTGTTGCTGCAGTTGATTGTACCGGACACGGTGTGCCTGGCGCTTTTATGAGTATGCTTGGTATATCCTTCTTTAACGAAATAATTAATGACCAAAATATGGATAATACCGGGGCTATTCTTGACATTTTGCGGTTAAAAGTTATTCATTCATTGAACCAGAGTGGGAAAACAGAGCAGATTCAGGACGGGATGGACCTTTCTATGTGTTGTATTGACAAAAAAAACATGCTTCTTTATTTTTCCGGGGCTAACAATCCGATATATTTACTCCGTCAATCCAAACAAGGAAAAAAAGGTGATGAAGATAACATAAGCTTCACTACCAATGATAACAGCACCCTGGAAGAAATTGAAGCAGATTTACAACCCATAGGGATATGCAGAAAAAGGCAACCTTTCAGAACTCACACATTGAAAATAGCCCAAAACGATGTCATCTATTTATTCTCCGACGGCTATTATGATCAGTTAGGCGGAACTCATAACCGGAAATTTAACAGCCCGAATTTTAAAAAACTTCTTTTGCAAATATACCAGGAACCATTCCCGAAACAAAGTCAAATACTTGATACCACCTTCGAAAACTGGAGAAACAGCAATCCACAAACAGATGATGTATTAGTGATAGGATTAAAAATTTGAAAAAGACTACAAAAAATTGGCACTTTTCAAAAAATATAAAAAGTAGTTAACACTTTTTCAAGTCTATTTTTTCGGGTTCTATGTAAACCGAAGTATTAGGTCTTTAATCTCTACTATCCGATTAAAAATGTTAACAGGTAAATGAAAAATGCCAAAATATGCACCTAAACAGTTCCCGAATAATCATTTCTTTGCTCCTTTGTTTATGTATTAACATTGCTATTTTAAAAAAATGGATTATATTTACACCTTCAATATAACAACTACAACTAAAAAAACACCGATCAAATGAAAATTTACCATTCTTTACTTTTTTTACCCGTAATAGGTTTTTTCGCATGTAACAAACAATCCGCTGTTGAAGAAGAGACAGAAAACAGACCTAATTTTATTTTATTCATTACTGACGACATCAGCCCCAAAGACCTGGGGTGCTATGGAAATGAGGCCGCAAAAACTCCAAACATAGATAAGATGGCAATAGAAGGAATGATGTTTACGAATGCTTATCTTACGGCAAGCAGTTGCAGTCCCAGCAGGTGCAGCATAATAACCGGTCGATACCCCCATAATACCGGCGCTGCAGAACTTCATACCAAATTACCCGAAAATCAGGTTATGTTTCCGGAAATAATGAAGGAAGCAGGATATTATACGGTTCTTTCCGGCAAAAATCATATAGGTCCTGCCACAGAAGCTGCTTTTGATACCATTGACTGGGGCGGCGGTCCGGGTGGCGAACAATTCTGGAGAGACCATATCAAAAACAGACCGGCAGATAAACCCTTCTTTTTCTGGTTTGCTTCGTATGACGCACATCGAGAATGGCAAATAGACAGTACTGCACCGGTTTTCGAACCTGAGAACGTTTGGGTACCTCCTATGCTTTATGACGGACCAAAAACCAGGATAGACCTTACAGGCTATTATCATGAAGTAAGTCGCACTGATTATTACCTGGGACAGATCATGCAGGAACTTAAAAATCAAGGAATAGAGGATAATACATATATTATTTACATGAGTGATAACGGCAGACCATTTCCCCGTGCAAAAACCAGGTGCTACAACAGCGGGATGAGAACGCCTTTTATTGTTTGGAACAAAAAAAATATACAGCCTGCTGTTTGCTCCTCACTGGTTTCAGCCATAGATATAGGATCAACCCTGTTTGAATTGGCAGGCATAGAGACGCATCCGAGATTCCAGGGGGTGAGTTTTGCTCCTTTGTTGGAAAAACCTGACAGTAAAGTTCGCGATTATGTATTTGCCGAACACAATTGGCATGTTTATCGAAATCATGAGCGAATGCTCAGGACAGGAGATTTTATGTACATCAGGAACGCTTATCATGAAAAAATGAACATGTGTGTGGAATCTGCACCGGTTTTTCCGGCCGGGCTTGAATTATGGCAGGCGTATGAAGAAGGGCTTACTTCACCTCAACAGGAGGATATTTTTATGGAGCCAAGACCGGAAGAAGAATTGTACAATGTAAAAAAAGACCCTTTTCAATTTAATAATCTGGCCGGTTTAGACAACTATAAAGACAAAATAAAGGATTTAAGGCAGATTTTGAATCAGTGGATAGAAGAAACCGGTGACAATGTCCCGGAAAATCCGACACCTGACCGGGAAGACCTATACAGAAATCAGTATCCGGACTTTGAATATGGAGAAATGCCCGGAAAAAAAACAGGGGCTGATACCATTACCAATAATGGTCCTATTGTTCAGGCTGATATCGTACAATAAAAAATAAGTGACCAATATCCTGTACTTTTATTATGTACAATAATTTGGTAAAATAATTTTTCAGTTTTAATAGTATTTTTTAATCTAACAAAGTAGAAACAGTAAGTTCGAAATGATTATCAATTATTTTGATCTAAATATGCGGGGTGGATGTCAACAAAGCCGACTTCTGCCCCACTCTATCCCATATTGATTCTAAAAACGAAAATTCATGTCAGTTGGGTCTCTGCCTACAACGCTTCTTCTCCACTCCATCATAAATGAGTCCACTCCTAAATCTATACTAAAAATCTGCTATACCGGGCGAAGGAAAAAATCCAACAAAACTATCCGGAGATGAGTGGTTTATATTACTACCCGAAATTTGTAAAAAAGATTTCCTGAGATTTGCTGTTTTAATATTTTAGCGGTAAAAAAAACACTATACAACAAACCTTTCAGCCGGCAAGGCAAATCCGCCAAATCCCGCTAAAATAAAACCAATGCCGGATGTAAAAGAAATGCAATTTTTCTCTCAACTGCATTTTGCATTGCAATCAGACAGAATCTCCTTTTTTTTCACGTATCAACAGCCCAACCGGAAATGATCAGAAAATTTTCATTTTACAATTTATCATATGTAATATAAATGTACTTATATATTATTACAAATAAATAATATTTAATTACAATATAACATATTATTTACCTCATTATTTTAAAATCGACATTTCATACAATTTGCAATCTTATACATTAATAATCAAGGGGGTGTGTACGAAAATTTTATATCTATAC
>CAZVTW010000257.1:0-8281 GCA_964629805.1 uncultured Bacteroidales bacterium | reverse complement strand
GATTAAACGATGCCTTGCGCCTTTATCTTTCGAATTTACTGAGTTCAGAAACTTAGCAATTATTGTTCAGACCACAAAGCGGCAGGAAGATCATTTTGAAGGTCCCGGGAATAAGAAAATAAATTACCATAAATCACAGAAAAACAAAAAAAACTGAAAAGTGGAAATGTGAATTTCTAAACCTCAAAAAAAAAGATGCGATAACTGTGTTTTCGCATCTTTCTGTTTCGAAAAGATTTATCTATTTTCGGTAGCTAAAAAACAACAATTTTATCAAATGAGATAAAATCAGCTGATTCTATCCTGACATGATAGGCTCCAACCGGCAGGCGAGAGGGTATATCCCATCTTATTTCCTGCAAACCGGCGCTCATAAGTTTATGAGAAATGATGTCAACCAATTGACCTTTGAGGTTAAAAAGAGAAAGGGTTGTTATCCCGCCTTCGGGAAGTGAGAACCTTATTACAGAATAATCTGTGGCCGGATTTGGTGAAAAGGTAATTTTTCCTTCCTTTCCGTCTGAAATTTCAGGTTTATCTATTGAAGCTGACATAAAATTATTGAATGCCCCGTCAACAAAATGTGAAACACCCTGATGTGTTGCAAACCAGAGTGAACCGTCTGTGTCTGTTGCTATATCATAGATTGTATCGCTCGAAAGACCATCACTTGTGGTATAGACAGATACTTCACCATCAACAGCACGTGCAACCCCGCCATAAGTTCCGAACCACATAGCGCCATCAATATCCTGGTTGATGGCAATGACATTGTTATCCGGCAAACCGTCTTCCACTTTGTAATAATTGCTCCAGGGATCATTTTTGCCGTCATCGCCTGTGTGCATCCCAACGCCTGCATCAGTGCCAATCCACTGGTTGTTTTCGGCATCGATAAACACAGACAACACATTTTCTGATAAATTGGCTAAACCGGTATAGATACCATCCCATACAGATGCCCCGGAAATGGCATCAGCATCATATTTAAAACGCCCGAGGCCTTTATTCGTAGCAGCATAAATATACGTATCATCATGTGTGCTTGTTCGAATATAATTATCAGGGATACCCTGGTCAAAAAAGTCAGTCTTGGTGTAGTTGAACCATTCTGAACCCTTAAAAACAGACATACCCTCAGCTGTACCAAACCAGCGGGTGTTGTTAATATCAACAGTGACAGTATTGACCTGGTCCGAAGCAATGTCGCTGTTATCAGTTGTGTATGAGGTAGCGCTTGTCACACCATCCACATCAAAAGCCACAACAGTGCCTCCCTTATCGGTGGCCAGCCATAACTCATCTCCAAAAGTTGGGTGGTTATCAAAAGCCATGTCAACAATAACATTACTTGTCATTTTATTATTCGTATTTTCAGTTGTATATGTCTTCCACGAATCCCCGTCATAGCGGCTGAGACCGGCATTGGTACCAAACCATTTCACACCATTGGCATCAATATAAACAGCTTTGACAGTATTCCCGGGCAGTCCGCTGTTTTTACTGTTAAATGATTTAGTTGTATGTTGGCTGTATGATAAATGGTTTGCAAGGAATAAGACAAATGCTATAAGGTATATTTTTTTCATATTCAGCATATTTTAATTAAAAATTTACTCATCAGATGATGTGAATTCAGGAATAAAAAGCAACAAAAGCAACAAAAGTAATAAAAGGCGATTATAAAACACAGTTCCCTTATGAAAAGTTTAAAAAAATCCTTTACTACTGCATAGGCTATCTTGAATATTTTTTGTTTCTTTGAAAATATTTTTGTAGAAATTATTTCTTTAACATTATCGCTATGGCATTTGAAGATATATCAAAAGCAACAAAAGAAGCATTTATCAGATTATCAGCTCTATCATCGCAACAGAAGAATGATGCACTGGAAGAAATTGCACAAGAACTGGAAGTTAATAAGGACAGAATAATCGAGGCAAACCGGAAGGACCTTACAGTGAGTGAAGCAAATAATTTACCTGCTCCTCTGCTGAAAAGGCTAAAATTTGATGAAAAAAAGATACAAGGCGTCATTGCCGGAATTCACAGCCTGATCAAATTGCCGGACCCTGTTGGCGCTACCATTTCAGCTACTGAACTTGACAATGGCCTTGAGCTTTACAAAGTGAGTAGTCCGATTGGTGTTATCGGCGTTATTTTTGAGTCCCGCCCCGATGCCCTTGTGCAAATATCTACCCTTTGCCTGAAAAGCGGCAATGCTGTCATGCTCAAAGGCGGAAGCGAAGCTGCTAATACCAACCGCATACTCGCTGAAATTATTACCACTGCAACAAAAAAAATATGTGTTCCCGAGGGATGGCTTCAGCTGCTTGAAACAAGAGCTGATGTGAACGAAATGCTGAAAATGGATGAGTATATTGATTTGATCATTCCACGTGGTTCCAATGAATTTGTAAAATACATTATGGACAATTCAAATATCCCTGTCCTGGGACATGCTGACGGGATTTGTCATGTGTATGTCGATGGTTCTGCTGATCCTGACATGGCAGTAAACATAACAGTTGATTCAAAAACACAGTATGTTGCCGTTTGTAACGCGGCTGAAACGCTCCTGGTTCACAAAGACATTGCCGAAACAGTTTTACCGGCAGTCAAAAAGGCTCTTGAACAAAAAGATGTTGAACTTTTTGGGTGTCCGAAAACAAGAGAAATAATAGAAGTCTCTCCTGCTACTGAATACTCATGGAAAACAGAATACCTTGATTACAAAATGTCTGTAAAAATTGTTGATGATCATGTGGATGCCATTCATCACATTAACAAATACGGTTCGGGTCATACGGACACAATTGTTACCAGGGACAATGCCATAGCCCATGAGTTTATGGACCTGGTGGACTCGGGCAATGTCTTCCTGAACTGCAGCACAAGATTTTCAGATGGATACCGCTATGGATTGGGCGCAGAAGTTGGTATCAGCACCAACAAAATACATGCACGCGGGCCGGTTGGTTTGGAAGGACTGGTTATTTACAAATGGAAAATGCTTGGTGCCGGTCAGGTTGTCACTGACTATTCTGAGGGCAACAAACCATTTACCCATAAAAAACTGGATAAAAAGTTTGAATAAATCACCGGAAGAAAGTTAATATGGCTTTCTCACTTCCAAATAAACCATATCCCTAGCAAATTCCATAGAAATACCTGAACCATTTTCAACATAAGAAAGTGGTTCTTTAAGCGTTCGGGAATCCTGGCTATCTGTTTTCCTGCATATGCTGCTTCATCTTGTCGCGCATTTCTTTTTTCTTTTTTTGATATAAATCGTATTGATTTTCATTGAATATAGATTTTAATTCACTGTCTTTCTTATCTGACAGACTTCTGAATTCTCTGAATTTTGCTCTCCTGCTTGTGTTATTTCCCCTGAGTTTTTCCATTTTTTTGGCATATTTCAGGTTTATATCATACACATCAGATACAACCATTGAATCAAGCGACAATTCGGTTCGCATCCACGCTGTTTGATATTCAGCTCTTTGCCCGGGAGTAACATTTCCTGACATTTCTGTTTGGGCATACAGGATACCCGGCATTGCAATTCCTGCAATTACAAGCATCATGTGTTTCATCATATTCTTCATGTTCAAATTTATTTTTGTTATAATTTTTATAGATTACAATCATTTAAATCATTTTATAAGGACAAAAATATGGTGAAATTCTTAATCAAATATATTTTTTCTACCAACAACTCACCATGTTAAACCAGGGAAGATTATTGATCAATATATGAATTAAGTTTAATTGAGAGAAAAGCTCAGTTTCACACCAACAGAATGAAAATCCTCCCCATACCAACCGGCAAAAACGCCTATGTCAGCAAAAAACAGTATATCACCCAGGCTATAGCCGCATTCCTGGTAATGTTTATGTCGCGGTGTATACAGGTAATTAACATACAGGTTTTCGTTCCACATCCTGTCTCTGATGATGGGTAATAGCTTCAATAACAGATACGGTGTGGTATACCTCAGATGAGCCTCCAGAAATTGTTTGCCGGTACTTAACTGATAGTACCCGGGTAACATAAATGTGTTTTCGAAATTGTCCAGCAGAACAGGTATTTTCTGAGCGTTGAAATGTTTGATTTCTGCAAAGTGCATGTTTTCATGCCGAAGGAATTTTCCTGCAAGAATATTCCACTGAAATTCGGAAAACAAACCAATCTCTATGTTCTGCCTTACACCTGCTTCCAAATAATCAAAGTCAGATGCTGAATGAAACACATTAGGCAGCCCTTTTCGATACTGAAGATGAAATGTCGGAAATCCGGAATGTTGCATCACCTTTTTTCCATTGGTTATTTTATAGTAATATTCAGGTGTATATTCAAACTGAAGGCCCAACATGGCAGCACGCATGTCGTTGGTTGTTTTTCCTGCATATAAATCATTTTTGGGTCTATTTGCTGAGAAAGATTTGGAATCACTGTAGAATATTGAAAAATCTGAATGAGTTTGCAGGTGACTAAAACGGGCAAATTGCATTTGTACCTTCATCTGAAGTCCATTAGCAATATCAATTGTATTTTCAGCACGGATAAACTGTTTGTCATACAGCTTCCGGTAGTTTTCCCTGAAGAGCAGAGAAGAAAATGTATTGAGCACGGGATTGATGCCATATTTTTCATTGAAATCAACAGACCGGTGACCTATGCTGAATGAAAAGCCAGCACGTTTCAAAGAATTATATTTACATTCAAAAGGGATTTCCCAGAGTAGTGACTCCCTGTTAAAGGCATAGGCAATGAAAGGATTGACAGACCAATAATTCCAGTTGCCGTTTTTTCTTTTCATTGTGAATCTCTGGCCATATACCCAGCCATCAATAGTGTTGAATTCTATTTGATCCAGCCTCACCAGGCCACTGTAAGTAAAGTTGAATCCTATACTATCCTTTTTAATGAGGGTCTTGGGCTTTACCACAAAATGCCAGGTTTTTTGTAAAAAAGATTTTTTATTTGATTTTTTCGCATCAACGGCAAGACTGTCAGGCTTTCTGACGAGTGAATCTTTCAGCTCATAACTTTTTAATTCGTCTGTTGACAGGGGTACCGGACGAATTGTATCCCAGCTTATTGAATCTTTCGAAACAGGTTTGTTTTCAATGGTTACATTGTTGGTCTTTTCTTCAATTTTGAGTTTTTCACCTGGCTTTTTTTCCTGTTCTGCCTGCTTTTTCTTTTCCTTTTTTGCCAGCCGGGCCATCCTGATAACATCCCTGTTTGTAAGGTCATCTTTTTTCAGAATCTTTTCAATTTTTTGTTGATATTTTGATGATTTTTTAGGTTGATTCAAATCTTCATTCAGGGAGTCTTCAGTCTTTTTTTCTGTAATCAAGGTTGGCGCTGATATTGTTTTGTTGAGCCGGATGTCTTTGTATTCGACGGATCCATGATAGGTAGCTTTAACTTCCACCCCTATCATTGAAAAATCAATACGAAAAGTATGACTCACCGGAAGCCAGGCATTTTCCTTAACAGGGGCGTAGATTTGCCTGGCAGTAATTTTTCCAATCATAGAATTGTTTGTTAAATCAACTGAGTGTATATTCCAGAATCCGTCAACAATATTGATAAAACCACTGAACACATGTTGTCCTTTTCGCTTGGGTATTACCCTGATTTTATTGACCACAATGTCATTGTCTTCATAAAAATACCCTTCATATCTGAACCGGTAATAAGTAAATGCATGTGACGACAAAGGTGATACGATTTCCCCAAATTTTGGCTGGTAAAAGCTTGAGGTCATATAATTCATGGGGTCTGCTTCATCCTGCCCCGGGAGAGAAGAACGGCTTGAAATAACTTTTTGATGGTATTTGTCAGGAGCATCATAGGTGAGTTCACTGAGTGATTCCATCACAAAGGTGTCTCCCTCTTTTATTTTAACTTCCTTATTATTGACCTCTATCACAGCCTTGTTTTTCAGCAGCAAAGGGATATTGATAACCTTAGCGCTGCCTTTCAGGTAAAGCTTTGCAAAATAGTGTGAAACTTGTTTCCGGTGATAAGAAGCCGTTGCTATTGCTTTACGTATTATCGGATAAGCAGGGTCTTCGTCCCTGTTTTTTACCTCCACTTCTTTAATTTTATATTCCCGTGGCAGAAGAATTATTTCAAGTTCCACAAATCCGCTCTCTACACGTATTTCTTTTTTCTCAGTTTGATACCCGAGGGAATGAAAATACACCGTATAGATCCCGGGTGGCAGATTAATTTCAAAATCACCTTCTACACCACTTATTGTCCCTTTTGAGAGTTCTTTGATGTAAATCGAAGCATATTGAACCGGTTTATTTGATGAATGAAGAATTTTCCCGCGTATTCCCTGGCAAAAGGAATAGGCGGGAAATAAAAAGGTTATTGTGAAGAAGGCAAATATATATTTCATGTTAAAATGTTTCATCGTGAACTCAAAAGAAAAGATTATTTATGAAGAGGCCAAAATAATATTTCATGCTCATATTAAAAAGCGACCTGACATCGGGTAAAATACACAATGAGGTATTATGAAATCATTCAACCGGTATAGTATACCGGAGTATTAGATGACAAAATGGAATTGATCCGGCACCGGGAACACACAAAAAAAAGCTACTCCTGAAGGTTGAAATGTTTACTCAAAAACGTCACTTCCCGGAGTAGCCTTTGCAATAAAAATAATTAATGAGAGAAATTTAATTCTATTTCACCATGAATTTGGAAATATATTTCTTGTCATTTTCTCCTGCATGGATGAAATACACACCTTTTTCGAACCGGTTAGCAGGCAAAGTAACCCTGCTATCTTTCCTGATGGCTTTTGTAAGAACTGTTCGTCCGGCCATGTCAGTGACTATGATTTTTCTGATGTCTGCATGCTCAGGAATAATAACATGTAAAAGGTCTTCAACAGGATTCGGATAAACAATCATCTCAGTGATGCCTGATTCTGTATTTATACGCGGATTATCCACGCCAATTGTACCTCCTCCAAATGAACCAGTCACAAAAGTTGTAATACTTTTGGGAGCAAGTGGAAGATGTTCACCTGTAATTTTACCCAAAGATTTAAAGCGTTCGAATTCTGATGTCCTGTATGCATCAAATCCTTCCTGGCTTGTAATTCCGTCCAGTTCAACAGAAATTGAGCTGTCCGATTTATTAATCATCACCATGATAAGGTTTTCCCTGTCTTTGTCAAGATACGCAGTGGCAAGTACATCAACATGATCGCTGTTGCTTTCGATCCTGACTGCACCGGGACGTATAAATTTACTGTAGTTCTTCAGAGCGTATAACATCTGTGTTGGCTTACCCTGGATAATATGCTGGCCTTCAATGGCCCATTGAGTCCATAAACCGCAGTTACCATACCTGAAAGCGCCATGAACAGCTCCAAATTAATAGACGTCTCTTTGGAACCAACGACTGCATAACCGTTAGATAGAAAATAGACGGAATTTTTGGAAGTCTGGCTTTGATGCTGTAATTTTGGAATCAATAGATTTACATAATTACTTAAACAAATGATTTAACAAAACGAATACAATGCAAACGACATTACAACTAAATATATCCGAAGACCTTGTTCAAATGTTCGGAATAAGCGCATTGCAAACTTATATGCAAAAACGTTTAGAGATGCTAAAACTTCAATTACTTGCAGATAAAATAGGTTTTGCAATTGCAGAAAGCGATATGGATTGGGAATTGGAACTTGAAAATGCCCGAAAAGAAGCATGGAATGAACATAAACAACAAAACATCAATAAATAATGGAAAACTTTGTAATTGATGTCAATATTCTTTTCAGTGGTATTTTGAGTCGCAAAAAGTTTTACGAAGAATTGTTTTTACGCGACAAATTTTATGTTCCTGATTTTGCTTTAGTCGAATTGCAGAAATACAAAAAAGTAATCCGTAAAAAACTGGCAGAACATCAGGCTGATTTTGATAAATTTGCAGTACTATTATTCTCAAATTTGAATGTTATTCCCGAATTTTTATTAAGCGACAACATCATCGAAGAAGCAGAAAACCTATGCAAAGATGTTGATATAAAAGACAGTTTGTATGTGGCTTTGGCCATTTTTTTGAATACAACATTAATAACAAGAGATAAGCCAATATACAATCATTTGAAAAATAACGGATTTGATAGTGTAATGCTTTTTGATGATTTTGTAAGTCAATATCTAATACCCAAAAATGGTGGCTCTATTCTAATTATGGGTTGATAACAACTGGGATGCTGTAAAGTACAGA
>CAZVTW010000256.1:0-8323 GCA_964629805.1 uncultured Bacteroidales bacterium | reverse complement strand
CTATAAATTGCAGAACTCTTATATTTTTAAATGCTGCAATTGCATGGGGCGCTCTTCTGGACACTTCCCACATGCCATCATAATTCAAATTCTTTTTTTCATTGCTCAATGAATTAATAATACGCAAAATAAATTCATCATCCTGAAATATTTTTTTCAAATCACTAAGTCTGAGTGGATTCAATATATATTCTGTTTTTCTTGTGTTGAAGGCATAATACTGACTTAAAAAAGAACATAAAAAATCTTCGGCGAAGTCACTAAGTGACATTTGCTTTTCTTTTATCTCATAAAAAAAAGGCACAACCTTGTCGTTTTGTGTCCAGATAATATTATATAACCGTTGCATGAACACTGTTTTCCCTTTTTTCCGTCGAGACAGCAAAGCTCGGGATTTACCAAGTTCTTTCCTGACGATGTAAATCCAATGCTCAAAATTGTCCATGAATAGTTTTCTGCCTGTAAATAAATCAGGGTGACCGATGTTTTCTTTTAATGCATATTCTATTGAAACCATGATGTTTTATTTATCATTTTCACAAAGGTATAAATTGTATTTTGAATATTGGTGTTTTTTGAACTCAGTAATTGAGGCTATCAAAAAATATCGTGACATTTACAAACAGGAATGAGAATTTTTAATACTTCGAACATAGCATCTGAAGCGGATTCCCGAAGATAACCACTATTTATACCGGACAATACGGATTTAGAATCTCTAATACAATCAAAAATATTTATATTTATCCGACTTTAATTTTTGAAGAAAAATAAAAAAACATGATACTTCTACTTGCATATTTATTTCTTGCTTTGGTTGTTTCATTTCTGTGCTCAATAATGGAAGCTGTGCTGCTTTCCACACCTCAGTCATTTTTAGTTGTCAAACAGGAAAAGGGCAATAAATGGGCCGATTCATTTATTGTCTTAAAATCCTATATTGATAAACCACTATCAGCCATTTTATCACTGAATACTGT
Source organism: uncultured Bacteroidales bacterium (assembly GCA_964629805.1). Taxonomy (GTDB): domain Bacteria; phylum Bacteroidota; class Bacteroidia; order Bacteroidales; family CAZVTW01; genus CAZVTW01. The sequence continues at coordinate 7,343 of CAZVTW010000256.1, read as the reverse complement.
GGCTCATACCGTTGGCGCTGCAGGTGTTGGCGCTCAGGCTGTGAAGGTTTTTGGTGAAGCTTCTTTTGGAATTGCTTCTGCTATTTTAACTGTTTTAATCCTGATAATTACTGAAATTATCCCAAAAACTCTGGGGGCAAGGTATTGGAGACGTTTAGCAATGTTTTCATCAGTTTTAATAAGAATAACAATTTTCATTACATATCCTTTGGTCATCATTTCTTCTGTTATTACGAAATTCCTGTCTAAAAGTAAAAAAGACCAGACCACCAGCAGGGAAGAAATTGCTGCTTTAGCAAGTATCGGCGCTGATGAAGGGGTTTTTTCACAAAAAGAAGACAGAATTTTACAAAATTTGCTGAAACTAAAAAATGTTAAGGTGAAAGAGATTATGACGCCAAGGGTTGTGGTGGTTATCGCAGATGAAAATCTGAGTTTAAATGAATTTTTGGAAAATAAGGATTATCTGAAATTTTCTAGAATACCGGTATATTCAGGTGATGAAGAGAATATAACAGGGTACGTAATCAGACAAACTGTATTTGAAAAATTGGCTGAAGATAAGCACCATTTGAGACTCAAAGATGTAAAAAGAAAAATCACAGTAGCTCCCAATTCTATGGCATTATTTTCATTGTGGGAAAAGCTGTTGCAAAATAAAGAACATATTGCACTCATTGTGGATGAATATGGCGGATTAGATGGTATTGTGACCATGGAAGACATTATTGAAACCTTGTTAGGCCTTGAAATAACTGATGAGAAGGATACCATCATTGACATGCAGGAATATGCCAGGAAAAGATGGAAAACAAGTCAGGCTAAATACAATCTGTTGGATAATTTAAATAAAAATGAATGAGAATAGACCATGTTGCTTTATGGACAATTGACCTGGAAGGACTCGTGGACTTTTACACCAGTTTTTTTGATTGCAAAGCCTCAAACAGGTATGATAATACAAAGAAAAAGTTTTCTTCCTGTTTTCTTTCGTTTACCGGAAGTACCAGGATTGAAATCATGAAACACCCGGATATCAAAGAGCATGGTGTTGAAAATGAAAAAATTGGTCTTGCATATCTTGCCATACAAGTTGGAACCAGGGATAAAGTGGATTCTTTAACAAAAAGCATAGAAAATGCAGGTTTCAAAGTCATGAGTTTACCCAGAGTTACCGGAGATGGGTATTATGAAAGCGTCATTCATGATCCTGATAACAATACAGTCGAACTGGTAGCAATGAATGATTTTAAGATCAGTGAAGCAACCACCGAAGATTTGGAGGAAATACTGTATCTTCAGAAGTGTTGCTATCTGTCGGAAGCTGAAATTTACAATGACTATTCTATTCCACCTTTGACACAAACACTGGAGGGTATAAAAAATGATTCAGAGAAACAGAAAATAATCAAATTGGAATATGAAAATAAAATCATTGGGTCAGTTAGGGCATTTGTTGAAGATAATACCTGTTTCATAGGCCGGCTGATTGTTAACAGGGACTTTCAAAACATGGGATTTGGCAGACTTCTGATGAATCATATTGAGAATATTTTTCATCATGTATCCAGGTTTGAGCTGTTTACAGGGTATAAAAGTGATAAAAACCTGTATCTTTATAAAAACTTTGGATACAAAATATATAAGGAGAAAAAGATGAACAACACGGTCATTACCTACCTGGAAAAGTATACGTAAGGAGGTTTTCGCACTTTTTTTTTAAAATGCCGTACAAATTCAGAAGAAATGAAAGAAGATTCACTAAGCTGTACAAAAATTATTAGTTTTGAAAAAAATTAATACCATGAAAAAAATATTTGTATTCTTATCAGCCCTTATTTTTGCATTTTCTTGTTCCGTTGAGAAATCAGGGAATAATCATTATGATGTTGTTATTTACGGGGGCACATCGTCGGGTGTAGCCGCTGCCATCCAGGCCTCACGTTCGGGGCATTCGGTTGTTGTGATAGAGCCGACCAGCAGGATTGGAGGCCTCACTACCGGTGGCTTAGGACAAACTGACATCGGAAACAAACAAGCTATTGGTGGTATTGCCCGTGAATTTTATCAAAACATCAGGAAGTACTACAACAATCCGGACAACTGGAAATGGCAGAAAAAACAGAATTATCAGGATGGTGGACAAACCCGTACCGCTGAACACGAGGATGCTATGTGGACTTTTGAACCATCTACTGCCTTAGAAACATATCACAGCATGATACGGGATGAAAACATTGTCATTGAATACAATCAAAGGCTGGACAGGCAAAATGGTGTTGTTATGGATGGACTTGCTATACAGTCTGTTACAATGGAAACCGGAGAAATCTACACAGGTAAAATGTTTATTGATGCCACCTACGAAGGCGATCTCATGGCTGCAGCAGGTGTGAGTTACACCACAGGTCGTGAATCGAATTTCAAATATGGTGAAACCCTGAATGGTGTCCAGGCAAATGATACAAGCCTTTCGCTGACAAAGATTGTGTCAGTCAATGGCAGGAATCACAATTTTATTGATAGCGTTGATCCTTATATCAAACAAGGGATCAAAGAGAGTGGTGCACTGCCATATATTGACACAACAGGCCCGGGGAAACCCGGTTCTGGTGATCATCGTATTCAGGCCTATTGTTTCCGGATGTGCCTGACTGACCATCCCGATAACAGGATTCCTTTCGAAAAGCCTGATAATTATGAAGAATTGAATTACGAACTCCTGTTCAGAAATTATGAAGCCGGTTTTAACACATTTCCCTGGATAAACAGCGCTATGCCAAACCGCAAGACTGACACGAACAATAAACATGGATTCTCAACTGATTTTATTGGTCAAAATTATAATTATCCCGATGCCTCGTATGATGAGCGGGCAAAAATCATTGAACAACACAGGAATTATCAGAAGGGATTGATGTGGTCTCTTGCTTATCACCCGAGGATACCAAAACATATCAGGGATGAGGTATCACGCTGGGGAACATGCAAAGATGAATTTGAGCGGGAGGATGGCTGGCAGCAGCAGCTCTATATTCGTGAAGCCAGGAGGATGGTGAGTGATTATGTGATGACACAACATCATTGCGAAAGACTGGAAACAGCCCCGGACGCTGTCGGACTGGCTGCTTACGGAATGGATTCTCATCATGTGCAACGATATATTACTGATGAGGGTTTTGTGAAAAATGAAGGAAACGTGCAGTGCCATGTTGATGAACCTTTTCCAATAAGCTACCGTTCAATAATTCCTAAAAAATCTGAATGTCATAATTTACTTGTTCCTGTTTGTTTAAGCGCATCACATATTGCTTTTGGGTCTATACGGATGGAACCGGTTTTTATGGTCCTTGGACAATCAGCCGCTCTGGCAGCATCCCTGGCAATAGAAAAGGAAACCGGATTACACAACCTTGACTATGAAGCTTTGAAAACAGCGATCCTGGAAAATAAACAAAGACTGAAATAGGTGTTTTTTTGAAAAGGTATATTTTTTATAGTCTAAATGTTGTAATGGGGCTGTCTACTTCAACAATTATTTATGAAATTTTAATTACACATGTTTTAACCCGGATTATTCATAAAATAATCTTTGTCTCAGGCAAAGACGAAAATTCTTTTTACTCCATTTCATTCAGTGTTTTGTAAATATGATAATCAATGTTTTGTTTATCGGTGGTAAAAAGTTTGGCCAGTTGGATTTGGTTCGGTCATACTCTTACTGCCAATTGTATTATTCGGCAGTTTTGTTATTTCACTTATTTTTATGAACTTTTTCAGGTAAAATGAGTTTAATTTGCAATAATAATTACCGATAGCATTCTATGATTCGAAACGGAGAAAAAGATCAAAGGAAGATTGCACTCATCATCGCACTTATGTCTTCTTTTGTTTCACCGTTCATGATCTCAGCCGTAAATATAGCGCTGCCGTCTATAGAAGAAGCATTTTCACTCAACACCAGAACACTAAGCTGGGTGGTTACTTCTTTTTTGCTTTCCTCCGGTATATTCCTTGTCCCTTCCGGTAAACTTGCTGATATTCATAACAAAAAAAGCCTTTTTCTCATTGGCACAGCTGTTTTTTCATTCGCTTCAGTTGCCACAGGCCTGGCCTTTGATGATGTTTCCCTGATTATAGCCCGTGTCATCCAGGGAATTGGCGGGGCCATAATTATGACAACAGGATTGGTTATACTCATCAGTGTGTATCCGAAAAATGAGAGAGGCAAAGTGTTAGGACTTACAGTGGCTGCTGTTTACACCGGATTATCTTCCGGGCCTTTTATTGGTGGCTTTTTAACGCAATATCTCGGCTGGCGGAGTATTTTTCTGATACCTCCTGTTTTGAGCCTCTTTGTATTGTTTCTTGCCTGGAAAAAACTTGCTCCGCTGATAAATCTCAATGCACAAAAATCATTTGACTGGCCGGGCACTATCATTTATAGCTTATTTCTGTTCTTTTTTATTTATGGTGCAACAAAAATTCCCGAAACCACCGGATTTTTAATGTTTTTTGCCGGAATTGTTCTGTTGTTTGTATTTGCAAAACGTGAAATCAGCACACCCTACCCGGTCTTTGAAGTAGCTTTGTTTCTGAAAAATAAATTATTTGCTTTTTCGAACATTGCTGCACTGATTAATTATGGAGCCACCTTTGCTATTACTTTCCTGTTGAGTCTTTATTTTCAGAACAACAGGGGGATGGAACCCCGTGAAGCAGGTCTTATTCTTGTTACTCAACCGATTGTTCAGGCTGTTTTGTCACCTTTTACAGGGCGGCTTTCCGACAGAATCAGTGCATCAGTTCTTGCAAGTCTGGGTATGCTTATCACTTCTGTTGGTCTTTCACTTATGATTTTTGTGACCACTGAAAGTGCCATAAGTTATTTTATTGTAGCTCTGGTTGTTCTTGGTGTAGGATTTGCATTTTTTTCATCACCAAACATGAATTCAATCATGACCTCTGTTGACAGGCAATATTACGGCCTGGCTTCTGCATCTGCAGCAACAATGCGATTAATGGGACAGATGCTCAGTATGACGGCAGCAACTGTCATTTTCACGCTCTATTCCAATAATAAGCAAATGTCGGAGATGTCTGCCCTGAATTTTATTGAGGCATTCAGAATATCATTCATCATTTTCACAATATTTTGTCTTATAGGCATTTATTTTTCTTATGCAAGAGATAAAAAGTAGCAGAAAATGAGTATCCGGATGAATCCCCGAATGACAGATTATTTTTGTGAAAAATATAATTTGGCGTTCATGAAAAAAGCACCGGCCTGAAGACCGGGGCATGTAAATAACATCAGTTATAAGTGCCATGCAACAAATATCATCTGAACGCAGTAATTTTCGAAATCTATGCGTTACAGGGCATCGTTTAACTCCTCATCCTGACATCAAGTATGTCGGGACTCCGGGATTAAACGATGCCTTGCGCCTTTATCTTTCGAATGTACTGAGTTCAGATCTTATGCTACTCCGGATATATATATCGTGTAACCCGGGTATCTGAAAACAACGCCCTTTTATGATCTACATCACCTGTTAATCCAGGGTTGCATTTTCCATATAGTGTTCTATGGGTTTTGTAACAGGGGGCGTGAACTTAAAAGAATTCTTTATGGTTTCAAAAATATCAATTGTTGCCCTTGATTTATTCAGGGTATAGAAATGAATGCCGGGCGCGCCGTTTTCAAGCAGCTCCATACATTGTTTTGTGGTGTAATCCACACCTACCTGGTATGATTTAAAGGAATTATCCTGGTGTGGTTCAAGCGCCATAGCCAATTCTTCCGGAATGGATGAGTTACTGAAGCCAACAACTTTTTTTATCTGTTTAAAACTTGTTATTGGAATGATACCAGGTATAATTCGTTTCGTGATACCCGCTTTTCTGGCTTTTTCAACAAAATCGAAATAATGATTATTGTCAAAAAACAACTGGGTGACCAGGAAATCAGCGCCACAGTCGACCTTGTTCTTTAGGAATTTAATATCTTCTTCCTGGTTTTTCGATTCAAAATGGACTTCAGGATATGCAGCAGCGCCAATGCAAAATGTATCCAGCTTTTTTGCAAATTCAATCAGGTCACTGGAATGTTGGAATTGTTTCGATTTCGGGATAAAAGTTTTTTGTCCTTTTGGCGGATCCCCGCGAAGGAGCATCAGGTTTTCGATACCGCTTTTTTCAAGGGTCTGCAAATCGTCTGACACTTTTTCCCTGGTAGCATTAACACAGGTATAGTGAGCCATTGTAGTCATGCCGATTTTTCTCTGCAGCATGTCTACCAGGTTAAATGTACGCTCCTGTGTTGAACCACCCGCGCCGTAAGTGACTGATACAAATGAAGGATTTAATTTAAATAAACGTCCTACATGGATGCCAAATTCAACGGCTGATATTTCATCCTTTGGCGGAAAAAATTCAAATGAAAATGTGATTCTTTCTTTTTTGAAAATGTCGGTAATTCTCATAGTGATAAAATTTTATAATTTCTTAATTGTTTACAATTTCCTGTATTTTTTCTTTGAGCTCAGACCAGTGTTTGCTATCAAGTTTAGCGCCGATAACCGTAACAACGTGTCCGGCTATTAATGAGCTAATTTCACCGCATTTTTGTAAGGGAAGATTGCGAATGAGTCCGTAAATAAAGCCTGCTGCATATGCATCACCGGCTCCGGTAGTATCTTTTGGGGTTACCTCAATACCCGGAACAGAGATGATCTCATCTTTTCGTTTGATAAGACTTCCCTGTTTGCCAAGTTTTACAACAGCAATTTCACACTCCCGGGCAACATCATGCAGGGCTTCTTCAGGTTGTTTACCTGTAAAAGCCTGAGCTTCTTCCTCATTGAGAAATGCGATATCAACATATTTGTTTACCATTTTTTTCAAAAAATCCAGGTTCTCTTCCACGACATTATAGCTCGCCATATCTATGGAAATTTTGAGTCCGGCTTCTTTTGCCAGCCTGAGCGCTTTTTCTATCAATTTATTATTCTGGACCAGGTATCCTTCAATATGGAAATATGAGTAACCCCGGAAGAGCTCTTCGTTTAGGTCAGCATCAGTCAATTCAACCGCAGCGCCCAGAAACGTTCCAAAAGTACGCTCACTGTCCGGGCTGATAAATGTCATTGCCCTGCCGGACAGCGTTTCGCTTGATAGCAGGCATGCATCAATATGGTTCATTTCCATATCTTCTTTGAAAAAGAGACCTGTTTCATCTTCGCCAATTTTACCAATCATACCTGTTTCAACCCCTAATTTGGCCAGAGCATGAATGGTATTCGAGGCGCTTCCACCGGAAACCTTAACCTTCTCAAGGTTTT
>CAZVTW010000255.1:0-8333 GCA_964629805.1 uncultured Bacteroidales bacterium | reverse complement strand
CCTCCGACATTTCATGTACGAGAGCAGGCTTGATCCTGACGTTTTCTTAGAGGCACTACATACATATTTGCAAACGCTCCCTGTTGTTTATAAGGGATAGGCAATATGATTAAAAAATACTACTTTTGCCATTCAAATTTGAATGAATTTTTTCACATGAGATATGTTGAGAATAAACACCATATACCTTTTACCGGAATGCTGTCATCATTAACGTGAGGACAAATTCAATGAGCCTTTAGCAATTTCTATTCAGACTTTGAATTGTTAACCTGAATAAAACGATGGTATTAGAAGCTTTATTACATAGCATTTTTTTTATTGTCTACCTGGCATTAGCAGGTTTTGTTCTTCATAAGAACAGAAAGAATATATTGCATCGTTCAATTTTTCTTCTAATGCTGTTAAGTTCTCTTCAAAGCCTGTCGTTATTTGTAATAAGGTATCCATATGTAGGTCATGAAGTGGCTAATGTATTTATGGATATTTTTTCAATTTCGCTGACAACCTTTGGAGTTGTGGCCTTTTTATCAATAGTATTTTTCACACGGATATTTAAACCGGGAGCCTTCTCTTATATTTTATTAGGCTTATATGTTTTTGGATTTGCAATTTTTCAATTAGTAACGGATTTTGGGGCTGTTGTTTCACGAAATTCTATGGGAATATGGATAATGGATTTCAATGACCCAAAAATTTTGACTGCCTTAGATATTACCCATAATATTTTACTGGTATCCGGATTTATTTTACTCGTGATATATATTAAAAAGAATAAAGACATTTTAAAACGGAAGCAAGCCAAAACTATTTTAACAGCAGGATTAATATCTTACGCTTTATCATTGACTAATATAATGTTATCATACTTTTTCTTTGACCTTAGAATGCCCATGTTAATTGATTTTATTACATCTGTTTTTTTAATAGGCTTTATATATAGCATAGTAAGGTTTGAGTTATTTGAAGTAACCCCGTCAATGGTTGTTGAACAAATCATCCAAAATATGCCCATCGGACTTATAATTACTGATAGCAATGGTACAATAACCAGGGTAAATGAATCATTATGTTCTATCACTGGAAGAATTGAAAAATATTTTTATAAAACCAGCTTTTATAATGTTTCACAACAAATGTTAGAAGTAGAAAACATTAAAAATATTATTGATGCAAATAAGTTCATAACTGTTTCAATAAATACAACTTCCGGAAGCAAATCAGTTAATGTTTTTCATAAAGTTTTGTTTGATAATTTTAACAGACTGACAGGTTCAATTACCCTGATTCATGACGTAGATGAATTAATGAAAGCACAAAATATATTGCATGAGAATAATCTTTTATTGGAAAAAAAGATTGAAGAGCGGACATGTGAATTAAAATTAGCAAAGGAAAAAGCAGAAGAGTCCAATAATTTAAAAACTGAGTTTCTCAACAATATGTCACATGAAATCCGTACACCGATGAATGGCATTCTCGGGTTTTCTAATATGTTGGTTAAACCGGATTTATCAGAAGAAAAAAGAAAATATTTCTCCAGGATAGTGCAAAACAGCAGTCACCAGCTTCTGCATATTATAGATGAGATATTGGAAATAACAAACCTGGTAACCAAACAGGAAAAAGTAAATGTAATCGCATTCTCACTGAATGAATTATTTATGGAATTATTTTCCATTTTCAAACTAGAATCAAAAGAACTTAATTTACAAATTCATGTAAAAAAAGCACTGTCCGATGATCACAGTCATATCATTTCGGACAAACCTAAAATGACCAAAATACTCAGCAATTTGCTTGATAATGCATTAAAATTCACTAAGCAGGGATATATTGAATTTGGTTATTTCCTGAAAGAAACAAACTTAATACTGTATGTAAAAGATACCGGGATTGGGATTAAACCAGAAAATCATAAAATGATTTTTGAACGTTTTTCACAAGAAGAAAAAGAAATGTCACGTAAATATGGTGGTCTGGGCTTAGGTTTATCCATATCAAAAGAAAATGCACATTTATTAGACGGTGATATTACCTTCGAGTCTGAAAAAGGGAAAGGTTCTACATTTTATGTCACTATACCATACAAGCCTGTTCAGAAAAAGACTGAGATTATTACGAAAAATTCTACTGAAGGCTTATTGCCCAAAGAACAATATACTATTCTTGTAGCCGAAGATGAAGAAGTAAATTATTTATACATCAAAACCTTATTTGAAGATCACAACGGCGAAAAATTTAACCTGCTACATGCAAAAGACGGAAAAGAAGCAGTGGAAATTTGCATGAAAAAAGAAAACATTGATATCATTTTTATGGATATTAAAATGCCTGTTATGAATGGGCACGAGGCAACAAAAAAAATAAAATCAACATTTCCAAATCTTCCGATTATTGCACAGACAGCATATTCAACTGAATCAGATAAACAAACAGCTCTGGAATATGGTTGTGATGATTTTATTTCGAAACCTGTCGATAAAGAAAATTTATTTGAATTGATGAATAAATACCTCAATGTTAAATAATCACCGGTATTAACTGTTTATAAATCATTGAACATTGAGACGAAGTCCCCCAGGCTGTTTCCGTTTAAGGGTCTGGTTGCACAATAATTTTGTCGACAATTCTAAACCAAATAACTGTATCCCAGTTAGTTTTACTGAACAGATTCAAAACAGACTTCTAAATGTTTGCAAAATCGTATCAATTAGTCAGCCCATTAAATATCCTGACCAGAAATGAAACAAATAAAAATTCCTTCGTATAAGGAGAAATATTGAAATGTATAATAGACATGATAAACTATACTTTTATGACACACAGACATATTTTTATTTCCATTTTTTGTTTCAGCCTTGTTTTTACTGTATATGCCCAGGAAAGGCCTATTGCGACAATTAAAAAACTACCGGATTCTATTCAGCCAACTATAGATGGTGAAAAAGATGAAGTCTGGTACTCAGCAGAAGCGCATGAAGTGCAAATATCATTCACTCATGAGAATCCTGTATTCAATGAAAATCCTGTATGGAGAGCTGTATGGAATGATGAAGCCTTGTATGTTTTGATTGAAATAAATGATGATGAATGGGCACCTTCATGGATTACAGGATTGGCCAACTGGGAGTCTGATAAACCAGAATTATATTTCGATGTTAACCAAATGTTACATAATGGAGAAGGCGCCAGCATAAATGCAAACGGGCATTATCAAATTGCCCCTGATTATTCGAGGTTTCAAAGCGGTCAAACCCTGACAGGGACATTTGGGGAAAATCATTTGTCTTTTTACTATTCAAACAGCTATGATTCAAAAGGAAAGAGTATTTTTGAATATAAAATTCCTTTTTCTTCTTTGCCTGATGATGGTAATAATCCTTTAGACCCCTCAAGCAGGTATACCATAGGCTTTGATGTAGTAGTCATAGACAATACCCCTGAAAAAACGGACAGAAGCAGGATCGTATGGTCAAATAATGGCTCCGTCGATTATGAGAATGACGGGAATATCGGAGAGAACTGGCATTCTCTGGATGATGCCGGTGAGTTGTTTTTTTCAGAAGATGAACTAATTATAGAAAAATCGCTGAACCAAATCTTATCGTTTCAACTACAAGGGTCAAATGCAATTGTTGAAGGTGAAATAAATGGAAACAAGATTCTTGTAAATGCAGAAAATCTTGATGATTTAACCAACCTGGTTGCTTTTTTCGAATTGTCGGATAGCGGGGCAGTTTTTGTGAATGGAGTTGAACAGAAAAGTGGTATAACAGCAAACGATTTCACCAATCCGGTAACTTATTCAGTTCAAAACAGCGAAGGCGCAAGTGTCGTATATGATGTTGAAATTTATTCCTCAATTTGGAGTTCAGGATACCCATTAGCATATGGAGGTTTTAACTCCGGCAGATTTTGCACTGCTCTCACCCAAACAGGTACTGTATACTTTGTTGTAACAACAAGTCAACAAACTTATACAGCAGGCGATATCTATCAGATGTTTATTGAAAATAATAACGAGAATATCATCTCCGGCAGCATTGAAATAACAAGCCCCAATGAACAAAAAAACATTCATCTTGACAACATTTTCGAGGAAGTCAACACCTATTATGCTTATTTTATTTGCACATCAAAAGTGGATGATATAGAATCGGCCCAGGTGATCGAAAAAGAATTTTCAACCCATAGTTTTGAAACGGTTGTTCCAATTGGATCAACCAGTGCAGCGCATGGTTTTCTTCAATACCTTCCGGAAACCTATTTTCTTTACCCTGAAAAAAAATTACCTTTAGTTATATTTTATCACGGTATAGGCGAAAATGCAAGTGGTAATCGTAATGATTTAATCTACAGACTAAAACCAAATATTCCTGAAGGTGTCGTTAATAATCAGCATGACCACCTTCTTTTTGCTCCCCAATGTCATACAGGGTGGTGGAATAGCACCGATCTGGTTGAAACATTTAATTATATTGAAGAGCATTTCAATTTTGATGGAACCCGCATATATGTAACAGGTCTGAGTATGGGAGGAGCAGGAACGGCAATGTCCATTGATGCTTTTGGCGAAAAAATTGCTGCAGCTGTCACAACTGCATCGGCTGGTGTTATCTCAAAACCGTCATTTAATATCCCTGTTTGGGCGATTCATAACAAATATGATAACCTGGTGCCTTTGGAACATACCTACAAACTTGTCGATTCGGTATTAGCAGCCAATGGCGATGCTGTACTTACTATTTATCCTGATTATGGTCATGATTCATGGACAGAAAGTTACCTGAATGACAGAATATGGGACTGGCTATTTGCACAGGAAAAGGGGAAACCTTATCAAAACGCAAACGTGGTTACGGCAAAGGAGATAAGCAATAAACTCAACATTGATGGCGTGTTAAATGAATATGTATGGCAAATGCCATATATCATCAAGAGTAACAATACCCTAAAAGCCAGTTTTGATTGCCTGTGGAACGAAAAAGAGATGCTCTACATTGCTGTTGAGGTGAATGATGATAATGTGGTTGATGATACCGATGGTGTTAACATATATTTTGATACCGATTATAGCATGGATTTGTTTAATGCTGAAGACCGCTTTTTCAGTTTTAGGATGAACAATCCCCAGGTTACAGAAAAAAACGGCAAAATAAATGGAGTAACACATCATTGGTCTGAAACAGCAAATGGCTATTTGCTTGAAGTGGAAATTCCCTTTTCCGGATTTGTTTCTTCTGATATGACACTAGGCTATACCAAAGGCTATACGCTCGGATTTGATGTTGAAATTATAGATAACAGCACGGGTAGTAGTTTTTTTTGTGGCGACAAAAACAATATTTCCACTACAGCCAAATATGGAACGATGTCGCTGATCAATCAAATTAATAATGGATTAACAACTGAACAACCAGAGGCTGTTATGGTAGACGCGTCGTCGCCAACAATTGATGGTAAAAAAGACGTGAAGTGGACAGAAGAATGCCGGGTAAATAAAGAATGGCATTTTGTTCAGCAACTTCCTAATCCTGATTTTAGTGGTGATGTATATTTGTTGTGGGACGATAATAATCTTTATATCTATGGAGAAATAGGAGATAATGGAAAAGTGGTTAATGCTTCAAACGGAGATACAGACTTAAATGATCATGTAAGTATAATGATTGACATGGATTTGGCAGTCACTCCTTTTGAACCATCGACCTTGTATTTCGATGAAAATGACTTCCATATAAAGCTAAAGCGGGAATCAAGTCAGGTTGAAGTTTTAGCATTTCCAAACAGAAATACCAATACCATATCCAACAATATAACATGTGCTACTGCTGAAAATAACAGCGGTTGGAGTTTTGAAGTTAAAATTCCTTTTGATCTGCTTTACGATGGTTTTTCACCAAAAGTTGGGTCAAAAATCGGTTTTGACCTTGTTGTGGGAGATACAGACAATCCCAACTCATCCAATCCGGATTATTTAACTTTGGCCAGAATGGGAAACAGGCTCAACCGAAATCCTGAATACACATTATCCTACGGAGGTGTGTACTATGCTGATCCATCTTCATGGCTACAAGTAACCTTTGTAAAAGCTGAAATACCTGAAAATCAGATCTTATCTTTTCAGCTCAATGATGCAGATGGCATCATTAAAGAAGATGAGGTTATTGTACCCATATCAGTGGATACTGATCTGACAGCTCTTGCTGCTACTTTTGAAATACCTGATGGTACACAGCTATTTTGTAATGGCAAGGCACAGGAAAATGGAGTTACAATAAATGATTTTTCAACACCATTGAAATATGAACTTAAGTCCGGAGATGTTGTTTTATCCGAATATGAAGTGTATATTCAATATTTTGTGCATGATCCTTATACTGAGGTTACCCCTATAATCAAAGATAACTGGAGTTCGCATACCTGGCCTTACAACGCTTATTATCCAAAAACCAATGCCGACCACCGTCATGGGGTTGTAAACGGGCATGTGGCATCAAGTTGCGGCCCTACAGCAATTTCCCGTTTAATTCATTATTGGGAATATCCGGTAACCGGAAACGGGAGTGCATCATTTACCGATCGCTATGGCTGTTCTTACAACGCAGATTTTGGAGCAACAGCATATAGATGGAATGAAATGCCATACCAATTGTTTCCTGATGACGATGAATCAACCTACGGACCTGTGGCTGAATTAGTCTATCATGTAGGGGTGAGTGCAATGGATGAATACGTAACAGGTGCGTTTGATGTGCCTTATGCATTGACAAATTTCTTCTTGTATGCAGATTCTGTGCAACAGCTTTACCGTAAGGATTATACAAGAGAAGAATGGATCGCTATTTTCAAAAATGAACTTTCCAATAAAAGACCGATTATAGCTTCAGGGGGAACACCGGAAGGAGGCGGACATTGGTTTATTTGCGATGGGTATAATGCTGATAATGAATTTCACTTTCTTATGGGTTGGAATGGTGATGGTGACGGGTATTATGACATTGATAATCCAAACGGATATTCCGAAGGAGGAGATATTATTATCGGGGTTATGCCAAAGGGACATGAATTTGTGCCCGATTTTGTTCCGGAGGTGAATAAAACACAGCAAAACATCATAAAATTTCAAAATACAACCTGGCAATTGACCAATCAGTTGTTGAGCTGGTATTGGGATTTTGGCGATGGCAATTCTTCAACAGACAGGAGTCCGGACCACCAATACAATAAGTCAGGAGATTACAAGGTCACGCTTACAGTTACTTCCGGAAAGAGGACAAAAACAATCAATAAAACTGTTGTTGCAATTGTGGAAAAAACAATTGGAAAACCCAACAGTCCACAACCGGAAAATGAAGCCGGAATAATCGGTTTAAACCCACAATTGAGCTGGATTAATGGTGAAGGCACAGAAACAGTAAGTCTGTTGTTTGGAACAAAAAATCCACCTTCAGAAGTGCTCATTGATCAAAATAACAAAGCAAATTCATATCAATTAACTGATTTAAATCCGGGAACAACATATTATTGGAAAGTTATATGCAAAAATAACAGCTCGCAGGCAGATGGTGAAATTTGGTCCTTTACAACAGGAAAATTACCTGATGTTGTCACCAAACCTTTTCCTGAATCCGGAGCAACAGAAGTTTCAACAGATCAGCTTATTTTGTATTGGATGAATGGCTCATATACGAATTCCATTGATGTTTTGTTTGATACCCTTAACCCTCCCATGTCAGAATTTGCAGAAAATCAGGATAATATCAATTCCATTGAAATTCCACAAATTGAGAATGGAAAAATATACTACTGGCAGATAATTGCAAAAAATAATATTGGTGAAACAAAAGGACCAGTTTGGTCATTCTCAACTACAAAGGCCACAGGCACAAAAACAATTGTTGGTAACGACAATGTTTTCAGGATTAGTTTCAATCAATTGCAATCAACATTATTCATCGAAGCACAGAAAGAAACTCAGGGTGCTATTCACTTGAGTTTGTATGGCCTGACCGGGAAGTTGTTACATTCCGAAAGTATCCACATAATCAGCCATGCCGATGTCAGGTTAAATAATTCATTAGCCAAAGGCCTTTATTTGATATGTTTGCAGTACGGTGAAAAAAATGAAATAAAAAAATTCTTTGTGAAGTAAAAAATTGCTCTTATCGTTATCGTGAAAGACAGAGATTATTAATTCCAATTTCAAACATAACAGGCTTTTAATTAATTCATTATGGTGAAAACTGCTATGCACGACAATCGGTTCACTCCACTTTGTCGAATTGTATTCTACTTTGGGAAAAATCTTATTGAGTTCTGTTCCTAAT
>CAZVTW010000254.1:0-8333 GCA_964629805.1 uncultured Bacteroidales bacterium | reverse complement strand
CTCGACCTCGAACTTTCTGGCCGAGACACTTACTTTATGGATGGACACTAATTACTATAATATTGAAATTTTTCTTTTTAACCTCATTTAATTGCCATGAAAATTCTGCTGACTGGCGCTACCGGCTACATCGGTAAAAGACTTTTGCCTTTTCTCCTTGAAAACGGACATGAAGTTGTTTGTTGTGTTCGTGACAACAAAAGATTTGATAGTTCAGGGTATAATACTGAAAGAATTCATGTTATTCAGGTCAATTTTCTTGAAGAGGATACCCTCCGGAATATCCCTGAAGATATTGATGTGGCTTATTATCTTATCCATTCAATGTCTGCTTCGTCAGGAGATTTTGAAACACTTGAAAAAACAACTGCAATCAATTTTAAACAGGGAATTAAAAAAACCCGGACAAAACAGGTCATATATCTCAGTGGTATTGTTAACGAAGAAAAACTCTCAAAGCATTTAAGGTCACGGAAATCAGTTGAAAATATTTTGTCTTCCGGCACATTTCATCTTACCACTCTGAGAGCAGGAATTATTGTCGGTTCAGGAAGCGCTTCTTTCGAAATTATCCGTGACCTGGTTGAAAAATTGCCGCTTATGATAGCTCCCAAATGGCTCAACACAAAGTCACAACCTATTGCCATCAAAAATGTTATTGAATATCTGCAGGGAGTTTTACTCAATGAACAGACATATAATAAAAGTTTTGACATAGGCGGCCCGGAAGTGCTGACTTATAAAGAAATGCTCCTGAAGTTTGCCAAAGTGAGAAACCTTCGTCGACGGATATTCATTGTACCGATCATGACACCTAAACTTTCCTCGTACTGGCTGTATTTTGTCACGTCAACAACCTATAAACTTGCTATACACCTTGTTAATAGCATGAAGGTCGAAATAGTATGTAAAAATAATGCACTCAAAGAGATTATTAATTTAGAATTATTGAGCTACGAAGAAGCCGTTCGCTCTGCTTTTGATAAAATAGAGCAACAGCAGGTTATTTCCAGTTGGACAGATGCTTTGTCAGGCAACATCCTGGATAAAGGAATTTCCAAAGTCATTGAAGTACCAACGTATGGGTGTTTTGTTGACAAGAGAAAAAGACCGGTTGATGATGAAAAGGCTGTTTTAGCAAAGGTTTGGGCCATCGGCGGTAAAACAGGCTGGTATTATGCGAACGGCCTGTGGGCATTACGTGGCTTTATTGATAAACTTTTTGGTGGCGTGGGACTCCGAAGAGGCAGAAAAAGCCAAAGTGAAATCTCTGCCGGAGATTCACTTGATTTTTGGCGCGTTTTGTACGCAAACAAAGAAGAAAAAAGGTTGTTACTGTATGCAGAAATGAAACTTCCCGGTGAAGCCTGGCTGGAATTTTATTTAAAAGATTCCTTTCTCCACCAAACAGCCACATTCAGACCACTTGGACTATGGGGAAGAATATACTGGTACACGGTTTTACCTTTTCACGGGCTCATTTTTAACGGTATGATAAAAAGAATCGCACATGAAAAGGTAAAACAAGAATTGAGAGATTAGGATTCGAATAAAAATTCGTCTTGCCAGCTAAATGTCGCCGAATCTTCATACCATTGAGGCCAGTGCCGACACCACTCCGGCACATTGACCTCACGAATGCGGTCAGAACTAGGATGATACGGTTTTATATCAATAACCGGGGTTTCATCTTCAGCATCAATATAAGGAACCCTGATAATGCCATTCTCCATATCAAGATGTATAACCGGCACAACAGAAACAAGCACAGGATTGGGCCGTAAAGGGGACCGTGTTGCAAAAATACCGAGTTTATCCGGCGCTTTTTTGTAGGGTTTATCAGTTTCCAGGACTTGGCGATATTCATCTTCGTCAAATAAATGTCCCCAGCAAAGAACCTGTAAATGGCTGAATCCCTGTAATCCGGATAATGCGGACGTGAATTCTTTGTCAACTATAACAGAAAACCCTCCGTTTTTTGTTTCTACATGCCCGATTGGACGTAAAACATATTGTTTGTTCATATTGTATGAATTTTTAATGATAAAATAAAAAAAATTATGATGGCAAAAGTAGATGAAAACAATATTTCCTGCTTATCCAAAATTGCTAAAAACAAATTACCGAAAACCGCTGTTTTTATTATTTTTGTCATTTAAATTTCTTCAGGCATGAATAATAAACAGCAAGGTGATAATTCATCAGCAATACATTACCTGAACGACAAATGCAGGAACACGCTTGTTTCAACGCTGGGAATTGAATTCACCCAATGGGACAATAACACCCTTGAGGCCACCATGCCTGTTGATCAACGTACCATTCAACCCTGGCAGATTCTTCACGGAGGCGCTATGCTGGCCCTTGCAGAAACCCTGGGAAGCGCTGCATCTGCCTTGCTGGTCGATATGGATAAATATACTGTATTGGGATTGTCCATCTCTTCAAACCATATAAAAGCTGTCAAACAGGGTACAGTCAGGGGAGTGGCAAAAATAATTCACAAAGGCAGAAGTACTCATATCTGGGATATTGGTATTTATGATGAGGACAACAACCTGGCATCAACCAGCAGGTTCACCAATATGATTGTTGAAAAACAACAGTAAAACATCCGGCGCTTATGAATTTCAGACAGGGAATCAGTGATTTACCATTTATCCTGTACGAACTTGGCGTGCAATATGCCGTTATATCACCAGGCTCACGAAATGCACCGCTTATCCTGAGCCTGACTCAGCACAACAACATCACGTGTTTTTCCGTCCCTGATGAACGCAGCGCCGGCTTCATTGCTCTGGGGCTGGCACGTACATCCGGTTCGCCTGTTATTCTGTCTTGCACATCCGGGACAGCAGCCTTAAATTTTGCTCCGGCGCTTGCTGAAGCCTATTACCAGGAAGTTCCTCTAATTGCCTTAACAGCAGACAGACCCGAAGAGTGGATTGATCAAAACGATGGCCAGACAATCAGGCAACAACATGTATTCAGAAATTTCATCAAAAAATCATTTCAACTGCCTGAGGAAACAATACATAAAATTGACCTTCTCCGGACACACAGAACATTATCAAATGCTGTGAATCTTTCACTTCAGACACCGCCGGGACCTGTGCATATCAACATACCACTGAGAGTTCCTTTATATTCAAAAATCC
Source organism: uncultured Bacteroidales bacterium (assembly GCA_964629805.1). Classification (GTDB taxonomy): domain Bacteria; phylum Bacteroidota; class Bacteroidia; order Bacteroidales; family CAZVTW01; genus CAZVTW01. The sequence continues at coordinate 5,175 of CAZVTW010000254.1, read as the reverse complement.
AGCCCCCTTCTGATAAGCTGCATATCTCAAGGCTGAACGAGGTCAACCAGGATTTTCAACTCCCGGACGAATTATCTTTCCTGTGGAACTCATGTACAAAAAAGATGATTGTTGTTGGTTTCCACGATCCTAATAGTGAAATGCTATATCATCTGACTGAACTATCAAAAAGGCAGGATGTGGTGATTCTGGCAGAAAATTTATCAAACCAGGCAAATGAGAATTATATTTCATGTCATGACCGTTTTCTTTTTAGTCTACACAAGGAAGAGAAAGAGGAATATCTGCCTGAAATAATCGTCACCATAGGAGGGGCGATATTATCAAAGCAATTAAAAATGTTTCTCAGGGCAGCAAATTCGGTTCAGCACTGGCATGTTGATTCGGCAGGAAGACCAGTAGATAACTATCTTGCCCTTTCTCAAATTATTTCCACCTCTGCAGGGAGTTTTTTAAAGGCCCTCTCCAGTCAAACGAAACAACAGACATCGTCATATGCCGGACGCTGCCTCAAAAGGGAGAATCATATCAGAAATACGCATGCCAGGTTGTTGAAAGACTTTCCTGCTGGTGATTTAACCGTATTTGGTATTTTACTGGAACAATTACCCCCTCAAAGTGTTGTTCATATTGGTAATAGTTCAGCTATTCGATATACACAATATTTTGACACACGAAGTGATATTGAATATTATGGAAATCGCGGCGTTTCCGGTATAGATGGCTGTTTATCAACAGCTGTGGGGTGTACCCTCGGAACAAAAAGCATTGTCACTGCAATTATCGGGGATATCAGTTTTTTGTATGATTCCAATGCTTTATTCAACAATCATATCCCCGGCAATCTCAAAATTATTGTTATCAACAACGGGGGAGGCGATATTTTCAGAATTTTGGACACCAAAGGACTCATAAATAAAGTAGAGGAATACTTTACCACACCTGTTAAAGTCGATATGTCCGCTTTATGCCAGGCATACGGAATAAGCTATTTTCGGTGTGATATAAAAAAATCGGTTATCAAAAGCATAAAAAATATGTATAAAGAACCGAAAACAGCATTGCTGGAAATAATAACTTCGGATGTCAATAATGCAAAACTATTACATGATTATTTAACAAAAATAAAAGAAACATCATATGAGTAAACGAGAATGGACAACCATAAAAGCGTATGAAGAAATAAGATTTGATTTTTTTGAAGGTATAGCCAAAATTACCATCAACAGACCAAGATACAGGAATGCCTTTACCCCTGATACAGTGAAAGAGATGGGTGAAGCGCTTGTTCATTGCCGTGAAAATCCGGATGTACGTGTTGTTGTTTTAACCGGCGAAGGTGACAAAGCCTTTTGCAGCGGCGGTGATCAGAATGTCAAAAACATTGCCGGTTATGTTGGTAAAGATGGTATCCCCAGGCTGAATATCCTGGATGTTCAGAAACAAATCCGGTCTTTGCCAAAGCCGGTAATTGCAATGGTCAACGGCTATGCCATTGGCGGTGGTCATGTGTTGCATGTCGTGTGTGATCTGTCAATAGCCTCTGATAATGCTATTTTTGGACAAACAGGGCCCAGGGTTGGCAGTTTTGATGCAGGATTCGGTTCGTCTTACCTGGCCAGGGTCGTCGGACAAAAGAAAGCCCGTGAAATTTGGTTCCTGTGCCGTCAGTATTCTGCTCAACAGGCTTTGGAAATGGGACTTGTGAATACTGTTGTCCCTTTTAACAAACTTGAAGATGAAGTTGTACAGTGGGCAAAAGAAATGATGCAACTGAGTCCTGTTGCCCTCAGGATGATCAAAACCGGATTGAATGCCGAGCTTGATGGTCAGGCCGGTTTGCAGGAATTCGCAGGCAACGCAACTATGCTCTATTATATGACCGATGAATCACACGAAGGGAAAAAAGCATTTCTTGAAAAAAGGCCGCCGGATTTCGGTAAATACCCAAATCTGCCGTAATTTTTTGTATCTTTGACTGAAAATAAACTTTGCACGTGTGAACAACAAAACAAAAGCTTGGATTGGGGCATTCAGATTGCGGACACTGCCGCTTGCCTTTTCAACACCGGCCCTCGGTAGCGCTCTGGCTGCTTACCAGGAAAATTTCAGACCGGAGATTTTTATTCTGGCAACAATAACTACCTTGCTGCTCCAGATTCTGTCCAACCTGGCTAATGATTACGGTGATGCACAAAAGGGTACGGATAATGAAGAAAGAATCGGTCCTGTCAGAGGTATGCAATCCGGACTCATCAAATCTCACCAGATGTACAGGGTTATTGTCCTGTTTGTTTCAGCCAGTCTTGTTTCCGGGGTAATTTTGATATATGAAGGAACAAAATATTCGTCTTACAACCATGCTTTTTGGTTTTTACTGTTGGGGTTTGGCGCTCTTATTTCAGCAATAAAATATACAGTTGGGAAAAAACCTTTTGGATACCGGGCGCTTGGCGATGTGTTTGTTTTCATCTGGTTCGGGTTGGTTGGTGTGGCAGGAACATATTTTCTCCATACACTGACCTTACCCTTTGATATATTTTTTCCGGCAGCAAGCCTTGGATTACTCAGCGCTGCTGTGCTCAATATTAATAATTTGAGAGACTGGCAAAGCGACCGGAATGCCGGTAAAAAAACGCTTGTTGTTATGCTCGGGCTAAAACCGGCAAAAATCTATCACATCCTGCTTATTACTGTTGCTGTTGTTTTTGCTGTTATTTATGTTATTCTGAATTATTCATCAAACATGCAGTGGCTTTTCCTGGTTTCAATACCCTTCCTGTTTATAAACCTTTACAGTGTGGTCACAATCAAAGAACCACAATTATTGGACCCTTACCTGAAAAAAATGGCTTTAAACACCTTCGCTTACGCAATCACATTTGGGGGTGGATTTATTTTGTCAATGTATGCTTAAAGTCCGGTTTAAAGAATATATACTTCAATTCAATTTTGCGGCAGGAACATCCCGTGGAATTCTGCACCGGAAAAAAAGCTGGTTTATTCTTATCAGTGACGGACAACAGCACATGCCTGCCATTGGCGAATGTAGCCCCATACCTGGTCTCAGCAGGGATGCGGCAGATAACATTTCTGAAAAGATACAACATGTTTGCCACGCTATTGAAAATGATGAAGACCTGCCGAATGATCTTAACAAATTTCCTGCTGTCAGGTTTGGAATTGAAACAGCTTTGCGTGACCTAAAGCATAAAGGCGATAAAAAGCTTTTCCCTTCTGAATTTACCCGGGGGAAAGTGGGGATTTCCATCAACGGCCTCATATGGATGGGCTCAAAACAGGACATGTACAAACGTATTGAACAAAAAATTGACCAGGGATTCAGGTGCCTGAAGCTTAAAATTGGCGCCATTGGGTTTGATGATGAGCTTGATTTGTTGCGTCAGATAAGAAAGTCATTCCAGCCGCAGGATTTGGAAATTCGCCTGGACGCCAATGGCGCTTTTACCCCTGACGAGGCATTACAGAAGCTCCGGGCGCTTTCAAAGTTTCACATTCATTCCCTGGAACAACCAATAAAACCCGGTTTCACAGAAAAAATGGCTTTTTTATGTGAAAAATCACCAATCCCGATTGCCCTGGACGAAGAACTGATTGGTCATTTTAACACCATTCAGAAAGAAAAACTCTTAAAAGATATAAATCCCTCTTACATCATCATTAAACCAACACTTTTAGGCGGGTTTAAAGAGAGTGAAGAATGGATTTCAATCGCGAATAAAAAAAATACAGGCTGGTGGATAACCTCAGCGCTTGAATCAAACATCGGACTCAACAGCATCGCTCAATGGACACATACATTTAAAACAAACATGTACCAGGGACTTGGCACAGGCATGCTTTACTCGAATAATATACCCTCTCCTTTGCACATTACCGGTGAAAAATTATGGTATAATCCACAAAAATCATGGGATTTGAGATTTTTTGAATAAAGGTGACATTTTTTTCTGGTTGTGTCCACTCAATAAAATCCATTTGCCACCAAATTATGCGTAATGTATTTCAATTCAGTCAGGATAATTCTCATTTCTGCTGAATATATCAGCCAGGTCAGGACTGTTAATCTCCATTTTACGTTTGATTGCTTGTTTTGAGGTCTGAACTAACACCCAAAAAACGTTTTGAGGTTTTTTTTCACACATCTTAGAGCAACATATACAATCAACAGATCATCCATATATCCATCTATTTGCCTTCGAATTTTTGCCACATCGCACGTTACAGACCTGCAAGCATTAGATTGTATCAATAAACAATAATCGATAAACTTAACAATAGTCCGAAGGATGTAGATTAATATTTCATCGCGAAGCAACAATTAAATTTCTATTTCCGGTTGTGTCAAAGTAATACTTCCATGAAAACTTTTCTCGCAAATAAAAAAAATTAACATTCTTTTATTTTGCTGTAATACATTTAATTAAGCCAAAATTATTGCAGAAAAATACGAAAAAAAATAAAAAACCAGGTAACAATTCCCTTCTGAAAATCAACAAACCATGAAAAGGATGAATTAAATCAAAAATTTAAAACAAAACTAAAATGAACACGCAAGAACCTAAAAACAAAAGAATACACATCATTGAGAAAAAAAGAAATGATAATGAGTGTATCAACAGGGGCAGGGAAAGTAACCCTGACAATGAATCGAATGTGCAGGGACAGGAAACGCCGGTAGATGAAGCCAGAACCGGTCTTAACAATATTCAGGAGGAAGCGCTTGACGGACAGATACTGACAATACCCGATAAATATGGCATCAACAGGATACCACTGGCAGATATTATCTATATCCGTGCGGCCGGAAGTTATAGCCAGATTTTTACTACCAACGGAAAAAATTATTTTCCTTCACAGCGCATCAGTAAAATAGAGGAGATGATTAACAACAAGACCTTCCTGAGGGGTGCATCGCTCAACCCTCATCAATACTGTTCATGTCAGACAGGCGCTATACAAAACCAGGCAAATCACCATGAATAATGATATAAGCGTTTCATTTTCATGCCGAAAAATGTCTATTATCAGGAAAAAGCTACTAAAACACTAATTATCAAATAACAACAAAAAAGAGGCTACGCTTATGAAATAAGAAGCTACGCTTGTGAAATAAGGCTTGACATGTAAATTAATTTGGAGTAGGTTTGCAAA
>CAZVTW010000253.1:0-8363 GCA_964629805.1 uncultured Bacteroidales bacterium | reverse complement strand
TAATTAATACCAAAAACCTTCTTCACCTTATCAACATAATCAAGTTTTTCCCAGGTAAAAGTTTCAAAGGTTTTCGCTTCACCATTGACCTGAACAGTTTTGGTACCGGGTTTACGACCCATGTGTCCGTAAGCAGCGGTTTCGCGGAATATTGGATTTTTCAGACCGAGGCGTTTTACGATAACACCTGGTCTCATATCAAATATTTCTTTCACCTTTTCACTGATCATTTCGTCATCTCCTACCTTGGAAGTTCCAAAAGTGTTCACGTCAATACTCACTGGTTCGGCCACACCAATGGCATAAGCCACCTGTATCTCGACGCGGTCTGCGACACCGGCAGCTACCAGGTTTTTGGCCACATGTCTGGCTGCATATGCTGCGGAACGGTCTACTTTTGAGGAGTCTTTACCTGAAAAGGCACCTCCGCCGTGAGCGCCTTTACCACCATAAGTATCAACAATAATTTTTCTTCCTGTCAGTCCTGCATCGCCATGTGGCCCGCCAATAACGAATTTACCGGTCGGATTCACATGATATTTAATGTCATCCTGGAAAAGTTTTTGTATTTTTTCAGGATAACTTGCTTTTACCCTCGGAATTAAAATGTTAATAACATCTTTTTTGATTTGTTCGTTCGTTACGTCTGCATCATGTTGTGTAGAAACAACAATGGTATCAATCCTGACAGGATCGTTGTTTTTATCATACTCAACAGTGACCTGCGATTTTGAATCAGGAGCAAGATACGTCATTTCTTTCCCTGCTTTCCTGATTTTTACCAGTGCCTGTAAAATCCGGTGAGAGAGGTCAATGGGAAGAGGCATGAAATTTTCTGTTTCGTTGGTTGCATAACCAAACATCATTCCCTGGTCGCCTGCGCCCTGTTCTTCTTCACTTCCACGGTCAACGCCCTGTCTGATATCTGATGATTGCTCATGAATCATGTTCATAACCCCACAGGCATCTGACTGAAATTTGTATTCAGCTTTTGTATAACCTATGTCCTTAATGACCTCACGTGCGACAGTCTGAATATCCACATATGTATCTGTCTTTATTTCTCCGCCTACTATAACTGTTCCTGTTGTGACAAATGTTTCGCATGCACATTTTGCATCCGGGTCCTGTATCAATAATGCATCTAAGACAGCATCTGATATCTGGTCACTTACCTTGTCAGGATGTCCCTCTGAGACTGATTCTGATGTATATAAACGTGGCATAATGTAATGAATTAATTTTACTGATTAATAAATATGTTAAATTCGATTTTAGTATGTATAATGTTCTTCTTTGTATGGCCCTTCAACCGGGTAACCAATATAGTCAGATTGCTCCTTTGTCATTTTTGTCAGTTTAACGCCAACATGATCGAGATGTGCACGGGCAACTTCTTCATCAAGCTGTTTTGGAAGCCTGTATACATCAATTTTGCGATCATTTTGCCAAAGATCAATCTGAGCAAGCACCTGGTTCGAAAATGAGTTACTCATAACAAAAGAAGGATGTCCTGTTGCACACCCCAGATTGACAAGTCGACCACCAGCCAGGAGGATAATAGCATGTCCGTCTTCGAAATGGTAGAGATCAACCTGTGGTTTGATATTTTCTTTCCTGACTGTTGGATCATCTTCCATCTTTTCAACCTGTATTTCATTGTCAAAGTGTCCAATGTTACAAACAATGGCTTTGTCTTTCATTTTTTTCATATGCTCCAGGGTAATGACATCCTTGTTTCCTGTAGCTGAGACATATATGTCTGCTTTATCAAGCACGTCTTCAACAGTCATTACCTGGTATCCTTCCATTGAAGCCTGTAAAGCACAAATCGGATCAACCTCTGTAACCACTACGCGGGCGCCATAATTGCTCAGAGCGTTTGCGCATCCTTTACCAACACCGCCATAACCACAAACAACAGCCATTTTACCGGCTATCATCACATCTGTGGCACGTTTAATACCGTCAATCAGTGATTCGCGGTTGCCATACAGGTTATCGAATTTTGATTTCGTTATAGAGTCATTTACATTGATGGCCGGGAACAGCAAAGTGCCTTTATTTCTGGCTTGAACAAGACGGTGTACACCGGTAGTTGTTTCTTCCGAAACGCCTTTGAATTCTTTAATTGTCCGGTGCCATTTATCCTTATCCTGTTCATGGATTTGTTTGAGTTTTTTAATAAGCGCTATTTCATCCCAGGCTTCGGCTTTTCTGTCAAGTATTGAAGGGTCTTTCTCAGCTTCATATCCCATTGTAACCATCAGCCCGCCGTCTCCGCCATCGTCAACAATGAGATGAGGGCCTTTGCCTCCGGGAAAACTCAATGCCTGGGCGGTACACCACCAGTATTCATCCAGTGTTTCACCTTTCCAGGCAAAGACAGGAACGCCTGTTTTGGCAATAGCTGCTGCCGCTTCGTCCTGAGTGGAGTAAATGTTACAACTTGCCCAGCGAACATCAGCGCCCAGGGCAGTAAGGGTTTCTATCAACACGGCAGTCTGGATTGTCATGTGGAGAGAGCCGGTTATCCTGGCGCCTTTCAGGGGCTTTTCTCCTGCATATTTTTTACGAAGATTCATCAAACCAGGCATTTCATGCTCTGCCAGTTCAATTTCTTTTCGGCCCCATTCTGCCAGGCCAATGTCTTTTACCTTATAAGGTAGTTTTTCGTCTATTCTTTCTAAATTGCTCATTTGAATATATTTATTTAATTAATTTAAAAGCGATAAAAATAACACAAAAACGAGAATAATAAAATATCAGTTGATAATAAGATGTTTATAATCTATTTAGTGAAATGGAAAATCCCCCAGGTTAAATTACCTTCCTTACCACCATTGATCCAGTGTTTAAGACCCTTTTTCATGTTTTGAATGTATTTGTCAGAGACTTTTCCCTGTAATTTGTCCATATTTTTTTCTGTTTCCTCCAGAACAACTGAATAATGTTTCACCAGATGCTGAGTTAATTCCTCAAAAGTCATAAGTTTTAGTCCTTCTTCACTGCAGGCAGATTTGTAAAATGCCGGCGACCCAAGGGATGATAAGTTAATTCTGTCATAAACCGGTTGTAAAACACTTTCGTCGCAATTATCCGTTTGCATTGGATCAGTAAAAATAAAATGACCGCCATTTTTGAGAACCCGTGCAGCTTCGTTCACTACTTTCCTTCTTTCTCCACTGTGCAAAATAGCATCTTCTGACCAGACAATGTCAAAGGTATTGTCCGGGAATGGTATGTCTTCGTAACTCCCGTCAACAACATCAATAAGATTGTCCAGGCCCTGTTCTCTGTTCATTTGTCTGCCTCTTTCGTTTTCTGTTTCACTCAGGTTGAGCACAGTAACATGACAGCCATATTTTTTTGCAAGGTGTCTGGCTGAACCGGCAAAACCGCCTCCCAGGTCAATAATTTTGGTATTTTCATCTATTTGGCCTGCATAAGCAGCCATCCGGTCAATGGTTCTTCTGCTTGCCGAGTAAATGTTATCATCTCCGTTTTCATATATACCCAGATGCAGGTCTTCACCTCCCCAAATTATATAATAAAAGTTATCGGCATCTGTGCTGTTATAATAACTTCTTGCAGTATCTACAACGTCGGAATATTGTCTTTCATTCATAAGAACCTCCATATTTATTTAAATTCGAATTTCCCGTCCCTGTATGATTTCATATATTTTTCGCAGTATTCATCTTTCCCTGCCAGGGTTTCTGCAGCAATAATATTAGCCATCATTTGTTTATCAAGCGGATTTGCAATAGCGCTATCCAGACCGTAAGCAATAGCCATAATCATGAATACCTGGTTGGCAAATTTTCGTTTGGGCAGTCCAAATGAGATATTGGACATCCCGGCAATGGTGTGAATTCCTTCATAATTTTCATGAATTTCTTTCACTGCATTCAGGAATTCCATTCCCAGGTTATCGCCTGAACCAATTGGCTGAACAAGCGGGTCAACATAAATATTTTCTATTTTTACATTGTTCTGAACAAGATTGTTAATCAGTTGATCGGCAATCTTCAGCCTGTCTTTTTTTGTGTAAGGCATGCCTGTATCAGACATACATAAAGCAATCACCTTCATGTCTGTCCCTGCTATAACGGGGAGCATTTTTTCATACCTGTCTTTTTCCAATGAAATGGAATTTAACATCGGTGTTCCTTTGTGTACCTTAATAGCCTGCTCGAGCACTTTGGGATTTGGTGTGTCAATGCAACAGGGGGCATCAACATGTTCCTGAACTGTTTCAATAAGCCAGTTCATATACTCTTCTTCTTTGCTAACAAAGACACCAGCATTGACATCAATAAAATCAGCCCCTTGCTCAACCTGGTCTTTTGCCACCTTTGCTATGACATCATAATTTTTTTCTTTAATCTCGTTTTGGATTTTTTTTCTGCTTGCATTGATGAGTTCCCCAACTATGTTCATAATGAGTTTTTTAGTTTTATTATTTATAAAAAAATTTCTGTCTGACTTCTTCGCCCGGGTTTAAGACAATAAAATTTTTATTATCATATGGCCCGTGTACCATCTTGTTTAAAAAATCAAACTTTCCTTTAAATTCAATGTATTGTTTTTTAAAATATTCAGCATTCTCTTTTGCCCGTGTTCTGTATTTTTCAGCATTTTGCTGAATTGTTTGAATATAAGCAATATGAGTATAATTCTTTGTTTCCTCTTTTATGGCCCATTCAGCATCCTTTCGGCCAACCCGCTGTGTATATTCGTTCTGCATCAATCCAAGCAGGTCTTTTTGCTCATCTATCCAGCTTTTTGTCAGATAATATGTACCTGGATATGAGTGAAACACTTTGTCGTATTTATCTTTTGAGCCAAGAAAAAATGTAATACAATCGTGCACTTTCGGAACAATCAGTCCCTGTCTCCGGGCTTTTAAACCGACTACACCGTTTGAGCATAAGCCATAACCAAGAATAATCTGTTCAATATGTTGATATTCAGACAAAGCATCCAGTTTCTCCTGAATAACAGCAGGCATCCTGTCGGGAAATCTGTGAAGACCCTGTTCCAGGAAAACTACTTCAATACCTGTCAATTCATCAATAATCATCTCTAACTCCGGCTGAATGCTGGCACAGGCAATGATTATCTTTTTTGTATTATTATTATACTGCATGCACTGGCTCTTTTACTTCTGAGTTGATATGATTGTTTTTTTCCGACATTCTTGGATTTCCCACAGCCCTGGCAATAAACCTGTTAAGTGAACCTTCCGTTTTCACAGAGAGTTCAATAAAAGGGTCGGTAGCGCCGGCTTCAATTATTTCCTTTTTTGCTGATTCCCTGGCTTTTATTTCGGCATATTCAAAGGCATCCTCGAGCTCTTCAAAAAATTCCTGTTTTTCTTTATACTTGACAACGTGGGTGTATTTCTCACCATACTGTTGTGTGAATACCAATGCTTCACAGGTTTCCATCACAGAGCCCGAAACAGCGCCCACAGCATTTGCCACTTCATAATTCTTTGGTAAAACGAAATGAGCATTTATATGCCTTGCTGCTTTTTTGAGAAATAATTCTGCCGGAGCTCCAGTACCTATCAACGGAACTTTGCTGTCGAGATTTATGGCAATGAAATCATTTTTATCTTCAAGTGTTTCATTGAGCATCCATTTGCCCCATTCACCATCTATTCTTACTGGCATATCATTGGTCTTCGAATCCTGACAGGCCAGGTAAATAATAATTTCTTCCACCAATAAGGAAACAATATAATCAACGGTTGTTTCAATACATTTTTTTCTGCTGATACCGGCAATTTTCCCTGCATGTTCCAAAGCAATGTGAGCTGCTTCATTATCCCAGATATCAAGAGAACCATCTGAATGGAATAAATCAGACGGAGTAAGAGAACTGTATTCAATATACCCGTGTTTAATAAGCTCTTCCATGCAAAGATGAGATTTATGATATACACCGCTGTGAACTATAATCTCTGATATTCGCCGTGGTTTTTCAGCGATGAAATTAATGACTTTTTTTTGTATATCAGTAAGTGAATTAAAATAATCCATCTCCAGTGGATTATATAATCCCCAGTATTCAATATCAGTCATATAGTAACTGCCGGAAGAGTCATATTTTAGCTGATAAATGTCCTCAGCGACACTCTTGTATCTTAAGGCCAATTGCGACAAAGGTGTTACTTTTTCAGGGCCGACTTTTATTTTGTTGTGCTGATCGAGCCAGATTCTGCTGTCACAACCTATGGAAACAGTTCGTATTTTTCCTGCTCTGACAGCGGTTTGTGTGTTACCAACCCTTGCGCCGTGTTCACTCACAACAACCCTTGAATTTTGTACAAGGGCCATGTCAGTTGTTGTGCTTCCTACATCAATAACAAGCGAATTGCTTTGACGTGAAAGGAAAAGCCCTCCAATAGCGCTTGCTGCCGGGCCGGACAAAACAGTTTCAACCGGTTTTTGAATCGCTTCGGTGCATGGCATCAGTGTTCCGTCACCCCTGACTATCATGAGTGGCGCTTTGATGCCAATGTTATCGAGTGACAGACTGACAGCTTCAATAAAATCCTGCATAACAGCCACCAGCGACGCATTTATTGAAGCTGTGGCAGCTCGCCTGACTGAATCTATTTTTGTTGTGAGTTGATGACCCAGAACAACCGGCACAGAGCATTCCTCTTTGATAATTTCAAAAACCCTGTACTCGTGTTCCGAATTCAGGGGACTGAAATAGCCTGAAACAGCAAAAGCATCAACTTCATGTTGTTTTTCAATAATCCACTGCCGCAAAGGTTCTTCGTCCAAAGGTTTTTTCTCAATACCCTGAGCATTATGTCCGCCATCAAAAAAACCAACACACTCGGCAGACATTTCTTCTAACAACCCGAAGTCTTCGACCAGGTCCCTGTCATATCCAATCAATACCAGACCAACCTTTCTTGTTTTACTTTCTGCAATAGAGTTTGTTGCCAGTGTACTGGAAATGCCAACAAGACGTATATCATAGTCATCGCTTATTCCAAGTTTTTTAAGCGCATTGATAACCCCGATTTTTAAATCATGGCGTGTAGTCAGGGTCTTGGTTGTACTGATGACTTTTCGTGTCCGGTAGTGCAACAAGACCCCGTCAGTAAATGTTCCGCCTGTATCTATTCCTATGACGTACCTGTTCATTGTGATTTTGTAATTATTGACAGAAAGTTTGAGTAGAAATGACTCCCTGTTATTTATTTTCTTTCTTCATCCTTTCTTCAGCTTCCCGAAGAATTTTTTCTATGTCTTTATTTGCTGACGCGCTGACTTTTGATATTGGTCCTTCGTGATTTTTTATCAGGTCTTTTGTTTTTTCTATCACCCTGTCTTTTAGCGTCTTGCTTCCCTGAGATAACCAATCTTCGTAACTGTTCCTGTCCATCAGGGTTGGTTGCCAGTGGTTTCTGAACCATTTCATGGTATGGTCTTCATACAAATAATGGCCACCAGGACCAACATTGTTGATCACGTCTACAGAAAGTGTTTCATCATTTACTTCAACACCTTTTTCAATAATTCTGGCCATACTAATCAGTTCATCATCCAGCACAGTCTGGAATACATCCCCTGTTTTTCCGGATTCTGTATAACCATTGTCATGAACAAAATTAGCTCCGCTCATCATAGCTGCATTGATAGAAAATGAAGCTTCAAAAGCAGATTGCATATCCATTTTTTTTGTGTCCGTACAACCTGATGTTGAATACATTGGCAGGCCACAGTAATGCACAACCTCTGTCATGGCAGCGCTAAGAAGGCTTAATTCAGGCGCTCCGTATGAATAAATGGCATGACGCATATCAAGTATTGATTGTACACCACCTATGATAACACATGTTCCCGGATTAATCAGCTGTGAAGCGATAACACCGACCATTGATTCGGATAAAGCGACGACCAGTTGCCCTGCATGAGAAGCCGGAACAGTTCCGCCGCCAATAGCACATGGGCTGTAGACCTGTGGTATACGGTTTTCCGCGCAATACATGCATTTGTCAATCGCGTGAAAATCACTGACAAGCGGAGAGATAGGTTCGCCGTAGAAAATGTAGTTCGGACGTTGCCTGAAAGCTTCCTCACCACCTGCCATGGCAATGGCTATTTGATGTATATCACGGCAACCATCCCTGTTAAACGACCAGCTCATGATTGGTGTCGTTGTGTTTCGAATCATATCGGCGAATTCGTAAATATCTGCCAGTCCGTTTGTGACATCACTGATAGAACCTAATCCCTGCACATAGCCGATATTGGGCAGCGCATCGCAGACACGTGCAACAATTGTAGAATCTTTCCGTATATATTTTCTCCTTTCCAAAGTATCGGTATCAA